>JAGGZV010000045.1 GCA_021161835.1 Thermotogae bacterium | reverse complement strand
TTGAATATCAGGATGAGTCTTTCCCTAACCACCCTTTTTTAATCATCAAATTATATCACAACGTTGATCAATTGAGTTCCCGGACTTCCTTCATGAATTTTCTGAGGAAATATTTGGTGTGTCCTGCAAAATTGGAGATGACCTGATATGTTACCTCTTTCAATACCTCCAGTTGCCCTTTTGAATCTGCTATCTGGAAATCTTCCATCTTCACCTTGCGTTTCCAGAGGATATCTTCGAAGAGCCTTTTTATCTCATCATGCACTATTTCGAACTTCGAGATGGAAAATTCCCGCACCTTCTTCACCAATTCTTTTTCATCCTTGCAGGGAATTGGTGGGGTGTTTTCTATGGCATCCAGAAGCTTCCTATCGTTTATGTTAAAAAGGTATGCCAGAAACAGATCGTATGCATAATGACATCTCCTTAGAAAATGTCTGTAATTTGCGTCCAGCACTTGAAGCACTTTATCGTCCGTGTCAATCTTGTTATGATACGGCTGTGATAGATCCTCTATGTAGTGCAGGGCACGGGCCAGGAATCGATATCCCCAGTATTTATCGTCTCTGCTGAAAGCGATCTTGGACATGCGAACGAAGTAGTAGAAACTCTCATCTCCCTGGAAAAAATCCAGGTTGAATATCCGGATCTTCGCGTGTCTCACAACGTGGCTATCGACGCTGGGTAGAAACTGAAGAATGGAGATGTTGAGGCCTTCATCCATACCCATGTCGGGTTCGCACGAATATGTTCTCAGTATCTGCCATGTGGCTACCCAGCCATCGAGATCTTCACACCAATCTCCAACGACCATTTTCATTAAATTGTAGGCTCTGGATTCGTTGTACTGATATTCCGTTACGTGCACGTACTTATTCATGAGCTCCGGAAGAGCACTCTTAACGAGGTGATATGTCAGAAGATCGTGCCCATCCCATGCGATGGAAAGCTGGGAAAGCAGGACAATGCACATTACGTAGAGAATCTTCTTCATGGTTTCATCACCCTTCCAATTCTTCGAGAAGGTTCTGCAGACGTGTTATAGCCTTACTCAGATCCTCCAGTTTTTTTCTGGTTTCCTCCACGATGTCTTCGGAAGCTCGGGAAACGAACATGGGATTTTCCAGTTTTTTCACATACCTCTCCTTTTCTTTTATGAGTTTCGATATCTTCCCTTTCAATCTTTCTGCTTCTTTCCTGAAGTCCAGTTCCTTTAGGAGCACGAAAACCTCCACGTGATCATCAACGTGTGCAACAGCGGATCTCGATGGCCGTCTTTCAACTTCCTCGAGATCTTCGAGATTTCCCAGGTGCTTCACGTAATCTTCGAAGTAGCCTCTGGGAATGGCGTCGTTTTTCATCGTGTAGGCAACTCTGACTTTGGTCGATTGTGGCATATCCATATCGGCTCTCACATTCCTTATACCCCTTACCGTTCCCATAACGACGTTGAAGAACCTTTCGGATTCCTGGAAGACGAATTTTGAATTCGCATCCGGCCATCTGGCGATTGTCAACGACTTCTCTTTGTTTATAGGTAATTTCTGCCATAACTCTTCGGTCAGGAACGGCATGAAGGGATGGAGCAACCTGAAACTTCTGTCCAGAACATGTACCAACACGTTCTGTGTTTCCATTCTTCTGTTCTTCAATCCCTGTTTGGCCAGTTCTATGTACCAATCGCAGAATTCGCTCCAGAAGAAATCATATATGGCTTTAGCGGCGATGTTGAAATCATAACTCTCCAGCGCCTCGGTCACAGTGCTGATGACATTCTGCAATCTAGACAGTATCCATTCATCTCCCGGTGAAAGGTCCAACTCTTCGAGGTCTTTTTCTTCGAATCCATCTAAATTCATCAGAACGAATCTGGTGGCGTTCCATATCTTGTTGGCAAACCTTCTGTACGTTTCAAAAAAGCGAGGATCGAGTTTTATATCTCTCCCCTGTGCTGCCAGCATGGCGAGCGTGAATCTCATGGGATCCGCTCCATATTCTTCTATGACGTCCAGAGGATCTATACCATTCCCCAGCGATTTACTCATCTTGCGACCATATTTATCTCTCACCAGTTGATGGATGTACACATGTGAAAAGGGTTTTTTACCCATGAATTTAAGGCCCATCACTATCATTCTGGCCACCCAGAAAAAGATGATATCGAATCCAGTAATCAGAAGATCCGTCGGGTAATAACGTTTCAAATCATCCGTTTCTTCCGGCCATCCCATGGTGGAAAACGGCCAGAGAGCCGAGCTGAACCAGGTATCCAGAACGTCGGGATCCTGATACACCTGGTCACTTCCACATTTTGGACACTTCTCGAGTTCTTCTTCACTCGGTATGACTTCCCCGCATTCTTCACAGTACCATATCGGTATCCTGTGGCCCCACCACAGTTGCCTGCTTATACACCAATCCCTGATTTCGTACATCCAGTTCAGGTAAACCCTGGTCCATCTCTCCGGGAAAAAGCGTATTTCACCTTTTTCCACGGCTTCTATGGCCTTTTTTGCAAGCGGTTTCATCTTCACGAACCACTGATCGGAAACGCGGGGTTCTATAACTTCGTGACACCTGTAGCAGTGACCAATGGAGTGGGTGTAGTCCTCCACCTTCGTCAGAAATCCCTGCTCTTCGAGATCCTTCACTACGGCTTTCCGTGCTTCATATCTGTCTAATCCCTCGTATTTTCCACCGTTTTCGTTCACACGTGCTGAATCGTCAAAGATATTTACCATTGGCAAATCGTGGTTTTGTGCTATGAGGAAGTCATTGGGATCATGTGCAGGAGTTATCTTGACCGCTCCTGTACCAAACGAGGGGTCAACATATTTGTCAGCTATAACGGGTATTCTTCTTCCCACAAGTGGCAGTATCAGCGTTTTGCCCACGAAGTCTTTGTAGCGTTCATCTTCCGGGTGTACAGCCACCGCCGTGTCTCCCAGCATGGTTTCTGGCCTTGTGGTTGCCACGACTATACCTCCGTCCCCATCTTCGAATGGGTAGAGGATGTAATACAGCTTCCCCTGGTGTTCTTCATGTTCAACCTCTTCGTCTGAGAGCACTGTTCCGCATCTCGGACACCAGTTGACAATGTACTTCCCTTTGTATATCAAACCTTCTTTGTAAAGTTGAACGAAGACTTTTCGCACGGCTTTGTTCAAACCTTCATCCAGGGTGAACCTTTCACGTGTCCAATCTACGGATGCTCCCAGCGCTCTTATTTGATCCGCTATTTCTTTTCTGTACCTTTTCGCCCATTTCCATACAATTTCCAGGAATTCTTCTCTGGTAAAATCCTCTTTTTTCTTTCCTTCCGTTTCTGCCAGATACTTTTCCACCGCATTCTGCGTGGCTATACCGGCATGATCTTCACCTGGAAGCCAGAGGGTATCGTATCCTTTCATTCTCTTGTACCTGACGACTATATCCTGCAGGGTCATGTTCAGGGCGTGTCCCATGTGTATACGGCCCGTTATGTTGGGTGGGGGTATAACTATGGAAAATTTGTCGCCCTGTCCTTTCGGTGTGAAAAACCCCTCCTTCTCCCAGAATTCATACCATTTGTTTTCTATACTCCGGGGCTCGTATCTTGTGCCTATCTCCATGGGTTACTCACCCCTCGAAATTTTTTGTTCAATTTTATCACGTATATAAGAGTATATCGCATACCCTGTTCTGTTCTTCTTGGCGAAGTACATGGCATGATCCGCCATTTTGACAAGTTCCTCGAGTTGCTCACTATTCGATGGAAACTCGGAGATACCAACACTTATTTTCACGCTCAACGGTTCTTTGCCCTTTTCGATGTCTATGAGAAGATCTCTTCCCACACGTTCTGCTACCACCCGGGCGCCCTCTGCATCGGTATCTGGAAGCAAAGCTATGAATTCGTCTCCACCTATACGTGCTATGAGATCACTTTCCCTGAGTCTATCCCTGAATATTCTGGAGACTTCCTGAAGTATCCTATCACCCATGGCATGTCCGAAATGATCGTTTATCGCCTTAAATCTGTCTATGTCCATGTACATAACACAGCAACGCTGATTCTCTCTTCTGACAAGTGCCAACATCCTCGTGGCCTGTTCTTCAAACGATCTCCTGTTGAGTAAACTGGTGAGGAAATCTCTCGAGGAAAGGAACAGCAGATCTTTCTCAAGCTCGAGTTTTTTCATTAGTACTGCCGTTTGTGCTCCCAAAATTCTGGCCATTTCGAGTGCTTCGTTGTCAAAAGCATCTGAATCGTTGAAATTGTCAAGAGTGAAGTAACCCAGAATTTCTCCTTTGAACAATATGGGTACCACGAGTGTGGTTTTTATGTATCTTATACCGGTGCTCAGATACTCTTGCCTTTTCTCATCCATGCCTTCCCTGAATCGTCTCCAATCCTTGACTATAATGGGTCCTTCGGAAACCAACCTTTTGACTTCTTCTGCCGTGAAACTCACCTTACTGAGTCTTTCCATATCCAGGCCGGAAACGGCTATAAAATGGTAGGAACCATCATCCTGCTTCAAAATAAGGGTTCCCGCCTGGACATTGGGAATCATGTTCACCGTCATGTCCATGATTTTCTCAAATATCTCACGGCTGTCCGTATCGGGTTTGATATCAAGGATCGTTCTGATCATCTCAAGCAGTTTCCTGGCAAATTTTATGTGATTTTCCATCCGCTTTCGGTATTCCACGTGTGTCGTTACATCAATGCCGGAACTGAGGATCTCCTCCGGCTCTCCTCTCTCGTTCTTTATGATGGAATTGTGCCAGCTTACCATCACTTCTTTACCTGATGAAGTCAATACAGGATTTTCGAAAAACTCCACCGCTTCGATTTCTCCGTTTAACACTTTGTGGAAAACTCCTTTGACTTCATCCTTCACATGTAGCGGCAGGAAATTTTCGAACCAATCCTTCCCAATTATTTCTTCTTTACTGTGCCCAAGGATCTCGCATCCCTTCTGGTTAATCATCTTTACACATCCGTTTCTATCCAGCACAAGATTCATTACCTGCGCTGTTTCGAAGTATTCTTCAAATCGTTTTCGTTCTTTTGAAAGTCTGAATTCCAGTTCTTTATGCTTGCTTATATCTCTGGCGATACATTGAAGATACACATACTCCTCGATAAAAGCGACGCTCACTTCAGCGGGAATGGTCGTGCCGTCTTTTCTCACCAGCTCCATTTCGCAGGTGAGAGGTTGACGGGTGTGGAATATATCGGTGATGTTTCTAATTCTACAGTGTATGAAATCGTTGAAGTGTGCTTCCTTCAATTCCTGCGGTTCATAACCCAGGGCTGTGTAAAACCTTTTGTTTGCTTCCAGAAGCCGGCCGTTCGCATCCACAAAAAATACCATGTCGTTCGTGTGATCGAAGAGGTTTTGAAACATCATCCGTCTTTTTCTCGCTCTGATGTATATTCGACAGGTAGCAATAAGAAACAGTGGGAATCCTGTAAGTTGAAGGAGATTTTCGATAATATCGGCTATTATCCTTTTCTCCAGAGTCAACTCATCCAGGAGGTTCACCAGCAGACCGTTACTCAGAACTATCAATGCCATGGCGGCGAATCCACCCAGTTTTTTTATGGTCATGAAAAAGGCTACTGTACATACAATGAACAGAAGGCTTTTGGTTGAGATATCGCCTATATCAAAGGAAGATTTTAGAGGGAAGAAATTGAACCACAGTACTGCCAGCACGGCATTGGAGAAGATGAATAAAATCGATAGAAACCACTCGTGTTTCCTCTTATCAAACATCTGTTCCACCATCCAAGGTCCTAAAAATAAGTGTAACCTTAAGAAATAAACCCCGCCCTTTGAAGGCGGGGAACCCCTCAAATGAGAATCATTTTTTCATTCTCTGGGTTGAACGATGAACTTAAGGGCGGTACGGGTTTCTCCGTCGATCTCCACATCCGTAAAAGCGGGGACACACACCAGATCGATCCCGCTCGGTGCAAGATATCCACGAGCAATCGCTATGGCTTTGACTGCCTGGTTGACTGCTCCGGCACCGATTGCCTGAACTTCTGCCTTGCCGTGCTCTCTTATAACACCCGCAAGAGCACCGGCTACCGCGTTCGGTTTCGAGTTGGACGCTACCTTCAGAACCTCCATTTTGCAACCTCCTTTACTTCCCTGGATATCGAATTGTATTGCAAATTACTTCGCCACGTTCCTCGGTTTGGCGCGCCCGGAGGGACTCGAACCCCCAACCATCGGATCCGAAGTCCGACGCTCTATCCAATTGAGCCACGGGCGCTCGATTGGGGTGACTGGCGGGATTCGAACCCGCGACCACCTGATCCACAGTCAGGCGCTCTACCAGCTGAGCTACAGTCACCACAACCTGATGGCGCACCCGGAGGGACTCGAACCCCCAACCGTCGGATTAGAAATCCGATGCTCTATCCCATTGAGCTACGGGCGCAACCATCATGGAGCGGCCGACGGGACTCGAACCCGCAACCCTCGGCTTGGAAGGCCGATGCTCTACCAATTGAGCTACGGCCGCATCCCTGAATGTTATATTATCACAAGACCAATTAACAGTCAAGAAAACGATGGTCGGGGCGACTGGACTTGAACCAGCGACCTCCTGCTCCCAAGGCAGGCGCGCTTACCATCTGCGCTACGCCCCGGCTTTATATATATTATCACAAAAATGTCACGCGAGGAAGATCCTCAAAAAGCGTAAGGTTATGCTAAAGAATTGTTGTAAAAGATCCTGTACTCTTTTTCGCAAAGTGTGTATACCTTTTATTTGGCTGTGTCAAGAATTTGCTGTAAAAAGGCCCTATATCTCATCATAAGTCGCTTTCCCCCATATCAAGATACTTTCTCCCTATCAGCCACTCTTCGTTTATGTCTATCAGTATCACTACCGCGAGTCTTATCAACAATCGTTCCATTTTGGAAACGCATCCTTCCCTTATCTCCATCTTTCTAAATATGAGTTCTTCTACCTTTTTAGCAATTTCAAAAGCTTGTTTTGCTTCTTCCAACGTTGGAATATAAAACTCATCTGCATATCTAACTTCTACCGCATAATCCGAAAGATTTCCTACATCAAGTTATGAGTTCTCCCAAAATCAATACCTTTTAAAGTAAGGAAAGCCTTGAGCATTTTCTCAACAAGTTGCTGGCAATGAAAACAAACAGGGCTGGTTACTATTTCTTCTTCTGAAAGTTTAAATTCATTCTCAACCGTTCTATAATCCTCCATTGCTTTTATAATCCACTTTTTGATCTTCTCATTCATTCATATCTCTATCCCTTCCTTCAGTGCTTTGTGAGTTACCGTGCCAATTTATTATAACGTCGCATGCTATTGTACTCCTCCGCAAGTTCATTTCTTATAAGATGCGAGAATTTTTTTTCATTTCTTGCAAGCTCTTTATTCACCACAATGAGTAAATCCCAATCGCTGCCTTTTTCCAATTCCCTCCTGCTCTTGAACCAAAGAGAATTATTCAGTTAACCTCCACATTCGCTTCTTTAAAAATCTCCTGAATCTTTTCCTTTATTTTTTCTTCAATCATAGTTCCACCTCCGATGCTATCTTTGCAAATTCGATTTCATTTATCCTTTTCTGGTTCCCTACATGTTAGGTTCATTAAATCTCTTAACGCGAAGAGATCACAAAATGAATATTTCTATAAAAGTTTACCACGTACTGAGAAAAATTTTCAAACAAACGTTTGGAGTAGGTATTTCGTTTGCTCGGTGGATATTGCATGTCATATGTATCTTACTCAGGCGTGAAAAGTACCGATGTATTCAACCGCGCGATTTCAAGTAAACGAATCCACCGATTGCTACGCCTAAACCCATAAGAATCATGAATTGTCGAGACGTGAGCACGTTCAGGAAGTATCCTCCCATCGCAAGAGATACTGGTGTAAGAGTGCCTATAAACGTTTCAAGTAGACTGAAAACTCGTCCCCTCATGTTGTCAGGTACAGTTGTTTGTATTTGCACGTTAATCGATATATTCACAATGGCAAACGTTGTACCAACGCAAAATATCGTGCCCATTAAGTAATAAAACGATTGCTGCCAGGTTGTCATGATCAACAAGATTCCCATAGAAAAAAATGCCAATAGTGATAAATGTAGCGGGTCTTTTAACATTCGGAATGAGCGCAAGGATACCACTACTTGCTATGAAACCCAGTGAAAATATGCTGACTACTAAACCATAATGAGCCGCAGAAAGTGAAAGATCGCTCTGAACGTATTTTGGGAGTAATATGTCTATGGGTCCAATAAAGAAACTCGCAAAGCTGAGACCGAGAACCATGGCTCTCAATTGTTTCTTTTCGAAGATGTATATGAAACCTTCTTTTATACTTTTAAGGAATCCGATGTAACTATGTTTGAGACCATTTCTCTTGGGTATTCTTATAAACATTTCGGTCACACCTGAAGCGAAGAAGGTTATTCCATTTATCAGAAAAACAATCGGTGCTCCCCATTTCGCAATTAGCAAACCTCCTATACCCGGCCCCAGGAGATTGAAAAGAGGTCTCGAAATGCTGTAAAGAGAATTGGCGCGTGTCAGGTGTTTTTTATGCACTAATAATGGAATACTCGCGTTCACTGCAGGTGTAAAGAAAGCACCTGATAGAGATATTATGACCGAAAACAGGTAGAGATAAGGTTTGGTCAGCTTGTCGTTAATTGCCATGATCGCCATGGAAGTTATTACCAATCCTCTTATAAGATCCATTCCCACAATGATCCATTTTCTGTTGGATCTATCCACCACAGCGCCGGCTATTGGACCTATCAAGACACGTGGAGCGCTGAGGAGGGCATAGGTATTACCAAGCACAATGGGTGAATTGAACGTTTGCATTATCCACCAGGCCATTGCAATATAGTGAACTGCATCTCCAAAAGCCGAAGCAGCTTGACCTACCCAAAGTAGAAGAAAATCTCTGTTGAATAATCTGCGAGGATTCATAATATCTTTTTCCTTTTCTAAAGCCAAATTGCTCCTCTCCATTTTTCTTGAAATGCTCCTGTACCCTTTTCTTTGGAAGATGCGTGTGCCTTCTATTCTACCAAGATACAGGATCTTTTATATTTTTACAGCGATCGTTGTACACTATCGGGGTTTCAATTCTATCCTATCGAAATCCACACAATTTTCAAATTGGATGGGTTGCAAAAATATGTGTAGAAGTTACTTACAGGTAACAAAGCAAAATTTTCAGGCAGCGCGGATCAATCCAGAAATCATCTTTCAACCAGAGAGGCAGCATTTCCAAGTAGACTCACTATTTTATCTCCTTCATAGTTGTTTCGTGTTGATAATCATAGTATAAACTATAATAGTTTATGCTATAATTGTTTTGACTATTATCTAATCGCCATAAGGAGTGTGAAGATATGTTTGTCGATAGAAAGGATGAGCTTAAGTTCCTTCAAAAGGAATACGAGAGAAACGGAGCGTCTTTTGTGGTGATATATGGAAGAAGAAGGGTGGGAAAAACGGAACTCATAAAAGAATTTTCGAAATTCAGAAAGTCGATATATTTTCTCGCAACTCAGGAGGACGAGGAACAGCTGAAAAGATCGTTTCAGAAGGTCGTTTATAAAGTAACAAAAGCTCCTGTTCTAAAACCTGAGAACGTGCTGGATTGGGAAGATATATTCCTGGTGGCTTCTTCCTCTTTTTCAGAAAAGATCGTCATAGCAATAGATGAATTTCAAAATATAGTTCTGGCGAATCCATCGTTCCCATCGATCCTGCAGAAGATCTGGGACAACGTTCTTAAAGACAAAAATGTGATGCTGATTCTTTGCGGATCTCTTATAAGCATGATGCATGAAAGCACTTTGGCTTATTCGAGTCCGCTTTATGGAAGGAGAACAGGGCAGATCAAACTAAAACCTATTTCTTTCACACATTATAAAGAATTTTTCAAAGAAGATACTGGTGAAATGACACTTTTGAAGTATTTCGCCGTGACAGGTGGTGTTCCGAAGTATATAGAGCTCGTTGATCTCTCAAAAGATGTGTACGAGATGATTCGGGACAACATTCTTGAGAAAAACAGTTTTCTCTTTGAGGAACCCTTCTTTCTCTTGGAAAGGGATCTCAAAGAGACGGGAAGTTACTTTTCCATTCTGAAAACCATATCCCTTGGAAACAGGAGATTATCGTCGATCGCTGCAAAATCGGGTATAAAACAGCAGTCGCTTTCATACTATTTGAAAGTTTTATCCGATATGGATATAGTGAAAAGAGAGGTACCTGTAACAGAGAAAAATCCTGAAAAGAGCAAAAAGGGGCTCTATTTCATAAAAGATTATTTCCTTGATTTTTGGTTCAAGTTTGTGTACCCGAACCTCAGCTTCCTGGAAATGGGTGAAACAGAGTATGTGATGGAAGAAATAAAAAAATACTTTGAGGAGAAACATGTGAGTTTTGTGTATGAAGATCTGTGCAGGGAAAAAGTTAAGGAACTCAACTCCACGGAATTTTTTCCTCTAAAGTTTGAAAAGATAGGTAGATGGTGGGATAAGCATGAAGAGATAGATATAGTGGGAACCCTGAAAGGAAAAGCAAAACTTTTTGGAGAATGCAAGTTCACGAAAAAGTTGGTTGGCTTGGATATTTACTACTCATTGCTTGAAAAAAGCAGAAAATTAAGCGATGAGGAGGATAACTTCTTCATAATATTCTCAAAAAGTGGCTTTGAAAAATCTCTCATTGAACTTTCAAAATTGAGGAAAAACCTTCTTCTGGTAAAAGGAGTTTCAAACGTTATCCAGTAACAATAGATTTACAGCTGATATTCATTATCAAGGCCGAGATGCTCCAGAAAGTGGCAGTGTACAATAATTGCTGCAAAAACAAATAAGCCCTGCTCCTTTCTCAAGGAACAGGGCTATAAGCTAAAAAACATTTCAGAAAGGGGGTATAGATATTGCAAATCACTATTTCAGAAGAAATTATACACCAGTTCTTCGAGGACAACGAAGAAGGTATGAGACGGCTCGGAAGAAGAAGCAAGGATTCAATCTGGTGCTATGCCATATGAAAGGATAAGCAGCAGGAAAGCTCATGTCGACATCGATTATAAAATAGCAAAAACGTCGATCAAAAATGAGCAAAAACATCGGTAAGAATTGAGTAGTAACATCTGAATATCTCTGGTATACAAAAGGAGGTATTCAAATGTTGACAGGAAGAGTGAGAAGAAGGATGGAAAGAGTGCTCGCTTTTTCGGTGATATAATGAAACCGCGGAAGATGAACCTCTTTGGTGGTGACGGAATGGAGAAAGTAGCAGGTCTTTCTGAGGAAAAACTTAAAAAGATCGTGGAATTTCTTAGAGAGAGAGATGCAAAGAAAATATACGTTTTTGGATCGAGAGCAAGGGGCGATGTTAAGGAAGGGAGCGATGTAGACATCTTAGTTGAATTTGGAGAAAACGCTCCTAAGGGATTTGAATTTTTTGCTTTGCATCATGATATTGCTGAAATGATCGGTATCAAGGTAGATGTACTCACCCTCCAAATGCTTGATCCACTTATAAGAGAGGAAGTTGAAAAGGAGGCAATTTTGATATATGAAGCGTGATCTTGTGTATCTTGTACATATAAAACAGGCCATGGAGAAAATTGTGAAGTATCTTAGTGGAAAGACGAAGGAAGAGTTCATGCAAGACGAGATATTACAGGATGCTGTCATAAGGCAACTTGAGATTGTTGGTGAAGCCACCAAACGTTTGAGTTTTGAATTGGTGCTTAAACATCCTGAAATTCCCTGGAAAGGCATGGCAGGTTTAAGGGATGTTCTTATACATGCGTATGCAAAAGTTGATTTGGAGAATATATGGAGAGTTTCAACACAGGATGTGCCAGATACCCTTGCTAAAATTACGAATCTTATTCAGCTGATAGAGAAAGAAAAAAGAGCGTAACGATCTTAAAAACAGCAGTTGGCTCTTTTGTTCGCCTTCGTGGATACCTTTCTCTGGGTTTTGTAATATTCGACTGCGCCAAATAAATTGTGTCTTTACTTCAAGTACAATCTATTGTGAACATTCCTGGAGCTGCACACACCGCATCCTGTGCAGGTGTTGAAGCGACAATCCGGCGTTGTGGCTTCATGCAAAGCTTTTTCGTATTCCGCTACGAGAAAATCTTTTTCTAGTCCTATATCCACGTGATCCCATGGAAGGTGCGTGGAGGGGTCTATACTTTCAAGATACGTGTTCATGTCCAGATTTTCTTCCTGGAATGCTTCCTGCCACATCGAATAATTGAATCTGTCTTCCCATTCATCGAACAGTGCCCCTTTTTCTCTGACCCTCATCAATACCTTCGAGAGTTTTCTATCTCCACGCGATAACACAGCCTCTATGAGGCTTTGATGATAATCAGCTACCTTGACTCTGGCATAGCGCTTGAGATCTCTCAATATTCTCAACCTTCTGCGATAATCTTCAAAGTTCATGAAAGCAGCGAACTGGAAGGGAGTATGTGCCTTGGGTATGAAAACGGACACGTTCACCGTTACTTCTTTCACCAGTCTCCGCACTTTCTTCACCAGTTTCACTATTTCGTAGATGTCCTCATCCTTCTCGGTTGGGAGTCCCATCATGAAGTAAAGTTTGACCCTTCTCCAGCCTCTGGAGCGAGCTATGTGCAAAGATTCGAGTAGTTCCTCTTCTTTAACATTTTTGTTTATCACATTGCGGAGGCGCTGGCTTCCTGCTTCCGGTGCCAGGGTAAGCCCTGTTTTACGAACAGAACTGATGGTTTCCGCTATTTCAACACCGAATCTTCCCACCCTGGTGGATGGCAGGGAAAGGGATAACATGTGTTCCTTCATCAAGGGTTGTAGTCTCCTCAGGATCTCTTCTATACCTGTATGATCCATGGTACTCAGTGACAGTAACGATATCTGTTCATACCCGGTATTTTCGAGTAACTCTTTCGTGATTTCCTCTATTTCCTGTGGCCACAGCTCCCGAACGGGTCTGTATATCATACCTGCCTGACAGAATCTGCAACCTCTGGTACATCCTCTCATGACCTCTACTATACCCCTGTCATGCACTATTTCCATGAAGGGAACGATCTGTCGGACGGGTTGTTTCGTTGGCCTTTCGACCCGACGTATCTTCACCTTTGGACCCATGGGAACAATGAATCTTCCCTTGTTTTCCAGTGCGTAAAATGTCGGAACATACACCCCTTCTATTTTTGAGAGTTCTTTGAGCCTGTCTGCACGTTTCATACCTTTCGTTTGATGCAGAACTTTGCAAATATCCAGGATCATTTCTTCTCCGTCTCCTATGCCGAAGGCATCCACGAACTCTGCTACTGGTTCAGGATTGGTTGCGCATGGTCCTCCTGCTACGACAATGGGGTCATCGTCTCTTCTCGCTTCTGCTTTCGTGGGGAGTCCCGCGAGTTCCAGGGTTGCCAGGAAGGAGGGATACACCAGCTCATACTGCAGGGAGAAAGCCAGTACATCGAAATCAGAGGCGGGGGTTTTTGTTTCCAAAGAGAACAGTGGGATTTTCCTTTTTTTCATTTCTTCCATCATATCCACCCAGGGTAGAAAGGCCCTTTCTGCATAGATCCAATCCTGCTCATTCAGAATATCGTACAATATACGCAATCCGTGGTGCGACATTCCCACTTCATATGCATCAGGGAATATCAGAAGAACCCGCAGTTTACTTGCGGGTTCTTTAAAAACGGAGTTCATTTCCCCACCTATGTATCTACTTGGTTTTGAGACCTTGTACAGAACTTCATTCAAGAATCTTAAAATCGTTTCTCTCGTCAACTCATTTCACCCGGGAAATGGCATGCAACGAGATGGTTTGCTCCATGCTCCTGCAAGGGGGGTTCTTCCTTTGAACATATTTCGCGTGCTATGGGACATCTAGGGTGAAACCTGCAACCGGATGGAGGATTTATGGGACTCGGGACATCTCCCTTAAGAATTATTCGTTTTTTCTTGTAATCGGGGTCGGGTATCGGTATGGCCGACATAAGAGCAACGGTGTAGGGATGAAGAGGCCTATCGAAAAGATTCTTCTTGGGCGCTATTTCCACTATCTTGCCCAGATACATCACCGCCACCCGGTCACTTATATGCTTTATAACACTCAGATCGTGCGAAATAAAGAGGTAAGTCAGCCCAAAATCCTTCTGTAGATCCTCCATGAGGTTGAGTATCTGACTGCGTATGGAAACATCGAGAGCTGAAACTGCTTCGTCGGCTACCACGAGTTTCGGATTCAGAACCAGTGCTCTCGCTATACCTATTCTCTGCCTCTGACCACCGCTGAATTCATGGGGATATCTATTTGCGTGTTCATCAAACATTCCAACCTTTTTGAGGATTTCCACGACTTTTCTGTTTCTCTCCTCTCTGTTTTTCACAAGTTTGTGTACATCCAGCGCTTCGCCTATGATGTTACCCACCCTCATCCTGGGATTCAGCGAACTGAATGGGTCCTGGAAAACTATCTGCAGATTGCGTCTGATACTTTTTTGCTTATCTTTTCTGTTGTCCATGAACATTCTGATGAATTCTTTTGCGTTGCTTTTGACATCGTTGAAGAAAATTTCTGCGTATCTCTTCATGTGATTGGGTAGTTCATCTATTTTATCTTTTTTCAGCTTCATGAAAGGTTTTACGTACGTTTTAAGAATGTATTTTCTTACCCTCCAGCGGGGGATTATGTAGGGCGTTATGTCCTCGCCTTCGAAGTACACGCTTCCGTCAGTGGGAGCATACAATCCCAGTATGGTCATTCCGACGGTGGTCTTTCCACAGCCGGATTCCCCAACAAGGCCCAGCGTTTCACCTTCGTATATATCGAAATCCACACCATCAACGGCTTTAACCCATGCCACGATGCGTTTCAACACCCCGGCACGTATAGGAAAATGTTTGACGAGATTTCTAACCTGAAGGATAGGTTGTTTCGTGGTCATGCTGTTTCACCTTCCTGTGCCAACTTCATGGTTTTACGTAATTCATCTATGTGCCAGCAGGCGCTGAAATGGTTCGCCTTCACTTCCACCAATGGTGGTTCCTCGGCGCATTTATTTGTGGCGAATTCACATCTGTTCCTGAATCTACAACCTTCGGGAAAGTGAAGAGCGTCCGGCACAACGCCCGGTATGGCGTTTAATCTTTCGTATTCCACGTCCAGACGAGGGATGGAATTCATGAGTCCCCATGTGTAGGGATGATGGGGATCTTTGAACAGATCCCTAACGTCAGCGTACTCGACAACTTTACCAGCGTACATGACGAGGACCCTATCTGCCATCTCGGCTATGACACCCAAATCGTGTGTAATCATTATTATGGACATACCGTATTCTCTCTGCAATTCCTTCATGAGTTCCAGTATCTGGGCCTGGATGGTTACGTCGAGAGCCGTGGTGGGTTCGTCTGCTATCAGTATGGAAGGATTACATGAAAGTGCCATGGCTATCATGGCTCTCTGGCGCATGCCACCACTGAGTTCATGAGGGTATTCGTCTATGCGTTTTTCCGGCTCAGGTATTCCAACTTTTTTGAGCATTTCTATGGCTATTTTGCGCGCTTTCTGTTCACTCACTTTTTGATGGAGTATTATTGCCTCCATGATCTGATCTCCTATGGTGTAAACCGGGTTCAGCGCGGTCATGGGTTCCTGAAAAATCATGGCTATCTCGTTACCACGTATTTCTCTCATCTCGTCTTCCGAAAGATCCAGCAGATTTTTACCCTTGAACAGGATTTCTCCTTCCTCGATGCGTCCTTTTTCATCCAGAAGTCTCAGTATCGATAGAGAGGTCACGGATTTTCCACATCCCGATTCTCCCACTATACCCAGAGTTTCTCCCTCGTACACTTCGAAGCTCACACCATCGACAGCTTTGACCACGCCATCTTCAGTGTAGAAATAGGTTTTCAGGTTCCTGACTTCGAGGATCTTTTTCTTTTCCACCTGTCCCCACCCCTCATATCCTGAGTCTTGGGTCGAAGATATCTCGCAGGGTATCACCCACGAGATTCCATGCCAGAACGAAGAGTACCATGGCCGTTCCCGGGAACACTATGGTGTACCAGTACTTCAAGGCTTCTCCCTGCGCTCCAAGTATCCAGTCTCGGGAGTAGTTGAGTATGGCTCCCCAGTCGGAATATCCCTGGGGTGCTCCCAGCCCCAGAAAGCTCAAAATGGCTGCCGTGATCACCAGCGATCCCATTCGCATAGAAGCCTGTATCACAACGGGGAAGATAGTGTTGGGTAGAAGGTGTTTCACTATTATCCCGGGCATACTGACACCAATGGCTTTGGCTGCCAGAACATACTGTTCTTCTTTGGCCTGAAGTATGTTACCTCTTATGAGTCGCGCCGTTCCCATCCATCCGAAGGTGATCATGGCTATCATGACTTTGTCCAGACCGGTACCCAGCAGCGTCGTCAGAACGATCGCTGCTATCAGGAAAGGCACGGCGAGAAATATGTCGGTTATCCTCATGAGTATTTCGTCGATCCATCCCCCATAATAGGCGGATATCGAGCCTATGAAAAGGCCTATCAACGTGGATATGGCTGTGACCGTTAATCCTATCCTGAAGGCGGTTCGTGTTCCCCACACCACTCCATAGAATATATCTCTCCGTCCACACACGCCGAAGGGATGCTCTTTGGACGGTGGTTGTGGCTCACTGCTCCAGGTCACTATTGGCATCATGTAAGGTTCGTGTTTGTTGGATGGTTGTGGAGGGGCTATGAACGGGGCAAACAAGGCCACTAGAACGAAGAACACCAGGAGAGCAAACCCGAACAATCCACTTGGGTTCCTGAAAAACTTCTTCAACATCCTCTTGTATTCTCTGTCCATTCCAGATCACCTCACGTGAGCCTTATTCTGGGATCTATGATGGCGTAGAGTACGTCTATGATGAGATTTCCGATCACCAGTATTGTGGAGTAGAAGAGTACCGCTCCGAGCAGCGAGGCGAAATCCAGTTGTTGTGCAGCTTGTGCTGTGAACCTGCCCATACCGGTTCTGTTGAAGATCGCTTCTACTATGACCGTTCCGGACATGAGTCCTATCACCATCGCTCCGGCCACGGTGGTGACGGGTATCATGGCGTTTCTCTTGGCGTGTTTGTTTATGACCACTTTTTCATCCAATCCTTTGGCTCTTGCCGTTCTCACGTAATCTTTTCTCAGCACCTCTAACATGCTGCTCCTGGTTATCCTGAGTATGTAGGCCCACCAGAGCCATGATAGCGTTAGTATGGGACCGGCGAGGTGTCTCAAACAATCCACGAACAGGTCCAAACGTCCATTCAGCAAAGCGTCTATGCTGGGAAGGTGGGTTATATGCTTGAAAGACGGTGAACTGAATATTTCCTCCGCCCATATGCTCATGTTACCCGGCGGGAACCATCCCAGCAGACTGTAGAAGATCATCAGCACGAACAGTCCGAAGACGAAATCCGGGAATGACCATCCAACCACGGCGAAAACTCTTATGAAGTGGTCAATGGGTTCATTGTGGTGAATGGATGCCTTCACCCCGAGCCATATACCAACCCCTACAACAGGAAACAGTGCGTAGAGAGCAAGCTCCAGGGTATACGGGATCCTGTGCAGCATGGCTTTGAGAACCGGTTCTTTCCCCACCAGTGACCAGCCAAGGTCTCCGCGGAAAAGGTTCTTCAGCCATTTGATGTATCTAACAATGAGTCGATCGTTTAAACCATACTTCTCCTTCAAAGCTTCGAGCTTTTCGGGGCTCAGTTTGTCGAGTAAGTTCTCGTTCACATAGGCGCTCAACAACTTATCAGGTCCAAGCATTTGGAGCATGGAAAAAACGATCAGCGTTATGCCGAACAACACCAGAGGAAGTAGCAACAATCTTCTGACAATATAAGCTGTCACGTACCCTCCACCTCCACTCCCTCAAAATCAAAAAAGGCCGGGGTTACCTCCCGGCCTTTATTCTAGCATGCTCTCATTAAAACTCTATGCTGTAAGCGTAGTAATCGTCTCCTGGTCTCATCGGGTTGTGATACCAGCCTTTGAGCCATTTCTTGTGTACTCGCAATCCGAGAGGCTGGTAGAGAGCCATTCCAAGAGCGTGTTTGTACACAAACCTCGCGACGGTTTCATAGAGTTCCTGACGTTTCGCTGGGTCGGTTTCAGCAACTGCTTCCTCTATGATCTGGTTCAGACTCTTGCCGCCGAGTTCGTCCGTTGGCTGTGATACGAACTTTCTGTAGTTTTCACCCTGTGGACCACCGTACACACCATTGGAGTGATAGTAGGTGAATATGAAGTTGTGTGGATCTGGGTAATCTGCGAGCCATCCGATGATGAATGCCGGCAACTTGCCTCTCTTGTACGCATCGAGATAGGTCGGCCACTGGACTCCTCTGACTTCTATCCTGAACTTGGGATTGATCTGTTCGATGTAGAATTTCAGCATCTCGGCGGCTGTCTGACGAGCGGTGTTACCGGTGTTGTAGAGCAGTGTCATCTTGAATCCTTTCTTCCACAGTTCTCCATTGAAGGCCTTCTTGAATTCTTCTTTTGCTTTCAGCAGATCGAAGTCGTATTTAGGAAGATCGGGATTGTATCCCAGGAGTCCTTCGGGCAGAGCGTATGCCACTCTCTTTCCAAGACCCAGCAGAACTTCTTCTATCATTGCATCGTAGTTGAAAGCATAGGAAAAGGCCTTTCTAACGTGCTCATCGTTGAAGAAGTCAGGTGGAATTCCCTCACCATCGAGTTTGCCGCTTCCTATGTACTTGCTTTCCGGGTCGACGGACCAGTTGAAGTGCAGAGCTGTGATAATGACTGTGGAAAGTCCCTTTATCACCTCTGTGTCGGCTCTGCCTTCCACTTGTTTCAAATTCTGCGCGGGAACATAAACTATATCCGCTTCACCTTTTTCGAATATAACCCTCCTAGTGGACCATTCATCCACACCCCAGATTATGACCTTCTTGATCTTGGCGGGTTCTCTCCAATAGTTTTCGTTAGCCTCCAGTATAACCTTCTGCTGGGATCTATCCCATTCCACGAGTTTGTAGGGTCCTGTTCCGTTCATGGTGGCGTACAATGGCGATTTCTCTTTCTGAATGTCGTGGTATTTCCACCAGGTGTCGGGTTTGCCGTCCCAGCATCCCACCGATATAGCCCATTCTTTATCGAGTATGGCGCTCCAGCTGCTTCCCTGTGCCAGTATGCTCATGGTCGGTGCGAAAGGTCTTACCAGGTGGAACACCACGGCATCTCCTTCGACTTCTATTGCCGGGTCGATGTAATCGGTATAAATCTTGATCAGTGCATCCCTGTACTCAGGTTTAGGTTCACCGTTCTCATCGAAGAGATCAGAATAGGCCACACCAAGCTTTTCTTCAACGAACCCCTCCAGCGAATCGATTCCGAACAACGCTTCCCAGAGCATCCACATTGGCCCACCGGCAGGATCGAATATTAGGCCTCTTTCGAAGGAATATTCAACATCTTCGGGTGTGAGTTCTCCTCCTCCGTGGAACTTGACACCTTTCCTTATGTAGAACTTGTAGGTCTTTCCACCATCGAGAATTTCCCATTTGGTGGCCAGTCTGGGCTCGAATTCTGTGACGCTCTCTCCCTTGTAAGCTATGAGGTTTTCGTATACGTTGTAGATGACTTCTCCACTGGCCGTGTCGTATGCGTAATGAGGATCCAGGGTATCAGGTTCGCCTATTGTGAGGTCTACAAGAGTGTTGGGATCACCTTTAATGGCGAAGAGCCCTACCGCGAGGACAAACACCAACAACAGTAAGGAATACTTTCTCATTTTCCCTCACCACCTCCTTAATTAAAAGTTCCCTAGGATTATTTTACAACAAACGGCCTCAATTTGCAAAAGATTCATATCTTGCAGGCAGGAAGATGTTTTCATCATTCCTGGATTTCGCCGGTCACCATCGTTTTGAGCTTTTTGATTTTGTCGGGATGGCCCAGGACGAACAGCTCATCTCCTGGTTCTATCAACGTTTCCTTGCCCGGATTGAATATGCTTCTGTTGCCTTTACGTATGGATATGATTATCAACCCTGTCTTCTGAGGGATGCGTGCTTTTTCGAGTGTGAGATTCGCCATGGGTGAATCAGCAGGAACCTCTACAGATTCCATTTTTATGGCCTGACCCTCCGTTCTGCTCACCACATCCAGGAATCCCGTCAATCCTGGATGAAGCAGGGTGGTGGCTATCCTGGTACCGGCTATCTCTGCCGGTGAGATAACGTTGTCGGCTCCAGCATACAACAATTTGCTGATGTTGCTGGTTTCTCTGGCTATCGAAACCACGTTGAGATTCGGATTCATCCACTTGGCCGTCAGAACCACCAGAACGTTCTGCGAATCCTCTGGGAGGGTTGTCACCATCGCTTTGGCTGCTGCAAGATTGGCTTGACTGAGGGTGGTTTCCAGCGTTGCATCACCCAGGATGTAGGGTATGTCTCTATCCAGTTCTTCCATCAGGTTTTTAATGGCGGTTTCGTTGTTGTCTATTATGACCACGGGACTGTTTGAGCGAACCAGTTCTCTCACAACGTATCTTCCAACCCTTCCTACCCCTATCACAACATAGTGATCTTTGAAGGAAGCTATCATTTTCATCATCCTCCTCTTTTTGAAGACCTCCATAACTTCTCCCTCTACTATGAAAGCTGTTAGATTGGTCAATCCGTAGAGTGCGCCGGTTATTCCAGAGAGAATGAGGAACATGGTGAAAATTCTACCTGCCCTGCTTATATCGGAGGGGATTTCATATCCGACAGTGGAAATGGTGATAGCGGTAACAAAGAGGGCTTTGAGAAGATCCCATCCCTCTATCAACATGTAACCAATAGTACCACCCAGGAATATGAGAGCCACTATGAATATGGAGTAAAGCAGTTTACGCCTTCGTTTCTCGTATGCTCTTTCGAATTCCCCCAACTCTTCACCCCTTTATTATCAAAAAGATGAAGTTTACCAGCTCTTTCAATCCTTCACGTGTCACGGCACTGGTGGGGAAAAGTGTGTACTCTCCGAATGTCCGCAGAAATCTTTCGTGCTCTGTGAATATTTCACGTCTTCTGGACCGTGGTAACTTGTCTATTTTCGTGAGTACAACCGCTTTGTGAAGTCGGAAGAAGTTGAGATATTCAAGCAATTCTGCATCCTTCTTTTGAGCGGGATGCCTTGCATCCATCAGGATAAAGATATATTCCAGCTTCGTGGAGCTTTTCAAATAATGTTCCACGAGTTTGGCTATTCTTCTCTGCTCTTTCTTCGATATCTTCATGTAACCGTACCCTGGCAAATCCACGATGTAGAATTTTCCGTTCACCAGATAAAAATCCAGGGTACGGGTTTTTCCGGGTGTAGAGCTCGTCTCCGCCATTCGCCTGTTGAATATACTGTTCAAAAGCGTGGATTTACCCACGTTCGAGCGTCCCACAAACGCCACCTGTGGACGATCATCGGGGAAATCTTCTTCTGCACTGTACACCTTTTTAAAGAGTTCCACACTTTTCACGCCGGCCATGATCAATCCAGCAGAACCTCGTTGAGTAATTCCTCTATGTTATCGACGAAGCGCAGATTCATTTTCTCCAGCACTTCTTCGGGTATCTTTTCAATATCGCTTTTATTACCCTTTGGTAGATACACCTTCTTTATCCCATGTCTATACGCTGCCATGAGTTTTTCTTTTATTCCTCCAACAGGGAGGATCCTTCCACGTAATGAAATTTCGCCTGTCATCGCCACATCGTTTCTTATCCTCTTTCGGGATACGGTGGATACCAGCGCGGTCAAAACGGTGACACCCGCGGAGGGACCATCCTTTGGAACGGCTCCTTCTGGTACGTGAACGTGGAAGTCGGTCTTCTCAAAGAAATCTCTGTTATCACCGCACAATTTGCGCGTCAGGCTCATTGCTATCTTGACGGATTCCTTCATTATTTCTCCAAGGTGTCCTGTGAGTATGAGCTCACCCTTTCCTGGCATGGCCAGGACTTCCACATGGAGTATAACTCCTCCCGTTGGTGTCCAGGCAAGTCCCATGGCTGTTCCCACTTCAGGTTCCCTCAGCTTGTTCTCTTCTTTGTATCTGGGTGCTCCCAGGTATTTTTTGAGATCTCTCGAGCTCACCGTTATGTTCTGAGGATTTTCTTCGAGCACCTTCAGCGATATCTTTCTCATGATCTTGGCAAGGGTTCTATCCAGATTTCTCACACCTGCTTCTCTGGTATAACGCGTTATTATAGACTTTATCGCTCCATCCGTTATCCTTATCTTTCTATCGGAGAGGCCATGTTCATCGAGCAATTTGGGTATTATGAAATTTCGGGCTATCTGAAGCTTTTCTCTGTCGGTGTAACCCGGTATCTCTATGACCTCCATCCTATCGAGCAGGGCGGAAGGAATGGTATGTGTAACATTGGCGGTGGTTATGAACAGAACATTCGATAGATCGAACGGTAATTCTATGTAGTGATCGACGAATTGGCCGTTCTGTTCGGGGTCGAGAACTTCCAGAAGAGCGGCGGCTGGATCACCCTGAAAACTGACCCCGAGTTTGTCAACTTCATCGAGCAACAACACAGGGTTTTTCGTGCCCACCTTCCTCATAAGTTGCATTATGCGTCCTGGAAGAGCTCCAACGTATGTGCGTCTATGACCCCTTATTTCCGCCTCATCCCTGATACCTCCGAGCGACATACGGGCAAATTTTCTTCCGAGAGCTTCTGCTATGGATTGCCCCAGAGAAGTTTTACCCACACCAGGAGGACCCACCAGGCAGAGTATAGGGGCACGTAGTCTGGAGCTCAGTTGTCTGGCGGCCAGAAATTCCAGAACTCTTTCCTTGACATCTTCCAGGTCATAATGATTACCATCGAGAATCTTTCTGGCCCTTGTGATATCCCGATTATCTGACGTGTAATTGTTCCATGGCAGATTAAGTATCCAATCCAAATATGTTCTTGCAACTGTGGCTTCAGGAGAATAGGGAGACATCTTCTCAAGTCGTGATAATTCATGTAAAGCCTTTTCCCGTACAGCGACGGGGTAATTACCTCCTTCTATCTTTTGACGTAGTTCGCGTATCTCTATATCTTCTTCCCCACCGAGCTCTTCCTTTATGGCTCTCAGCTTTTCTCTGAGATAGTACTCCTTCTGGGATTTTTCGATCTTTTCCCTTACCTTTTCTTCCAGATGTTCTTCCAGCTCCAGAAGTTCTATCTCTCTGTGAAGAATTTTCAGAAGTTCTTCAAGCCTTTCTGCAGGTTTCAACGCTTCCAGAAGCCTCTGTTTGCGCTCCAAATCGAGTGGGAGAGCAGAAGAAACCATATCGGCGAATTGTTCGGGATCAGAAACGTTCTGGAACATCATTATGGCTTCCTGTGGAAACTTATTGGAAAGCATCGCATACCTTTCAAGCAGGTCTTTGACCCTTCTCATAAGCGCTTCAAGCAGTTTGGTTTTCCGATATCTCGCCTTCAACACTTCTATCTTGAAGAAAAAGAATTCCTCATCGTTCAGACATTCAATCCATTTTGCTCGTATCAAACCTTCTACCAGTACCTTGTAGTTGCCATCCGGCAGCTTCATAACCTGTACAACTTTTGCTACCGTACCTACGCGGTAAAGATCTTCTGTTCGAGGATTCTCTATTCCCACATCTTTCTGGGAAACTATGAAAACCAGTCCTTCAAAGTTTTCCAGCGCTTCTTCCAGTGCTACAAGTGATTTTTCCCTCCCTACGTAGAAAGGTGTAACGGTGTTGGGAAAGATTATCATACTACTCCTTGTAGCTATAGCGGGGAGCTCCTTCGGTATCCTATAAGTTCTTCTCTGATTTTCTGCCAGTTTATTGAGTTTCTCCAATTTTCTCTCCAATACATGCCACCTCCAGTACTTTCTCCATGTATTTTCTTTCTTTATTTCCCTTTGTCTCTATCATCAAGGTACGTTCATATTCACTCTCAAATTCCAGCCGCAGTTTCACATGATTTTCTGGTGTGTATCTTCCCAATTTCTCTGCCCATTCGATGAGTACCACCGTGGAATCTCTTCCCATGTATTCTGGAAGCCCCGTATGGAATATCTCCTTCTCTTCATTCAATCTGTAGAGATCAGCGTGTACAAGTTCCATGTCTCCTTTCCTGTAAACGAAAATGATATTAAAGCTGGGGCTCCTTATCAATTTGGGATCTATACCGAATCCTTCTGCAAAGAAACGGACAAAAGTGGTTTTTCCTGTTCCCAGTTCACCGTGCAGTAACACGACCAGTCCTTGAAAAGCTTTTCTACCCATTTCCTGTGCGATATTCCTCAAATTTTCCAATGTCATGTGCTCCAATTTTTGGATCTTTCCACCGCCTTCTTCCAGAGGTTGTACTTTTTAATGTCGAACTCGCCCGGTTTAAAAACTTCTCCTGATATTTCGAGAGCCTTGAGTTCTTCCATGCTTCCCATTTCTGCTCCCAGCCATGCAAGCATGGCTGTTCCACGTGCGGTACTTTCCACATCATGAGGTCTGAAGACTTCCAGACCCGATACATCAGCCTGAAATTGCATGAACGTGCTGTTTTTGGCCATTCCTCCATCTACCCTGATGGTTCCAGGTGTGACTTCAAGAACTTCTTTCATGTAATCCAGCAATTCTTGCACGGAGAAGATAATACCCTCTACAGCAGCTCTGACGAATGCGCGTCTATCAGTTGAGCGGTTCACTCCGATGAACAATCCTCTCGCCTTGGGATCCCAATGAGGAGCCCCCAATCCTGTCAGAGCTGGTACAAAGAAGAGATCAGTCGATCCGGTCTTTTCGAAGAGTTCTGTCAATTCATCATAATCTTTTACCAGTTCCATTTTTTCAACCAACCAATCGAGTACAGTGCCACAGTTGAAAATACTGCCTTCGAGTGCGTAGGTAACGGGCAAATCTTTTATTTTCCATGCCACGGTCGTTAGAACTGACTCGAAGATTCGCGGTTCTTCTCCTATATTCATCAATATGAATGCTCCTGTTCCGTATGTACATTTGATATCCCCTGCTTCAAAGCATTTCTGACCGAACAAAGCTCCTTGCTGGTCTCCAACGATAGCAGTTACAGGAAACCCAAAACGTGTTTCGCCCAGAAATCCTGCCGAAGGTTTCACCTCTGGCAACAACTCGGGTGCCACTCCAAACATTCTCAGCAGCTCTTCGTCCCATTTGAGTTCTATGATGTTGAAGAGCATTGTTCTCGAAGCATTGGATAAATCGGTGATATTTTGCCCTGTTAATTTGAACATCAAAAAAGCATCCACTGTGCCAATTGCTAGATCCGCATCCCTCTGCGCTTTCTTGATTTCTTCCACATTTTCGAGAAGCCATTCCATCTTGGTGGCGCTGAAATATGGATCCACATCCAGCCCTGTTCTTTGTTTTATCATTTTGTCGCATTTCATCTCCCTGAGCTCGTTACATCTTCCAGCTGTTCTCCTGCATTGCCACACTATGGCATTGTAAAGCGGATCACCGGTGCTCTTTCGCCATGCTATGGTGGTCTCACGTTGATTGGTTATGCCCATGGCTACTATGTCACGGGGCTGCAGATTGTTACGCTCCATGATTTCTTTTATGCATTCTTCAACACTATCTGCTATTTCTCTGGCGGACTGTTCTACCCATCCCTCTTTCGGGTAAAAAACTTTGAGTTTTCTTCGTGCCATATCAACTGTATGAAAACTTTCGTCGAAGAGTACCACCCGTGTACTCGTGGTGCCCTGATCAACCACCAGGATATATCTGGCCACGTGCCTTTCCTCCTTTCTTTGTTCATTCCAACAGTTCGGCTCCAAAGCCAGCGGTTCCAGGCCCTACATGGGTTGCTATGACCTTACCCATCATCGAAAATTCGTGGGAAGCCACATCGAAGGATTTTTGAAGCAATTCGAGGACTTTACCTGCTCCCTCCTCGTTGTTGACGTGCATCATCAACACTCTTATCTTTCTACCTTCACCCCATTTTTCCTTCAGCTTGTCCACTATCGCGGACTGAGCTTTTTTCTCGCCTCGTACCCTTTTGAATGGTATCATCATTCCCTTCTCATCGTCGATGTATATTGGTACGTGTATTTTCAGAACGCCTCCTACAAAGCTCTGAAAACGCGAAACTCTGCCTCCTTTTCTGAGAAACTCGAAATCTGATACATAGAATATGGCAGCAAATTCGCCCCTTTCGAGTTTTTTCTGTATAAACTCAACAATCTCTTCTGCTGACTTCCCTGCGTCTGCAAGTTCTCTCGCTCTTCGAGCTACCAAAGCGTTCACACCGCTGGCTTTTTTGGTATCCACCACATAGACCGGGATATCCACCTCTTCCTTTGCCACCATGGCAGAGTTATACGTTCCTGACATATCGGTGGATATGCAAAAAACTATGATTTCTTCATACCCCTCTTCTTTTGCATTGCGATATGCTTCGACAAACTGTTCTACAGAAGGTTGTGAAGTTTTCGGAAGTTCTCTGGCGTTTATTATTCTCTTCCAGAAATCCCGTATTTCTTCGGGATCACGCACATCCGGTTCACTTTCACCACCAGGCCAGTTGACATGCAGGGACACCACATCCACATCATATTTCTCCATCCACTCCTGTGGGATGTCTGCTGTACTATCTACGATTATCTTGATCTTTGACATGCCCTCATCGCCTCCTTAAGGAACAACACTTCACAAAACAAGAGGGATCTTCTTGGATCCCTCGTTACATAAAATTATTGAATTCTCCTGGAGGCGACGGTGGGATTCGAACCCACGAATAGGGATTTTGCAGACCCCCGCCTTAGACCACTTGGCTACGTCGCCCTCGTCGAAATTATAACATATTGTTCAAGAAGCTGATCATCCAGCGTGTTTCAAAATTTTCAGATGATGTTTTCCCCATACTCCCATGACATCGTCCAGCATCGCTACCAGAGTAAGGATGCCGGGGGTATTTTGAACCTCGGCTATTATCTTTTCTATGTCGTTTTTGGACTTGATTCTGTTGCAGTAAGCCGTTGCAAAGGCATCGGCAAGAGATGCCTCTCTGCACACCACCGTTACCGCATCGGCATTGCCCAGGCTCAGGGATGGTCCCACCGTTGCGGATGAGGTGCACACACCACATGGTGTGTCTTCAGGTGGTATTTCCAATCCCACCTTTCCGGAGAAAGGGGACTGGCCGGCGAAAATTGCGATTATAGCAGAGCGCATCAGCTTGAGAAAAATGTCTCCTCCGTTTTCAACGATCAACTCCTTTACTTCAAATTTTTCCAGAATTTTCGAGCCCAGATGCTGTGCAAAGGCCCCCGCTACCGCTGCCATGGGGCCGACACCGGCTTTTTCACCTGCCTCACACATTTCTTTTATTATCCGAGGAACATCCCTCCTTGGTTTTACAGGTTTGAGAGAGTCACGGAATTCTGGGTGGGATGATATGTATGTTTCAAGAATCTTTCTTAGTCGTATAATTTCGTCCCTGAGAAACTCCACCATTTCATCCCTGTAGGAATCCGGATCGATTCCCACCCAGATATCTGTTTCCTTGTACAAAAGCTTGAAGGCTTTGAATCGATTTTTGCCCATTCCGTATCGATAGAACCTTGGTTCGTATACCAAGTATTCCAAACCTCCGGATCAGGCTGTTTTCTCTTCAGCAGCTTCGAATATGACACCTATTGGACAGGCGTCCACGCATATACCGCAGCCGTTACACTTTTCAGGATTGAATACCACCTTTCGGTTCTCATTGAAGGAGAAGGCACCTGTGTCGCATATTCCCGTGCATATACCGCAAGACACGCACTTTTCGAGGTTGAAATTCAAGCCATTCACGCGCACGAGTTTTGTATCATCCACATCTTTTGCGACACCAGCCGGTTTGTAAACACCGCGTGGCTTTTCTCTCACTTTAAGAGGTTTGAATATGGCATCTTCCGGGAAGGTTGCAACAGGTGCGGAAAGCAGGAATCTCCCTTCCTTTATCCAGCGTTTCAACTCCTGAGCTATCTTCCTGGACGTTGAAAGACTCGTTATCGGGGATACTTTCACACGTTTGCCCTGGATCGTGATTTCACCTGAGAGAAGCTCTGCGAAATTGGTTTTCCCGAGTATCGGTCTTTCCACTCTGCCGTAATCCCTTATGACTACGTCTATCTCTTCGTTGCGCACGCTAACCCTGTAAGCGAGATCTTCGTCGAGTATTGGTATGGGTATACCGATTCCCACAAAGAGTGTAACACCGTAGTTTGTGAAGTACGCTGCCCTTATATACTCGGTGCTCATTTTTTTCAGGTCTCCTATGACCGCGAGTGTTGCTGCTCCTTCAATGGGTATACCACGTTCGTTCTTTTCAACACTTCTGTTGAACTGCGTGCCCTGCCACACAACGTATCCTTCGGTTCCTCCAAGGAAGATGCGTGTTCCTATACCGATGGTTCTGAGTTCAGGATCGTTTATCAATGGGCTGAGTTCACCAGAAGTGGCATACGTGGCGTTACCCAGGTTTGGAAGCAGTTTTCCCATGTAGGTGTATATCACTCTGTCAGATGTGTTAACCGCCACAACGTAATTTTGATAAGCATTGCGTGGATTAAAGAGATAAGCTTCATTTACTGTTTCCTTGTTAATGAACGTTCTTATGAACTTCCCTGGATAACAATCAGTACCCTTACCACTGGCCACAAGAAGGATATCTTCTCCTTTGATGAAAGCTTCTATCACATGTGCTCCCCCGTAGGAAGGATCTTCGGCGGAAACCTGTGTGGCGCCTATATATGCATCCACCGCTGCCAGCCCTGCATGTGCTTCCACACCGTTCAGTATAATTTTTTCCATCCTTATTTTCGGTGTCGCATGCCCGAAATTCATGAATGCGCCGCTGGAACACATGGGTCCGAAGGTACCTGTAGTAACCACATCCACCCTTTCTGCTATTTCTTTTGGGCTTAAATCCTTGGCCATTTCGGCTACTTCCTCTGCTGTCACAACGACAGCTTTTCCTCTCCTTATCTTCTCGTTTATTTCCTCTACACTCTTCCTGATAGCCATATATGGCACCTCCTCACCCGGTATTTGTTTCAATGTGAATAGAGTGTGCAAAAAAGTTCTCTGTGTATTTTGCGTACCACTTCAAGCCTGTTTGCGGATGGAGCGAGAATGTAGATGCTTGAACCGCTTGCCCCTCCACTCAACATCTCGACGCTGGCGTTTACTCTTTTCAAAGCATCAAGAATTCGTATCAAAGCATTCTGATTGTTTACTATTCCTTCCCTTACCACTGCAACCAGTGAAAGATTCGTCAGATATGTGACCTTTTCCACAAAGCTGAATTTTGTTTCTTTCAACACATCTGCGCATTGTTTCAAATCCTGCTTGGCCAGGATAACGTTTATCGAAGTTTGAGAGGTTATAACGAATTTTATGTTAATTCCATGCTTTCCAAAGAATCCCGATATTTCCGAAAGTATCCCCGGTCTTCTTCCAACTTCCCCACCTTCAAACTTCACAACGGCTATATCGTCGGTGAACGTTACACCTTTTGCAGGTAGAAAGGCTATGGGCTCATCACCGGAAATGATGGTATTGGGTTCAAAAACCCCAAAGAATTCGTTTATATTGAAGAGTCTGATGGGAATGCTCTTTTTCATCAATGGTTCCATCGTCAAAGGGTGAAAAATCCTTGCACCGAAGTAGGAAAGTTCTAACGCCTCCGAGTAAGTTAGATGAGGAATTAACACCACTTCTTCGATGATGTCGGGATCTCCGCTCATGAAGCCGGGGACGTCTTTCCACACGTCCAGGGAATCTGCATCCACACAGTAAGCAATGGCAGCGGCAGAATAATCGCTCCCTTCCTTGCCCAGCAATGTTATATGGCCTTCCCTGGAGACTCCGTAAAATCCTGGAATGATCGTTATCCTCGAGGAAGGAATATTTCTTTTAAGACGTTTTGCGGATTCGATCAGATCCACGAAGGCATTACCAAAAGTTCCATCGGTGATCAATCCTGCGTTTTCAGGAAGAACTTCTTCGCATTCTTCACCCTTCAGCAGAAGAAGCTCCTTCAGAAGTAGAGAAGTCAGCCTTTCTCCATAGCTCAGAATTTCATCGTATAGCTCCTCTGGTATCTCCCCCAGTATTCTGAATGTTTCCATAGCGAGCTCATATTTTTCTTTCAACTCCTCCAGTCTTTCACGTAGTTTTCTCTCGATTCTCGTTGTAGTAGAAGGGGTAACGACATCCTGTAGTAATTTCAAGTGTCTTCTGAAAAGAGTCTCGATAAAAATCTCGACATCTATGAACTTCAGATTCTCGACAGATCTTTCGAGTTCCAGAGTGACGCCGTGTAAAGCTGAAACCACGACAATCAATGGTTTCTCATATTTTTCGATTATTTCGATCACCTTTCTCAAATCTCCAGGTTCCTTCAAACACGAACCTCCAAACTTTACAACCCTCATTCCCTTTCACCCCCTTATACATAAAAAAAGGTCGGCTGATTTTCAGCCGACCATTTGAACACCTGCACTTTACCCACGTGCTAACACCGGCGTTCAAATGGTCGGCGCCGGCCCATCATTCGCATCATCATGGTATTCATCATACAGATATACTCAACTTCACACCTTTTGAAAATCCCGCTCTTGCCCATGATCTTCCTCCAGATCGAAGTTTCGAAAAATATACCACTTTTATCTGCAATTGTCAAGCTCCAGGGCAAATGGACATGAAAATCTTTTAATTTTCCTATTCCAGAAGTTCCACTCCTCCGGAAATCATGCGGTCTATGATCTCTTTGAGATCCCTGTATTCTGACTCCGTATAAACATGGACTTCTATTCCTGGAAGGTTTAGCGTCTTTCGCACTTTCTTATAGTCCTGGGAATCTTTTGGGTCTCTGTATATTACGAGGATATCAACATCACTGAAGGCATCGTAATTTCCCCTTGCATAGGACCCAAAAAGCACCACTTTCACAAGTGGCATTTTTTTCTTTAAAGCTTTTACTCTCTCTTTTAAAAGTTTTATAAGCTGCTCTCTTTCATATTTCGGATAGAATACCCTTACAGAACTCGATGATTTCTCTGGCATAAGAGATCATCCTTTCAGCTTCTGTCCTTGAAAACCGTTCCCTTGGTGAACCGGAAGGAAGCGCATCGGGATACCTTGCTGTTATGTAAACCCTGTCGAGCTCATATGCATGCTCTACAAGTTTCTCCGGTACTTCGACCTTTTCCGAAAGTTCAGAGAGAAGATCTGCTATCGAATGTCCCCACACCACCAGGCTCATCTTCTGAAAGACAGCTTTAATAGCCTTTTCCGCGGCTTGCTGTGCAGAAAAGCAAGCCCAGTTATAGAAACCATTTTCAAGATCCTTTTCCGCGTGTATAAGATCGCCCTCTGCTTCATACATCCAATCACGGCTTCTCTCCAGAAAACATCACCTCACATTTTTATTATAAACGAATACAGGCGAAAAGGAAGCTTTTGGATACTTCAAATACGTTTGATTCACGTGAGACTTTCTCCTGGTTCTCCATAATAATACGTTACGGCACTTTATTGTGGCAAAATTATATTAGAATTTGATACGGAAAGGATGTGGGTAGATGAAGTTCATTACCGTAACTGCAACCTTCAAATTCCATGGTATTGAAATACTGAAACCTGGCCAGATCCTGAAGCTGGTTAAAGAACCTGAAAATTTAAGGGATGCGGAAGCCATAAGAGTTGAATACCCGGGTATAGGACCGGTAGGGTATGTGGCCAACAGCGTGCATACGGTGGCCAAGGGAACGTACAGTGCCGGCAGGATATACGATACGTTCGACGATTACATATATTGCAAAGTATGGTTCGTTACTAGGGACTGTGCGATAGTTGAAATCCTCGAGACGGAAGACAGAGAAAGACTCGACAAAATATTCGAGGAACTATCAGCTGTGGAACATAGAAAGAAACTGGAGGATGAAACGGATAATCACGTTGAGGATGAGGAATATTAATTGAACATCTCGCGATTCACAACTTCATCCATTTTTCTTTTTCTTCAACGTGTACGAATCGTATACCGATTTTCTCGCATGCTTTATCGATTTCCGAATCTCCTATCATCACACAATTTTCTGGTGATGTTCCAAGTTTAAGAATAATCTCTTCAAAAAATCGCGGATCAGGTTTGACGTAGTGTGAATTTTCCATGTGTACAACGTATTCGAATTCGTTCCAATCCATGCCTATGAACTTCATACGTTGTTCCACGGCGATCCTGGGGAACACCGAGTTCGATGCGTACACCAGTTTGGCATTTTTATTCCTGACAAAATCTATGAGTTCTCTATTAGGTGTTACAAACCTCCCCAACTCAGCGAACTCGCCAGTGTAGAAATCTGTAAAAAAACTTATCCAGAAATCCCTGGATTTGTGCGTTCTGGATTCGAGCAGCTCCAGAAACTGTTCGTATATGGTTTTGGTACCGTCCGATGATCTGGTTATATCCATCACTATTCCCATAATGAGTTTTGCAACATGGTCTGGATCTCCGTTCATCTTATTGGCAAGTTTGGAAAAGTACATGGTTGTAAAATCTCTCTCTTTAGTTTTAACCAGTGTACCATCGTAGTCAAGGAATATGTGCAATCTGAACACTCCCTTTTCAATCTGAACTGTCCTCGAATATAGCCACGCCGTAACTCCCTGGCCCAAGATGAACGGAAAGGGCTGCAGAGCGCACAGACACTTCTCTCACAGGTTTTCCAAGAGACGTTGCGAAATCCAGGAGTTGCCTGCTTTTTTCGGGAGCCATAATGTGACCCACGATGATCCTCCCTTTTGCTCTCTCGATCGCCTCTTTCATGAATCTCAGAGGGCCTCTATCTCCTCTGGTTATTTTCCTGGTTCTGAGTGCTCCTTCATGTACTTCGATCACAGGCCTCAATTTTAATATCGAGCCGATCAAGGCTTCGATTCCCTTCAGTCTGCCGCTTCTTTTCAAAAATTCAAGGTTTCCGACGGTGAGATAGAGTTTCATGTTGTTTCTGAGTTTCCTGAGTTCTCCAATTATTTCTTCGGGGAAGGCATCTTTCATTTCCAAAACCTTTCTAACATATTCATCTGCTACTATCGTAGCAGCGTTGGTATCGAAGATGAATATTCTATTTTCGAATTTCTGGGCTGCTATTCTTGCACTTCCAATCGTTCCACTCAGTTTCTCCGAAATATGGATGGATACAACGAAATCATGATTCTCAAGAGCTTGCTTGTATACTATCTCGAAATCTATAGGAGAGGGCTGACTTGTTTTCGCGAAGATATTCTTCTCTTTCATGGTTTGAAGTATCTCTTCTATGTTTCTCTCACCATCTTTGAAAACTTCCCCGGCCAATTCAACTTTCAGGGGAACCACAAAAACACTGTTTCTGAGCTCATCTGATAGATCCATGGTGCTATCTACAACTATTGCTATCTTCATATGCCCCCTCTCTTTCCAGTTCGATCATTTAGAATTCTATGATCCGCACTCCCAGTGTCAATGGACAAAGCCGGAAGTATGTGGAAACACAGCTTTTGCCAGATTCCGGTTTGGTTGTCAGAACGATTATCCCGTAATCCACGTTAATCCCACCGGTTTGGGTACCTGCATCGATTCCATACACTTGTACACCCGCCGCATTCCAGTAGAAATTGATATCTATGGAAAATGCCGGATAAATCTCATATCCAAGCAGATCTTTCATCCCTTCTCCCTTATACAGCATTATACTGATGTTGAATCCATATCCAACTCCCCAACCGCTAATATCTGTTGATTGTGCGTATCCAATATTGACAGTTGGCCCAAAGAAAACATCGATATGGATGTCCAGCGGTTTATAATGGTAAAGCTGAAACCCTTCTTCATAAAATCCTTCCATTCCCTCTGCTGTAACACCTGGTCCTGGAAAAAACCAGGTTTCTCCTCCATGATATCTTTTATCCATCCCCGGGATAAATGCCAGCGTGATGGAAGTCATAAGAATAATAACAAAAACTCCGCATTTTTTCATGTTGCACTCGACACCTCCTCGAATTGTTATATTCATCTTATTTTACCTTATATTCGAACATTCTCGGGCGGAGAAAAATCACCTGACTCTGAAGAGGACGGCAATGAAGCCTGGAGGATTTAGACGTTTGTATTCTCTCTCAATTTCCATACAGAACATTTCCTCGCTTGCGTCTGGAGGAATGTGAAGACATCCATCAGATTTAGCGTAATGTTTGGGCATCAGTGAGATGACTTCCTCAAGAGTGTAAAATCTGGCATGGGCAAATACCGGATGGCCTTCCTGTCCTTCTTTTATATAGAGCCTTCCCCAGGGACTTTCCCTGTTTATGGTGGCAAGCAGTATCCAACCACCTTTTTTTGCCACGCGCTTCATTTCCTTCACTGCTTCAGATGGTGATTCGAAGAACTCGAGAGCTGTTACAGAATATACGGCATCGAAAC
>JAGGZV010000085.1 GCA_021161835.1 Thermotogae bacterium | reverse complement strand
TTCGTACTTTCCTATTTCGAACTCGAACTCTATGTCATCGATCTTTTCGTTTGTTACAAGAACCTTATGTTTTCCTGCGGATATTTCGAGGTTGAATTGATCGCCCTCTATCTTCCCCGCATATTTTCCGTCTATGTATACTTTCGCTCCTTTCGCAAGGTCGTTCGCAGGTTTGAGTTTTAAAAACGCTGTTCCTTGAGGGGTGTACTCTTCAACACGCGGAGCCGGTTTCTCCTCAACTTCCACCCCGGCACAGCTCATCTTTTCTCCATACGCCTTGACTACGAAAAGGAGCATCTCAAACGTCGTTTTACCAGATACATAGTCGTCGATGGCTTTCTTCAAAACCTGGTAACCTTCACCTTTACACTTCTTTCCTTCCATCACGGCTTTCGTGTTTTTAAGCGCAAGATCGGTTATTTTTCCTGCATCTCTCGCGTCATATAGCCTGTACTTGAGTTCTTTTAACTTCCCCGAAATGTTCGCGACGATCTTTATACTTCCTTGCCCCCTCATCATCGGGTGCTGCTGGCCCATGGAGAGTTGCTCGACTTTCTTTTCAACGTATCTGTAAAGTTCGCCTGATTCTATCCACCCGTCTCCATCTTCATCCGCCGCTCCTTTGAACCCTTCAACGAGCGTCACCGTGAAGACCCCACCACTTCCATCTGGCATTTCGCGGGAAATCTCGTTCTCACTGCTTGAGGTAATTATCACCTGGTTTGCACCAGCACTCAGAGCTTCTTTTTCAACTCTGATAGCCCTCAGTGGCCTCCCTTTGACCATTGAACCTGAATAACACGCGTCTATGAGCCAGACGACTTTTACATCGGAGGGAGCATATTTCTCAATGTAATCTTTCAGACGATTGAATGATACCCATGTGTATTCATCTTCAGGATCGGCATCAACAGGAATGAAGCAAAATTTACCCTCTTTGCTCATGCCATGTCCAGCATAGTAGAACATAAGCGTGTCTTCTGCCCTGGCGGATCCCGCCCATTCTTTGAACACCCTTATAAAGTCACCCACACCAGGTTCCGGCAATACCTTTATCTCAATTTTGGGAATGAACTTATGGCCTCTTTGAAATTCATCGCATCTTTTTCCGCAAGTGAAAGGTCTATCACAGCCTCCGCTTTGTATTGGGAAGCGTAAACTATGAGAACTTTCAACGCCGAAAAGGCGGATGATGAAAGAAGAAAAAAGAAAATCAACATGACAGAAAAGGATGTGAAAGCTTTCCTCACAAAGCTTCACCCCTTCGATAAAGTGAATTGCTTTGCCAGTTGATCATCGTGTAACAATTATAACAAAAACTATTTTCGATGCCTGCCCAGGCTACATTGCCAGGACACAGTGACTTTTACGCTACTTAAAGTTATACCTGATTAAGTTATAATTGATATCGAAAATGTAACTTGGAGGGTGATTGATTATGAAAAAACTGTTGATTATCTTCGCCATAATAGCAAGTGGTTGGTTAATAAGCTTTGCCGATCTTATGGATACTGATCTTTTCGACTCGGACGATCCTTTCGATATTGAAGGTCTTACAATGGTTGCATGGGTGTCACTTGAAAACTTTCACATCCCGTACGAGGGTTTTTCCGTTGTTGTAGCTGACGAGAAACTATCAGATTTCCAGCTGTTTGTGAAGAACAATAAATGGTGGGTATTCAAAGATGGTAGAGAATACGAAACACCTTTCCCCGTCCAGAATACAGGCTGGCACATGATAACGGCTGTCTTTAAGAAATCAGGTGGAATAAATCTTTACTACGATGATGGAACACTGAGTTTTAAAATCCAGGATACCAAGTACGACTTCTCGTCGATAGACATAGCTCCTTGTAATCTCTTCAAGGCAACGATAAATTCAGCCGCTGTTTTTACATATGAAACATTGGTCTGGCCCATGGAAGTTTCCATGATGTTTACAGAGAGGAAGTTTATTGAAGAGCTACATAGGAAACCTGAAATATATATTGAAACACCACAGAATAACCAGATTTTCGAAAATCGTGTGATAACCGTAAAAGGCTGTGTGAAATACTACAATCGGAACACAATTGACATGTTTTTAAATGGCATACGAAGACCTGTACCTCTACGTGACAACAGATTCAACTATGAAGTGGTTCTAGATGAAGGAGAAAACGAAATAATCTTTGTTGCGAAAACACCATTTACCCGTGCCGAAAAAAGGATAAAGGTCAAATATGAACCACCATCACCAATAGAACTCTGGATGGAATTAACCTGGGATAAGAACAGGGCAGATATAGATCTACATGTAATCGAACCGGATGGCTGCGAAGTTTATTACAATCATAAACGCGGGCATGGTGAACTGGATAGAGACGATACGGATGGGTACGGTCCCGAACACTACACGCTTCTTAAAATCCGCAAAATCCCTGGACAGTATAAGGTTTTCGTCCATTATTACGATGAACATGGCCAGCGCGAACCGGTGAAATGTAAACTGGTCATACTCCAAAAAAATCGCAAAATATACGAAAGGGAATTCTATTTGAAGCGCAGTGGGGATGTGTTCAACGTTGAAAAAACAATAGAAGTTAGATAATAAAAACAGCTCTGCAGAGGTGTGCTTCATATGCGTGTACTAAAAGTGGTCCTCTTTACATTTCTGGTGATTTTGTTTGTTGTATCGAACGCACAGCAAGTTGAAGTATATTTCAAGCAGGTTGCTGTTTCTTCGGTTACGCATATATCCTATGTCGGGGGCTCTTTCAAGTTTGAAAATGGATTCGGTTGTTTTCTGGATGCTGGAATTGGATCAACAACATCTTCTCTGCTTTTCAGGACAGGGGTTGGTTTAACACTCGGAGATCCTTATGGTATTGAAACATCAGGAAAGATCTTCCTGCGATCGGATCAGAAGCTGGAATACATGCTGGGTTTGAAAGTTAATTTCTTCTCTCCTGTAAATATTCATTTCGGTGTGTGTGGAACCTTAAATTCTTCACTCGCCCCATCGTTATATCTGGGAGTGGGATACACATTCGAATTAGAATCACATCCCGGGAATTTCAAAGTTTTCGAAAGCAGTGGATGGTTTCCTTCTCCTGAAAAAGCACGTGAAAGCGCACTGAATAATCTAGCAGCATCAGTCAGAGTGGTTTACGAAAGCGAGGAACGATGGAAAAGCGAACTTGAGAATGTAACTGCCAATGAGAACGTTTCGTCGAGAGCGTACAATCAGTTGTTGAGGGGATCGCAGCTCGAGATACCCAGACTGGATTATAACAACCTTATTTTCAGGATGAAAAGGATGTTCGGAAAGTATAAATGCTCAATACTCGTACCGGAAAAAGCTTTTGATGCACTTATAAATGTCCTTTATATAGTAACGGTTGCAGAACATCTGTACAAAGAAGGTTTTCTAAGAGCTGCCTGGAATATCATCTCTGCACCAGAACATGGATACTATTTAGACATGGTTCCAAGCAGCGGGCTCAAATCCACTTTCGAAAGTCTGTATAACAATATAAAAAACGAAGTCGATCTGGTACGCAAAAAAGCCCTGGTTGCAAAAGAGTACATGTCGAATTTTCGTCTGGATTTATGCGATGAACTGCAGGAAATAGCAGCTCATTTAAAACTATGGAAAGATGAAGATGATCTGGCCTATGGTATAGACGATTCCTACATATTGAACTTTCTGGATCAGCTCAAGAACTTTGCATTATCATGGAAACCGGAGATCATAAAAGAGTTTGATGATAACCATCTAACGTTCACCATAAAATTTGAATTCGCTGGCGATTGTATAGCCGATTTACTTGATGAAAAGATAAGTGCGGATCTAATTTTTAAAACAGACATATATAGTGTAATACTCAGGAAGATAGCTCCCTTCGTTTATAAAGGTTCCGTAACAATTCCCACCTCACGCCTGCAAAACCGCGAGATGTGCGAGCTTCAAGTTCATCTTGGCAGTCTGGGAGTTGTCAAAAGAGCTTTGAATTTCAATGTTTCCAGAATTGATATGAGAATAATAGCACCGGAATCGCTGGAGGAAAATGAGGACTATAAAATAAAACTCGTGCTGACAGGTGGTGGTACGAAATCTCTGCATTTCTACGTTGAAATGCTGGGGGAAATAATAGCCGAAGGTTCTCTTCTACAGAAACTGGAAATTCCCATACACGTTCCGGCACGCAAGGGCTTGAACAGCATCCCACTGCTTGTTCGAATATCGCACAACGGAGAAACGGTGTACACCAAAAAAGCGGATCTGGTAATACGCAAAAAAACTCTGTACGAGTGGCTGGGAAATACGCTTATGGAAAGGCTTCGTAGATCGTACATACCACGTATAAATATACCCGCTGATATTCATTTTACAGGTTCCAGTGAACTGTGCATTATCAATGAACAGATTGAGAACGATGAAATGTCGAAACTTGTTTTCGATTTTTACCCATCGAATACGCATGTAATAAAAAAAGTTCCACGCTACCTTCTGGAAAACAGAATAGTGGATCTCAGGGATATGAAAATCCTGAAGAAATATCCGCAGTTGGTGGAAAAGCTCGTTGCCGGCAACATCATAGATGTTTGTGACGTCAACTCCACGAATGAGCTTCCTGCTTTAAAGTACACCACCACTGACGAAACCTTGTATTATCTGGTCAAGTATATTAATAGAAGAGCAACGAATAACGAAGAAGCGGTAATCGAAACGATAGACGGAGACATATACATATTCCTGCGCGACAGAATTTTCAGGTTACGAAACGGTGTGAGGTTAATGAAAACATTCGCCGTTGAAATACCGCACGAAGCCGTTGTGGGTGAACCCTTTGTTTTGAAAATTGAGAAATTTCTGCCGGAAAGTAGAAACTTTACTCTTAAGTTGAAAATAGACGCGTATGAGCTTTCATATTCAATAAGTGGTGAAGAAAGGACTCTTATCAATCTGGTATTCCCTGGTATTGAAATTGAAAAAAAGAAAGTTGGTGTGAGGATAAAGGTAGTAGACTCACTTGCAAATTCCGTTTTTGCAACTGAAACATCAGTAGAAGTTCATCAATACCCTGTGGAATACTACGTCAAAAAATTGCCTGATCTAAAAAACTACATGCTTGTGTACGTGAATTCTCCTATCAAATTCGAAAGTGATAGAGGTCTGGAAGCCGCCGCTTTGAGTATGGAAAAAGTGAAGCTCGGTTTATATAAACTTACACTAAAAACCAGAGAAGCTGATTATTTCACATGGATACCGGTAACGCAGGTAAAACGTACCTACACAGATTTAAGAAACATAGCATATTGTATGCCAGATGAACTGGATTGGATAATACCATTGATCGGCTATAAAGAAGTTACTATAGAACGCCTCCCTTTCGCACATTACAAATCAAGTGCGAAGAAATTACAAGGATTCGCCGAGTATTTGAACACAATTTTGTATTCATCGGAAGAAAGTGCGGTGGTTTTCGAATATGAAAAATCGGTGTTCATAGCATACAAAGATCGCGTATATAAACTTATGCCAGAAGCCAACATAAATGATCTTTCCGTGAGAATTTTAACCCCTCTGGATTTGATATACGAGGGATCAAAGGTGAAAATTGAGATAGCCAAATTTATACCTGAGAAGGATGACTTTGCATTAAGGATCGAACTGGGTTCCCACAGTTTCAAGCGTGATATACACCTGTTTAAACGTGAAACACTGGAACTTGAAATACCTGCGTGTGAAACGAAATTCTGCCCTGTAACAATTCAAGTATACCGTGATTCCAGAAAAATATTTGAAAATTCCTTCACCTTGAGCGTAATACATCGATCCATTAATGACTGGTTGGGTATGGAACTGACTCAAAAGCTGGATAATGCGTTTACTCCGAGATTGTCAATTCCGGATGTGTTTGTACATAATGCCGGCAACGTTCCTGTTTTCATTCATGAAATCAAGAGGGATAAGCTGGGATTTGCATATTTCGAATTCGTATTCCCGGATAAATCGTATGTACGTAAATGTCCGTATTATATGGTAAGGAACAAGGTAACGGATAAACGCGACATTGCAAGAATTCTGGACAATTTTGATCAGAATCTGATAGAAAAACTGGGGATAGAGGAAATCGATGATATTGCTGATATACCGGACGCCTTTTACGAAACCGATGATGATCTTATTAAAGCGTTTGTTGAATACATCAACTCCCTTTCATCTTCCAGAGAAAGAGGAATATGCAAACTTAAAGGATTGGACATATACTTTCTCACATCCCGTACTGCGGTTGTCATGAAGGATGGGCTCAATAAACTTCGAAAGTTCGACATTTATGCACCGTCGGAAGCTATAGAGGGTGAAATGTATACCATTACAATACGCAAACCTCTACCAGAGAAAAGGAATTATCGAGCCGTGCTGGAAGCAGGTAATAGAAAGCTGGAAAAAATATTTGATGCTGCTGAAGAATTGATATGGTCGATAATCTTTCCCAGTGTGGATACAAAAGAAGTAAATCTGAAAATCACGATGCTTTCAGACGAACATGCATTCCGCTGGCAAAAAAAGATACAGATAATCAGGAAAAACATGGATTATTATATAACCAAACTTGTGGATGACAAGAGCTTTTCTCCTGTACTCAAGAACTTCCCGTTTTTATTGCGATCCGAAGGTAAAACATGTGCCATATTTACGACGGGAAGAAGGATCAATAATCTAACACAGCTCATCATGCTAACAAAAGATTCTTCTCAATCTTTATGGATCCCGTCAAGATTGGTAACAAAGGTTTTCACAGACTATACACCTCTCATCAAATGCGATGTTGCTCAAATCGAATGGGTTTTGAACGAATTGGGATATACGGATTTGACTCTCGAAGATTTGCCAGAAGGGTATTTGTACAAAACCATGCAGGATGAGTTGAAGGGTTTCACAATGTATTTGAATTTGAAATCATCTGAAGCTGCGGTTACAGCTTATGTGCTGAAATTCAGAGATAGTATCTATGTTGTCTTTAAAGACAGGATTTACAAACTAGCTCACTTGTTTGAACCAAGAATTTTCGAACTGAAAGAATTTCCCGAACAACTTGTCGAAGGAGAGAAATTCGTCATTAACATAGTCAAACCCCTGCCAGAGATCGGCAATTTCACCGTGGAAGTTTCTCTGGGTGATCGTACTGTTGCCACAAAAATAGAGAAATTCGATAACGTGCATCTTACATTGCCCGTGGCAGCATGTGAAAGAGATTACGTTTTTCTAAAAGTAGCAATTTTCAAAGATGGTGAAAAACTTTTTGAAAGTGGTAAGACAGTTAGAATCATGCACAAAACGTTATCCCAGTGGTTGGGGAAGAAAGCATTCGAAGTATGGAGAAAATCATTTACACCACGCATTGGTGTACCCAAAAAATTATACTCCTCAAAGGGGAAAAATCCACTCCTGATAAAAAAGATGCATGAAGATTCGCTGGGATACACATGGTTTGAGTTTATAACTGAGAAGCAGACTTTCACTGTAAAAATACCCAGATACGTTGTTGCGGAAGACCCTATTTTAACTGATTTCCGCGACTTGATCCCCCTCAAAAACCAGGAGTGGATTATGCAAAATCTGAAAACCTATGCAACAATTATAAAGGATGCCACCAAACTTCCAAAAGCTCACTATATTTCAACCGATCCAGAATTGAAAGATATGATTAAAGCAATAAACAAATTCACAGATTCCGCAACGCCCGAAATAAATGCATTCAAAGTTAACGGAGACATCTGTTTCGTGACTAAGGAGAAATTCTGGGTGCTGAAAAATGGGTATGAGCGCATGAAAACAAACAATCCTCCGGATCTACAAAAAGTTATTCCCGGTTTTCTCCATATCACCCTTCCGAAATCCGTCGGTTTCTACAACGTAGAATGGACGTATGTGGAAAAAGACGGCGACCTCATTTTATTTGAGGTTCACTGCGGTGATAAGGTTACAAAAACCACAAAACCAGAATTATCAATTAAACTGGAAAAGACGGGGGTCCTTACATGGTGGATAGAAGCCTATGACATATACGGTGGTTTCAGCAAAAGCAGAATCAGAACCATAAAAGTTACAGATAACACGATATACGAAGATTACATAAGCTCACTACACGAGGATGATGCGGCAATCTTCGAAGTGCATTTACCAGAATTTGTGGAATATCTCGATTTACTGAATATTAAATGGCGTGCATACATAGAAGCTACAGCAGCCTTTTCAAGTCATAAAAGAAACGATTTCGAGGTCTGGATACTACCACCCGGGAACTACAAAGATGCATACATCCACACGCTCTGGGAATGCAGATATAAAAACTTTGTTTCAAAGCAAGGTTATCTTTTCGGCTATTTCAAAGTACCAGAAAAATGGGATAAATTCTATGTCATTGTTGAAAACACCAACTATGGCATAACATCCCCACCCACAAATTTCCGGGATGATTACTTCGAAAACATCTACATATGCATTTGTACCGAACCAGTGCAGTAACACCCGTACAAAGGACGCCTGAAAATTTTCCCGATTTGAAATGTACGAGGTGATTGGAACATGGTATATGCAATATTATCAGCTATTCTCATGGGTTGCACTGCCATCATTAACAAATTCGCTCTCCTCACCATTTCTCCGATATACGCAACCGTTATAAACTCACTCATCGCATCGATTTTTGCCCTGATATTCGTGAAGAGTATGAAGACAATCAAAAGAACGATTTTGAAACCTGCCACATTGCTCGTGGGAATATTCAACGCTTTCGGACTTTTGCTGATGTTCTCCGGCCTTTCCAGACTCGATCCTGGAATCGCGTCCATTCTGGGAACCTCATACTACATTTTCGCAGCCGTGAGTGCCGTTTATATTTTCAAGGAAAAGTTGAATGCAGAAGCCTTTCTGTTCATAGCTTCTAGCATAGCAGGTTTGGTATTGATCGTTTATCCATCCCACGGGTTTCATCCCTGGATCTGATCGGTTCGACTATGGTTATTTCAGCATCCTTTTTATTTGCCAGCAGTAATTCCTTTGCCAAATTGTCAGGCGTTCAACCGGATGTTCTCGTGTTTACGAACAACTTCATAACATTCATGATCATAGGCCTGGTTGGAATGTTCACTCACAACAGTAAGACAACCTCATTCAATTTGATCGGCATACTTCTATTGGGATCATCAGCATTCATAGGTTCATTCCTCGGATTGCTTTTTTACTATAAAAGTCTCAGAAAAATAAAGTTCTCGCTCGCGAATATGGCACGAACTGTAAGTCCCCTAACAGCATTGATACTATCCAGGATATTTTTTCCTTCTCCCATAAGCTTCCGACAATGGCTGGGGATAGTTCTGGTTATCTTTTCAGTTTATAGAATAAACGCGGTTGTGTCCAACAGATGATTTGATTATCCACCTGAGGATCTCCAGACGGTTTGAAGCTTCCTGATGAATAATATCCAGAGAGGTAGTGCAACTATGGCAACGCTCAGTATCGTTCCCGGAACGGGTCTGGCCAGATGATTTTCCCCCGAGATTTCGGTATGAATCAGGTAACGCTCTAAGATACTGTATATGCTGACGGGAATGGCGTAGATGGCCATACCACCGTAAAGTACCGTGTTGCTCATGAGGTACGATTGTTTCAGAAAGGAATGTGGAGACAGTTGAGGCGGTTCAACACGCTTCTCCAGTGATCGGTGAATCGTATAGAAAACTACACCCACGACTCCCAGCATCAATCCACCCACCATATCTATGAGTCGTTTTCTCGAGTCATAGCGCACTTCAACGGATGCAGGAGTTTCACCTGGAGCTCTCTCCTTCAACTCCACAGAACCTGTGTAACTAAAAGATAGACCAAACGGATAGGATAAAACCCCACGAAGCAGGAAAACGCTTCCTATGAACACAAGAAGAACGGAGAAGAAAAGCATCACGTATACATAGAACCGAGCAAGGAAACGTTGATGCAATTCGTCGGGTTCCTTTTCACGCCGAAAATAGACCACCACAGAAACTATGAAAGTTACGGCTGTCAATAAAACACCTAGGGGTATCAATCCCCCAACGTACTTGCCCATCTTTTCACCTCCCCTTTTCGATTACAAACATTTCATATCACTCCCGAATACCAGCCAGCAAACGACCGTCTTCATTGATTTGCGAGAAGCAATCGGACAATTCTGGGAGCAAATAAATTCACCAGAATATGCAAGGTTACTGATGTATAAAGGCTTTTTGTTTTCAAAAATGCCCATCCGTAAATCAAGCCTGACACCCCGGCCTGAATGGCGCGCAAGAGATCGCCCATGGCCAGATGCATGATGTCAAACATGAAGGACGAAACGAACAACGCCAGACGAATACCCAGCTTTCCCCCAAACGTGTGAGCAGGTAACCTCTGTTGTACACCTCTTCGGGTAACCCAATCAGAAGAAATTGCAAGATGATTTCTTTTGACAGAGAGGATGGAATAGGGACAGCTGAATCCAGATCGCATCCAAAGAGTTTCACCCTGCACCACGCTTCAAATGCCACGAATACAACGACCAGAAAAAATGAAAAAAGCTGTCCAAAGTGCGACACGTAAAATCGGAACACATCTAAATCCCAACGATGTTAAAGAACGATGTTCTATCAACCTGACTATCAGAAATGGACTCCACAGCAACACCAGATAAACCACGCCAAGAACGGCTAGAGATATCACAGAACCACCCGGGGTACTACGAATCCGTCCGACCGAGAATACCACCACAACCATCCCTGCCCAGGATATCAGGGCTATCAATGTGTTTCTCTTCATAGCATTCACATCCCGCCGTGGTTAACTCTTGACGTCTATTCGCCGGTGGACTCGAACGACAACCTGTAGTTGGGAGGTTCCTTTGTTATGAATACATCATGCGGATGACTCTCTTTGGTACTCGAGGGACTCACCTTTATGAACTCCGACTTTTCACGCAACTCCTGAAGATTTCGTGCTCCTACATATCCCATCCCGGCTTTTATTCCCCCAACCAGCTGGAAGACCACATCCGCCAACGCTCCCTTGTATGGCACCATACCTTCAACACCTTCCGGGACGACTTTGGAAGCATCTCCACCGTACCTGTCACTGGTGTTTTCAGATATAGCTCCCAAACTGCCCATTCCCCTGTAAGTTTTGAACTTTCTGCCACGATATATTATCATCTCACCTGGGGCTTCGTCCGTACCCGCGAATATGTTACCGAGCATTACGGAATGCGCTCCCGCTGCGAGGGCTTTGACCACATCACCCGAGAATCTTATACCACCATCAGCTATCAACGGGATACCGTATTTTGCCGCTACTTCCGCACATTCCATTATGGCACTCAACTGAGGAACTCCGACTCCCGCGACAACCCGTGTTGTGCATATGCTTCCCGGACCAACCCCCACCTTAACAGCGTCCGCTCCGGCTTTTATCAACGCCTCGGCCCCCTCAGCTGTGGCAACATTCCCGGCGACCACAGGTAAATCCGGCCACGTTTCCTTTATGACTTTCAACGTTTCTATCACTCTCTTGGAGTATCCGTGCGCAGTGTCTATCACTATGGCATCCACATCCACGGCCACCAGCTTTTCGACTCTTTCCAGAGCTTTTTCACCTGTTCCCACCGCAGCGGCGACACGCAAGCGCCCGTGCTCATCCCTGCTGGCATTCGGATGTTCTATGACCGCGTTTATATCCTTTATGGTTATCAAACCCATGAGTTTGCCATTTTCCAGAAGTGGAAGCTTTTCTATTCTATGTTTTTGAAGTATCTCTTTTGCTTCATCCAGGGTGATGTTGGGATGTGCAACTATCAATTTGGCAAGTGGGGTCATCACTTCCTTGATCTTCCTGTTGGATTTCTTCTCGAAACGTATATCGCGGTTGGTAACAAGACCCACCAGATTGCCGGCATCGTCTACAACGGGTAAGCCGCCTATCCTGTACTCCCTCATGAGGTTTTCAGCGTCCCATACGGTGGCATCGGGTTTTATGGTGACAGGATCGATTATCACGCCGTTTTCCGCTCGCTTGACCTTTCTCACCTGATACGCCTGCTCATTTGGACTCATGTTTCTGTGAATTACTCCTATTCCACCCTCCCTGGCTATCGCCTTCGCGAGTTCGGCCTCGGTTACCGTATCCATGGCGGCGCTCACCAGCGGTATCTTCAACTCTATATCCCGGGCGAAAACGGTGGCTATGTCGACTTCGGTTGGGAGTATTTCCGAGTACTTGGGAACAAGTAACACATCGTCGAAGGTAAGACCTTCTTTCATGATACGACACTCCTCCCAAATGGTTTTGTTTATATTGTATCGTATCTGAGAAGAACATACAGAGAAGAAAGAAGAAGGCTAACACTCAGGACCAACATACCTATCTTCAGAAAAGAAAGAAAAGATATTCTCTTCTGCCTGTAATAGTCGTGGAAGAGAGCGAGTCCCACAACATTTGCCGATGCTCCCACAGCGGTGCCATTTCCCCCGAGACATGCTCCGAGCGACAGACACCACCATAAAGGCTCCAGATTGTGAAAAACAGAAGGATTCAAACGCTTGAAAGATTCTATGACAGGTATCATGGTAGCGGTATAAGGAATGTTATCAACGAACGCCGAAAATATACCGGAAAAGTTCAGTATAATCATCTCGCTGGCCCTGTAACTGTGACCGGACAATTTCAAAAGGAACTCGGCCGTTCTTTCCAGTAATCCCACATCTTCGAGACCTCCTACGACTATGAACAAACCTATGAAAAACAGGATGGTTTCCCACTCCACTTCTCCCAACAGTTCTTTCACGTTACCATGATCGAGGATAAACGCTGCCAGGAAACCTACGAAAAGTGCTATAACGGAGTTTTCCACACCCATGGCATGCTGAAAAGTGAAGAGCACTATCACCAGTGCCAGCAATAAAGCCGAAATTTTGAAAGATCGCATGTCCACTATGGCTTTCTTTACATCGACCTGGTTCATGAACTCGGGATCCACCTTTACCGAAAAGTCTCTTTTAAAAAGTAGTATCAGAAGAATATCAACGATCATAAGATTCAAAAGGGCGATGGGCGCAGTGTTACGAAGGAAATCCATGAACGTCAAACCCGCAGCTGAACCTATCATGATATTCGGAGGATCGCCCACCAACGTCATAGTTCCTCCGATATTCGAAGCGAAAATCTCCCCAAGCACGAAAGGGATGGGATCGAGCGCCACAGTATCACATATGGCGAATGTCATGGGAAGTATCACAAGTATGGTTGTAACATTGTCCAGTATGGCTGAAAGAAAAGCAACCATGAATGTGAGTGTCAAAAAGAGGGTTCGAACATGCCCACCGGAGAGTTTCAAAGCCACCATACCAAGAAACTGAAAGATGCCGCTCCTTTTAACGGTATTCACGAAAAGCATCATGCCTATGAGGAGAAATATGGTGTTGTAATCGATGTATTCGATGTAAGCAGCGAGAGGATCGTGGAAAACCTTGGCGAACATGAGAACGGTGGCGCCAAGTATTGCAACCACTGCCCTATTCACTCTTTCAGTTATAAGAAGAGCATACACGATAAAAAATACAAGAAGCGCTATGAATTCATTCATCCTGGTTCGTATCCTCTATTTCACGATCGAACGCCTAGATTATACCATGAAACATTCGAAGCGACAAAAGAAAGAAATGAAAGATCAGGGCAGCTTGTAGGTGAGAATCCTGATGCCTCCTCCCAGCTTCTCAGGTTTAACTACATAAACGTTCACCGTGTTGCTACCAAACTCCACTTTATTCACATATCCATACACGTTGTCTGATGCTCCTGCAAGTTCCGAAGGGATGTCCACCGTCACCACCGTACTTTCACCCGAGATGATCGCATCCAGAACGATGGTACTCGAAGAATCCTCCAGCCTTATATCGTTCACAATATCAACAAAACCCAGAGCCCTGAAAAGTTTCAAGTCCAACAGGATCAGATTACTGTAGAAATTCATAAGGTACTTACCAGAATCTGCCACTGATGTTATCATGCTCATGGCTACCAGCACCATTCCAGCAACTATGGATAGAATCATAAGTGCTACCATCAGCTCCATGAATGTATATCCCTTTCTCACTTCGATCACCCTGTTCACTTTGGGAACCATTTCACGAATTTTGTGCCGTCTTCGAGAGTAACCACCCCGAGATATCCTACATCCGAAATTTCCACGAGTTGTCCAGGAAAATTTTCGATGGTTTGAAGAGTCCACACCTCCAAACCCTGCCTGAACTTTTCATATTCAGTTTCGTATTTGGCGGTGTATTTCCGAAGATACTCCACGTAGTTCATCAAAATGGGAATTATACTCACCACAAGGATCGATACCAATATCAACGCCACTATGGCTGAAACCAGACTTCCCACCTTTCATCATCTCCAGCTTAAAGATGTAATTTCCACAGGCTGACCGGGTGTGTAAGAACCATACCATTTTGGGATGGGTGCCACCACATCCTCACCTGCATAGAATGAATACACCCTATCATCACCGTAGTAGTTCCTCTCGAAATCGGTGTCGAGGATCTCTCCAAGCAATTCTTCGTACACACCAATATCCACCAAAAACTGGATCAGAGAGTCTTCACTCTCCACGTCCACATCGGCATGTTCCAGCGTCATCTTTTCAACCACCTGTCCAAAGAGATTCACATCCTCAAAATGTGTAAACCAATTTGTAGAATATAGAGTTCCACCCAGAGCATAATAACATCCCATCAAGTTCAATGTATCATCGAAAAGTGATGTATCCGCAATGATACTCTTCGTTCCTATCAATGTGAAGATATCATCACTCCCGCTCAACGCAGAAGAAGCACCTGCAAGATCGCTTTCACTTTCAATCTGATAATCCGCATAAAGTATATCGTCCGATATCCTGATGGTTCCATCGGCCATTATGGAAACAGGCCTATCTATCGTGAGCGATGAAGTTATGTGAAGATCACCGTTGAACAACAGTTTTAAGGACTCATACCGATCCAGCTGCACACTGGTGGAAGCTACCATCACACCTGTAGAATCGTATTCTTTTATTACAAAGGACGAACCATTTTGTTCCAGCTCGAAATAACCATCCGGATCGTTCAAATCGAAGGTAATACCTTCACACTCAAAAGTTTGTTTGAGCTCACCCACCAGTTCCGCATCGTCAAGAGGAAGCGTTTCGCTTTCTCCAAGCCATCCCGCCACCGTTTCAGGACTTTGATTTATAGAGGAGTTGTTGAGTATTTCCGATTCATCCATACTGGTCCAGTACAGATACGGAAATATGAAAACCCATTTCAATTTGAGCTTTTCGAGGCTTTCGCCTCCAGCTGTTATTTCCGCACCATCCTCTATTCCCAGAAATTCTGGTTTGGTGGTGGTTATAACCTCTATACCGTTTGCATAGAATGTTCCAGCTACTCCCATCTTGCTGAGAGCAATGTTCTCTTCCTGCTCCTGGCCAAAAAGACTCTTCAGTAAGGATATTCCCACATCTATAATTCCATGACTGGTTTGATAATTGGATATTATACTCACACTTGTCTGACCATCGTTATAGGTATAATCCGAATCGGTGAAATGAGTTCTTTTAAGGAATTCTGCAGCAGATTCTCTGTATGTGATATTAGCGAACACTTGATCCGAAATCGTCGCATCCTGCTTCCTGAGAAATGCCAGTATCCTAACAGGAACATTGGATTCATTGAAAATGAATAATACGTTCAGCTCTTGACTTGCCGGTACATCCAGAAAATTTTCTCCTAACGCTTCGAAATCCTCAGGTGTATGAGCACAATAGATCTTGCCAATATTCACATCACCTATGTCCACACCCTCCGGTAGATCAGACAGTTCATCGAAAATCGTCGTGACATCCAGAGCACTCAACACAGCTGCTCCCCAATTGACAGCATTGACGAGCAATCGTTTTGTGTCCATGTAGCTTCCATAATTAACCACCTGATTTTTCAACGTGCCAAGCATCACATAAAGAGTGAGGGCGGTCAGAGGGACAAGAAGCACCAGTATAACCGTTATAAGTACACTTCCGGTTTTCACGTTCTTCACGTACCCCATCTTCCTCACTCCCACGCATCGCTATCCACCCCTTTATTTAGACTCTGTAGCACTCTTGATCTGTTCATAAAAGAATTCCGTTATCTCTTTAAACCCTTTGCTTTCCGCCAGTTTCCTGTAACTTTCTTTATCTATGTTTCTGAAACCCGCCCCCAGTACATAAGTGTAAACCCTGTGTTCTATCTTTCTTATCTCGTCCTCCGTCAGTCTCCTTCCCTTTATATATTCGGCGGTTTCCACGAACGCTCTCACCACTTCATCCACATCCTGCTCTATCAGTTCTAAAGGTCTGTTCCAGAAAATGGCTGATGAAGCCTCCCGGGAAAGCAACAAAAGCTTTCTTTCAGCTGGTTTAAAAAGTACCCCAGGATAGCGTTTTCTGAGATATTCCCTGTACTCTTCATAACCTTTACCACCACGTTGCGCTCCATACTCGAGTACGATGCCAGCTATATTCAGAAAAAGTACATCCGATGGGATGTACGGAATTTTCCTGTGAAGTTCTTCGGCTATGTACTTGAGGTGTCTCACCTTCACATTCAACGGTTGATTCCAGAATTCTTCCAACTTAAAATACCCTGTCTTCAAGATTTCCACTTCTTGCTCGAACTTTCTCCTTTCTTCCAATTCTTCCATCAATGTGGACCTCTTCGTTGGAGTTGCACCTTTTTCCAAGACCACACTTTCTCCCTTTCCCTCCAATACAAACCGGGAGTGAAAGTGGATCACCGCCAGAGTAATAATGACCGCAGCCACCGCACACAGTAGAAACCAGAGTATAATATTTGAGGACTTTTCATCCTTTTCTTTTTTTGCCATCGAATGATCACCTCGATCAGGGCCGTTCCTATTATTTTATCACCAGGTGGGGAGGTTAAAGTTTGAAGAGTGTTCTGTGTGCAGGCGAAGTACTCTGGGATTTTCAATCCAGAAGTTGTTACGAAGGGCTTGGGAAAAGCAGTATTTTTGTGAAAAATCCTGGAGGATCTCCAGCCAACGTCGCAGTTGGATTGAGCAAGCTGGGTGCTGAAGTAACCTTTCTGGGTAAGGTGGGAAAGGATACCTTTGGTGTGGCTCTCGTGGAAACCCTGCAACGATTCGGAGTGGATACTTCCAGAATGATCCTCGCAAACAATATGAAAACAACCCTTGCGTTCGTGGCGATCAACGAAGAAGGTAAACCCGAATATGAGTTTTACAGGGAGAATGCTGCCGATACATACCTCACCATAGAAGAGGTGAAAAATCTGCAAGTTCAAGATTATTCTCTTTTCCATACAGGATCGTTGGCCCTTACCCGGGATCCAACCGCCTCCACACTGATGAAGTTGTACACCAGATTTCACGATGAACACATACTGACCTCGTTGGATCCGAACATTCGCCAGGGTTCATGGGATGATGAAAACCGTTATATAACAAGGTTAAAAACGTTGTGCAGGATGGTGGATATCCTGAAACTGAATGAAGCAGACCTGTACTACATAACAGGTGAAAAGGAGTTCGAAGTAGCCCTTGAAAAACTTGCAGATATGAGAAAAGAAAAGATCACCTTCATTACCCTGGGTGAAAAAGGATCGTTGGTAATGAAAAACCATCAGATCAAACAAATAGAAGGTTTTAAGGTAAGAGTAGTGGATACTACCGGTTGCGGGGATGCTTACATGGCCGCAGTGCTTGCTCGTCTACACGGTCGTTCCATCCTGGAGCTTCGCGAGCTCCGAATCGACGAACTCGAAGAAATAGCGCTTTTTGCCAGCGCCGCTGCCTCCATAGCGGCCACCCGACTGGGAGCAATGGGAACTATGCCCACTCTTAGGGAAATCGAAGAATTCCTTGAAAGGAGATGAAATAGTGATGGATATAAGAAAAAAACTCGCGGAATATACGAAGTTGATATGGAAAAGACGACTCACCGAAAGCGTTGGTGGCAACATGAGCATACGCGTAGATGACAGAATACTCATAACTCCCACTTTCACGGTGAAGTATTTTCTTAGAGAGGAAGACCTGGTGGAGATGGACCTAACAGGGAAAATCCTCAAAGGTACTCGCAAGCCATCGTCGGAGTACAGAATGCATCTTAAAATATATAAAACATGTAGTGATGTAAAAGCTGTTCTTCATGCACATCCCCTTCACGCCACCCTCCTTGCCATCATGGGTGAGAAAATACCCACAGAATTACTGGCCGAAACAGCACTGTTTTTGAAAGATATTGCCTATCTTCCATACGAAACACCTGGAACCCAGGAATTCGCTGATATGTTTGAAAAACCATTGAAAGAAGGAGCAAGGATCTTCATTCTTAAAAATCATGGTGTCACGGTGGCGGGTGATGATATAGAAGAAGCCTATGCTAAACTGGAAATGCTGGAATTCCTCTGCCAGCTAATCTGTATAATGGGAATAGAAAATGCCAGGAAGTACCGTATACCTCCTTTCAAGGTGGAAGAATTACTCAGGAAAAAAGGTTAAGATCTTCTGAACTTATCATACATCTAGGGGGTCTAAGGAAATGAAGAAAGCATGAATAACGGGAGGTGGTTAATCATGAGGAAGCTCTTGATTCTGATGCTTGCTGCGATCCTTCTGACCGCTTCTTCTTTTGCGGGGTTTTTCATAGGTACTGAGTTCAGGCCAATGCCTATGGAAGGACCGTACCCACCTGAACCAGGGCCAATGCCGCTTGAAGTTTTCGCACGTGTGGAGTTCGGCTGGTTCTACTTCATGTTGCCGGTTGGTACCTTTAACCCTGACACTGGGGAATTCACACAAGCTCCTATCGACGAAAAGTACATAAG
>JAGGZV010000029.1 GCA_021161835.1 Thermotogae bacterium | reverse complement strand
TCACTGCAACATCGACAACCAATTTCGTATCCACATAATTGCCTTCTATATCTCTCACATGCAGAAAAACCTTTGCGGTGAAAGAATAACTCCTGAGTCCCACCAATTGCTGCTTGAAATCGCGTAATACCATTCTATCGGCCAGAAGGCCAACCATGATTAAGATCATCACCAAAAGAGAAAGCGTCCTTCTCATCGCAACGATAACAACCTTTCTCTCGGTGATACGATTTCCGTTATCCTTATAGCAAAATTCTCATCAACTATTACCACTTCACCTCTCGCCACTATCTTACCATTGACAAGCATATCCACAGGCTCACCGGTGAGTTTATCAAGCTCCACAATCGAGCCTTCATTTAACTCGAGTATCTGCTTCAAAGTCATCTTCGTCCGACCGAGCTCCACGGATACGGAAAGTGGGACATCCAACAACAACTCCAGTTTCTGCATTTCCTCTCTGGAAATGCTCGGAGTCCCAAATTCTTCGAATTCTACAGGCTTTACCTTGACCTGTGTTTTCTCTACGTGTTGAGGTTCAGATGGTGCTGTTTGGACAGCTTCCATTGGCGCAGATTGAGCAACCTCTTTTTCTTTCTCTTCCTTCGGCAGTTGCTCAACAAAATCTTTAGGTATCAAGAAATTGAAGGTTAAAGCTGCATTTTTCTCGTATTCCAGAGAAAAGGAACCAAGGAAGATATCGCCTTTCAATTCGTTTATGTAAGGTATCTGCTCCATCGAACGTTGAGCAATTTTCGATTCAGGTGGTGCGAAAGTCACCGATCCACCAACATATTCTGCAAGTGATGTTGCAGCCGATCCCATCATCTGGCTCAACACTTCCACAAAAGCACTTAACTTCAAATCGTCCATTTCACTGGCTTCCCCACTTCCTCCCATCATCATATCGGAAACTCTGGAAGCATCCTCCTCGTTGACCAGCACGATATTTACACCTTTCAATCCTCCGGTGAAGTTCACCGAACTCACCACAAACTTTTCGGGGATTTTATCCTTGAGCGCGCTTACGGTTACTTTTTCAACCTTCGTAGAGCCGATTTTAACGACTTTACCTGTTATAGCACTAAGGGCATTGTTGAATCCATCGGCAATGTACTTCAAATACTCTTCGATTTCAGGGGGAAGATCATCAGAATCAGATACCAAACCTTTTAAAAGCGCGTCCAGTTCTTCCTGACTCAAGAATTCATCACTCATACAATCCCTCCTCTTCCACCGTCTCGGGAGCTATGACTCCTGTTATACGTATAGCTTTCTTCCCTCTGTATTTACCAGGCTTTCCATAGAAGCGCGGCTTACCCTGTACTCTTATCAGAGCATCATCCCCAACTCTCGAATTGAGACGAATGATATCTCCCACATCCAGAGTCAGGAATTCACGCAACGTTATTTGGCTTCTACCAAGCTCGGCAGCCACCTCCACTTTGACAGCCTTTATAGATTCCTCCAGAAGTCTCCTGGTATCTTCTGAACGTCCGGTTTTCTTGCTGACAAACCAGGTTTGCGTGGATAAACGCTCAGAAAATGGCTCCAGCGTTGAAGAAAGCCAGCATATATTCAGAAAAGCTTCTATCTGCCCGATGGATACAAGCATAGTAACCAGCAGCGACATCTCACTTTGCGGGGCTACCTGGACAAACTGCGAATTGGTTTCTATACTTTCAACAGCTGGTGTGAACTTTATTATGTTTTCCCACGCGTTACTTAGCAAGTTGAGAATCACCTGAACTTCTCTGCGCATGACGTTCATCTCTATTTCAGTCGGAGCACGATTTATGTTTCCAGGTATACCGGGACCACCCAGCAATCTATCAACTATTGTGTATATGATTTCAGGATTTATCTCGAGTATGGTGTTTCCTGTGAACTCCGGCGCGGAGAAAACCACTATAAAGGTCGGGGAAGGAATAGACCTGAGAAATTCGCCATATGTTATCTGGTCTATGCTCGCTATACTAACGTTAACAAAAGTTCTCAATCGCCCAGACAAATAGGTAGAAAGAGCCCGTCCGAAATTTTCGTGTACCATATCGAAAGTTCTTATCTGTTCCTTAGAAAACTTGCTGGGTCTTCTGAAATCGTATACTTTTATCTTTTCTTTCTCTTCTCTTTCCTTTATCTCTTCGACTGACAACTCGCCCTTACTCAGGGCATTTAGCAACGCGTCTATCTCTTCTTGACTCAGAACATCGGCCATATTTCAGCCCCCCATCAATCCACACGTGAGATTGCTTTTATTCTTATGGCCACCTTCAAAACACCAAATTTTTCTTTTTCACCAATGTATCCGGTTATTTCGTTCACTATATCCTTTATCTGCTTCTTGAGTAATTCTCTACCTGCAACAGTAGTTAACTCGGTTTTTTCCTTGCTTAGGAACAACGTTTCCAGAGCATCCATTATTTCAAGTCGCGAGTTTGCTATATTGGCTCTGCAACCATCACTTCCAACTATGAAAGAAAGTCCGTCCACAACCACAACATCTTTTCCACCTTTCAACATGAACATGGTGTTGCTCCCTTCAGGTATGAACGTGGCCTTTATATACGAAGGTTGTAACTGTTGGGCCTCCCGAGCAGCCGTTTCCTGGGTGTTAGAACCCATCATTTTTATCAGCAGGAAGCTGACACCGAAGCTCAATCCTCCAGCTATGACCGCAGCTATTACCATTATAGCTATCAGCGATGGCCCTTTCTTTTCAACCTGTTCTTCTCCATTGGGCACGTTTCATCACCTCACACGCTCGTTGACTATCAGTATATCTATCCTCCTGTACTCTCTCCGAAGTTCGTTCAACCTCTCGTTATACTCCCTGCTCAGATTCGTAAGCTGCTTTTGATACTCCTCATTTGTTATTTCCCCATTTTCCAGCTTTTTCGCCAGAAGCGCTTTCGATGCATTAATCTCCGCCTCGAGTGCTGCTATCTTTTTCTTTATAGCTCGATCACCAACCCCTATTGGATAAAATCTGTCAGGATTATAGAAATAATCCGGATCGAAAGTACCCAATTTGACCTCAGCTAAACGCTCAACGGTTCTTTTCCTCTTCAACTCCTCGGTAAAGAATCTTGCCACACTTGCTGCACGCGCGGATCCAAGATGCCAGTTGGAAGGATACACGGATGTTGGTGGAAGAGGTCTATCATCTGTGTAACCGTATATTTCCAGCACGTTTGTGGTGTGTTCTATTATTACACTCCCAACTATTGCCAGCAATTCCTTGGCTTCCCTGGTTAATATAGCGCTTCCTTCCTCGAAGAAAGCCATGTCCTTCAGGATGACCCTGGTACCCCTGTCCTCTACTTCCACTGTTATTTTACCCTTATATTTCTCATCCTGTACCACCCGCAAGATTTCCCGTCTTATGCCAGGATTTCTGGTTATCATCGGTTCCTCCTGCAATGTCCTACCACCCAGAAGAACACTTGGAGGCTCGCCGGAGAATACCTGCTGTATACCCGCCGCAACCTGCTGGAACTTACCGGGACTTATGGTGGCCATCGCCAGCATGGCAACGAAGAAGACAAGGAGTTGTGTCATCATATCGCCGTAGGTCGTCATCCATGGAGGTGATCCAGCTTTACACTCGGGACACTTCTTTTTTCGCGCCATTTATGCGGCCTCCCTGGCCGTTACGCTCGCAGTATAAACTTCCCTTTCCTTCTCCGGCAGGAAGGATTTCAGTTTCTCCTCCACCAATCTCGGGTTGTCGCCTGCCTGGATGGAAAGCAGACCTTCAAGTATCATGCGTTTCTGCATGAGGAACTTACCCGCGCGCCCCGCTATTTTCTCGCCCATTGGTAACGCGAAACCATTTGCAAGGAAAGCTCCGTACAGTGTTGTCAGAAGCGATTTCGCCATGGCGGGGCCCAGCATGTCCGGGTTGTTCAAAGCTTTCAGCATCTGTATCAAACCTATAAGAGTACCTATGAGACCGAATGCCGGCGCATAGGCTCCAAAGGAATCCATCACAGCCCTCTGTTCTTTGAAGTCTTCTTCTATCAGCTCCAGTTCGACTTCCATCATTTCACGTAGTAGATCAGGGTCAGTCCCATCAATGACCAGCTGCAGTCCCTTCTTCATGAAAGCGTCATCTATTTCTTCTATGTTCTCTTCGAGGGATAACAATCCTTCTCTTCTGGCCTTTTCAGCGAAGGTAACCAGTGATTGAAGGGTGCCTATCATGTCAATTTTCGGTTCTTTAAGAGTGCTCATCATTATTCCAAACATTCCAAACGATCGAGCTTTTGGATGTGCAACCATAACGGCAGCTATCGTACCGAGAACCGTTATGAATATGGAGGACATCTGTATGAAATCTTGCATTAGTGACTGAAAGCTGCCTATACCGAATATAACAACGATAACCAGCAAACCAAGACCTAAGAGTGTGGATATATCCATAAGGGTCACACTCCTGCTTTAATACCAAATATTCGACGCTTGTATTCTATCACCCTCGTTACAACCTCCTCCACGCTTTCCTTTACTATGTACCTTCGACCGTTGACAAGTGTTATCGTGGTATCGGGTCTCGATTCCACAGATTCGATCAATTCGGCGTTCAACACGAATTCATCGCCTCTCAGATTCGTTAACCATATCATCCCGGGGCCTCCCCATTCGCCTATATCTTCATGATCGTGCATCCTACCGAACCTATCCTTACCTCCTCCGCCGGATGGACAGCACTTCCTCTTCAACATTCATCTCCCCTTTTCACTTTTCCCTACACAGTTTATCGTCTCCTAAAAGATCTCCTCCATCTAATAATTTTACTCCTTTAGGAACTTGCCTTGCTCCCAAAGAATGATTCAAGTGATGGAGGGTAAGAAAAGATGGCAGAGAAACCAAGAAAAGTGCGATGGGTTAAAGTTGTGCTACTCGTTATAATATTGAGCATCTTCTTGCTGGCTGCGGATTATCTTGTATACGAATACAGGAAACTCTCGTTGCTGGGGGCACAACCTTTCCGGGATTGGCGAAGTTATGCCTCCTACAGATTGAGCAGCCTGCCCCTCATCTCACGTTATATCAAATATGAACCACTTGATGTAAAAAGAGGAGTTGAAGTATATAGAGAGGAGATAGAAGCTTTATTGAAAGGTCTGGAAGAAAAAGAACAGGAAATGAGAGCCAGGGAGAAAGAACTCATGACCCGCGAAGAAGAACTGAAACGCAAGGAACAGGAATTGGCAAGAAAAGAAGAAGCTTTAAAACACTGGGAAGAAGAACTGAAGATGAAAGAAGAAGAATGGAAGGATCGAACCAATCGCTTGAAAACTCTCTCAAACTGGTTGGCCGCGACGGAACCATCACAAATAGCACCAGCGCTGGCTTCGACCGTCGTCTCGATAGAACTCCTCACCGACGCTCTGAGGTTGTTACCCGATGATGTTGTGGGAAGCATACTTCAATCTCTGGCACAGATAGACCCGCAGAGGGCTGCAAGGATAATAAACAAACTGGGGGAATGATCCGGTGAAAATCGTTATCCTGAAAACGAATAATGTTATAAAAAACAAAACCATACTTGCGAAGAAGAAAACGGATTCTTCGAGCATCTTGAAAGCTCGCAAAACCACCTTTTTCAAATTGCTCGTTGAAAAACTCAGGAAAATCCCACTGAAAGCAAAAAACATACCCAAAGATACAGAAAATTCTGCATCCTCCCACCTTGTTTTAACGGAAGTGATGAAAAAAAACGAAACATTCGAAAAAAGCCTGGAATCCTTCAAGCAGGAAAGCAGCATTAAGTTTCCTCTTGAATCTCACCGCCATGTTAATACGAAGATAGCAGAAAATACATTGACTCTGGTAAACCAACAATCCGTTTCTCATACGAAACATCCTGAAAGTCCTGGCAATCTTCCTGCTTCCAGAAACGATATAGGAAAAAATAACTCGAAAATAACATCTGAAGCAGAAACACCAACAGAACACGAACTACAGGTGATGCAGAAGAATTCCCACGCGAAGATAAAAATGCAAGCTTCAACATTGATGAAAGAATCAACATTCATCATAGATGAAACAAAAAAAATGATGACACCATCCCATGCTCCAGGAAAGGCAAGAATCACTCGAAATCCATCCAACCACACCTTATCGGGCAAGTATCCAGAGAAAGCAGAAAAGATTCTCCCCAGCACAGAACGTTCCATGCTGGGAAACCATGATAAAAACGATAATACACGGGTGAAAAATACAAAAGATATGGAAAGAAAAAACTCGTCATCTGCGGTTCATGCAGGCAGTCGCACATCGAGAAACGTTGAGAAATTAAATCCCACATGGATGAACACACAAGAAATCATGAAGACAGAGAAAACGGAAAAGGGAGCTCATGCAAATGTCAAAGCAGGTGGACAGGACACCCCCAAAAAAGCCAGGAGTCAAGAGCTTTTATTGAATATAAAAGCAGAAAAAACAGGAGGACCCGAAGCGACAGCACTCAAACGAATGGATTCAAAAGATGAAAGGGACACGATTGAACACAAGGCAAAACTCGAAAAAGTGAAAGATCTTAATCCGCATCATCGGAAAACCGGTGCATATCTCTCAGAAGATAATCCCGTGTATCTTGTGGAAAAAAGTAGTCATGTAAATATCGATAGAAACGATAGGATCAACAACAAACCCGCTTCGACAGAAAAGCAGAAAGATCGGTTGAAGATCTCAAACCAGATTGAACAACACTCCTTAAAATTCCAGGAAAAGAATCCGATCATCGACACAGAAACACACAAAACATGGGAGACCATCCCCAAATATGGAGAAGAGAGTACGCATCGACCCAGCACCAGAATGTCTCATGAATCACCAATTGCAACAATCACCGATTTCAATTCAAGCGGAAAGCATTCGGAAATTCCCACATATCCTGTGAGGAACGGGCAGAAAAACGATGCTACATGGAAACCTTCAGGTATCCATATAACCCACCCAAATGAAGAGAAGGAATACTTCCCACATGGAACCGTGGAGAAAAAGAACAATGAACTTTCACCGAAAAGCTCGAATACAACCAGAAAACCTGTGATAAGAAAGATTCTGCATCCTCGCATCGAGAATTTCCATGAAGAGCAGATTCCAACTCGACCCGATGCCGTGGAAACAGTTTCCATACCCCCCAGGATAGTGCGAAAAGCACCTGAAAAGCCATGGAAAGAATCGAAAGTTTCCAGAATAAAGATGAGTCCTTCACCCTCGAAACATGAAATTGCCGAAGAACCGCCTTTACCATACTTCAACAGAAGGAATATCGTATTCGAGAAAACGTCACAGCAACACATGGTTTCGAATTTCACCACGAAACAACCCTTACGCCTGACAGAACCGATGATAACCGTAAAATCCAATCTTCCCTTGAAGGATGGTTCCTATGTGACAACACATGAAACAACGCAGCAAATGATCGATAAAGATAACGGCAGAACAATACCACTTTTGAAGACTCTGAAGAAGATCTCAATGTACTCCAAAAAGATAACATTTTCGAGAATCAGAAAAGTGGAACATCACATGGTGCGCATTCCGCACATACGAAAAAACCTTGAAATTATCAGAAACGAAGGTGGTCGAATCTATCGAGAAATGCCACTACGCATGACCAAAACCATCACGAAAGAGAATATACTCGATCCCAGCAGATATGAACCCCAACGACAAGAAGAAATCAAAAAGCCGGTCAACAATCTCAAAGTGATCGACAATGGAAAGAAAGAAGATGGAGATGCGAGTTCCACAATAAGCATGAAACATGACGTTATCACCACAGATTCAACCCTCTCAAAATCTACAAAACCTGAAACTCTGGTCAAACAAATAGTGGAAAAGTTCATTGACGTAGGAACGAACATAAAGAAAAACGAAATAATAACTGTGAAGATACAATTGCATCCCCCGAAGCTGGGGGAAATGAACCTGGAGATAACCAGGGACGAACATGGATATAGAGTGGTCTTCAACGTGACGCGCAAGGATTCACATGATTTACTGGAAAAAGTTATTCCTATGTTACGGGAAAGACTCAAAGACGAAGGAATAAACGACGTACGCTTCGAAGTACATCAAAGAGATCAGGAAGAACAACGAGGTTACGAGGAAGGAGAACGCCGGGATACACCCAATCACCAGCAGCAACAGAGACAGTGGAAAAAGCGATACTTCGCCACCTTTCTCGAGGAGGTGAACGACGATGATAAACGGGGTAAACAACTGGATTTCACCTCAATATATACAACCACCTCTGGAAAAGGATAGAAAACCGTCGAAAGAGCTGGACAAAGACGCATTCTTGCAACTTCTAATAACTCAACTCAAGAATCAGGATCCACTGGAACCCATGGATAACGCCAAGTTCATAACCCAGATGTCAGAGCTCACAACTCTAGAGCAGATAACCAATATGAGCAAAGCGTTCCAGAAATTGACAGAACTTCAGATGAATCTTTCGAAACTGCAGGCCGCAGCACTCGTGGGTAAGAATGTGGTAGTAAGTGGGAAGTACATCAATCTGAAAGACGGTGCAGCCGATACCATCGTATTCAATCTGGATGAAGCCTCACCGGTGGAGATAGAGATATACGATGAAAACGAGAATCTGGTCAGGCAGATCTCACTGGGTACACTTGAAGCAGGGATGCATTCATATGTCTGGGATGGAAGGAACGAAGAAGGGGTGATGATGCCCAACGGTACGTACACCTACAAACTCTTTGGTATCGATGAAAAAGGTGAAAAGGTGGAACTGGGTGGTCTGGACGGCGGGAAAGTGGAAGCGGTACAATTCCAGGATGGTAACGTGTACATAGTTGTCAATGGCATGCAATATCCAATTTCAGCGATAATAGAAGTCTCCGCTTGAAAAGGAGGTGAGAGAGCGTGCTTCGATCGATGTACAGTGGAGTCACAGGACTTAAAGGTTTCCAGCTATCCATGGACGTGGTGGGTAACAATATAGCCAACGTCAACACCATCGGTTACAAGGCCTCACGTGTCACCTTTCAAAGTACTTTTTATCAGACACTGAGTTCATCACGTGCTCCTCAGAACAACAGGGGCGGAATAAACGCCATGCAGGTTGGACTTGGGACCAGAGTGGCCAGTATCGACAAGATAATGAATCAAGGAAGTTTCCAGAATACAGGTAAAAAAACTGATCTGGCCATACAGGGTGATGGCTTTTTCATACTCTCCGATGGTGTGAGTCGTTATTACACACGCTCCGGTAACTTCGCACTGGATTCATCCGGCTTCCTGGTGAATCCATCCACAGGGTTCAAACTTCAGGGATGGAGCTCGAAACTCTCCGAAACCGGTAAACGATATGTGGATACCAACGAACCCATTGGTGACATTCAGATACAGGCGGGACTCGTTATGGCCGCGAAGCAAACCACCGCCATAAAGCTTGCACACAACATAAACGCTGATGTTGGCATAAAGGAAACCAACATCGTCATAACCACCAACGCGAACGATCAGGTTCCCATTCGCTTCACTTTCGAACGTGATATGAGCCTGGAATATCGAAACAGGAACGTCTACCGCTGGAAGGCGGAGGTAATGGGGACGGATTACTACGAGATTGATCCAGGTTCGGCCTCGGGAATAGTGGAAGTGGACGATTTCGGCAATGTTATACGCTGGAGCTTTGATCCTGCTCATGAAATAAGGAATTCCTCAGGTGCAAGACTGGATATAGGCAACGCGTCATCAGAATGGACTATACGCGTTGTAGGTAAGCCAACACTTCTAGTATCTGGTAGTCCCGTTTCGTTCTCAGCTTTAAAGATATACAGAGACTCTGCCAATCCCGACGACGTCATCCTCGTCGTCGATGAGGACGGCGACTTCACCACCACTGGTGATCAACACACCTTCACAATTTCCACCGATGGCACGATCGCAGGATTGAATAAAGAGCTTAAAGCGGGTGTCACATCGGGAAGTGAAACCTTCAAAGGTCTCGAATTCATAGCGGGTGAAAACACCTCTTTCTCGGATATTCCTTTATCGGATACGGAAGCGTGGCAAATAACCATTTCCACCACGTCCAACGATGTGGTCAAACTCTATGATATAAGAGGAAACATGACGCCTCTCTTATCCGAGCAACAGATGACAATAGGAGCAGGAGGAGATTATGTTTCCTTTGCGGGAAGCCTGAACCTGACGGGACCGGATGGTGAAGTTGTCTATTACGATCCTCGAAGGATAATCTTCAATTTCGACTCCACAACAGCTACCGGTACTATAACGTTGTATTTGAAAGATGGTACATCCATTTCCTTCACCATCCCCAACGATTACGACGGAGATTCCTCTACATTGACAAGGGAAGATTTCAACACAGCGATGAGCGAGGGAATAACCAATGATTTCGGCTACAGAATCTCTGGCTTGAGAATCACCAACGGTAATTCCACAGATGAATTGGACACTGGAGGCAACGATTACACCTATCTCTCCGTGTTGAACGCGGTACAACCACCCATCCAGGGTTCACGCAAATTCTACGAAACGGATAATCCATCCAACTTCACCATTGCCGATTACGAGAATCCATCGGTTACAACATCGGTGCTCGTGTACGATTCACTGGGCAATCCGACCAACGTATACATAAAGTTCACGAAAATAGCGGAAAATACATGGTTCTGGAAAGCAGAAACATCGGATGGCAGACCGTTGTATGCACTGATGTCCGATGGTTCCACGAGCGATAACCTGGCAGAGGGAGTAATAGCTTTCGACTCCAACGGAAACGTTGCAGCTACCGATTGGACACTGGACGATGCGGGAAACATCATCTACAACGCCAATGTGGGTAATCCCTATCCGGTTGGATTCTGGTACGATCCCGCGAAAGTCGGATCCGCTCTGGAAACAAGCGTATATCCTTCCTCCGCAGCAGCTGCCGGGCCCGTGAAAGTGGAAATAAACTTTGGCGAGGTCACCCAGTTCGTGGCACCGAGTTCAGTGGCAGTTGTAGAACAAAATGGTCATGCTGAAGGAACGCTAGAATCTTTTGCCATAAACGAACAGGGTGAAATCATAGGAACCTTCAGTAACGGCCTTACAGATATACTTGGACAAATAGCACTCGCGGTATTCAACAATCCTGCTGGTCTTCGGGATATAGGAAACTCTCTCTACGCCCAATCAGCGAACAGTGGGCTTCCGCAGATCGGAGAAGCTGGTGTTGGTGGACGTGGAACGTTGATACCAGGAGCCCTGGAAATGTCAAATGTGGATCTTGCCGAAGAATTCACCAAAATGATTGTTGCACAGAGAGGTTTTCAGGCAGTTGCACGGGTGATAACTACTTCAGATGACATACTCAGGGAACTGGTTGGTATAAAGAGGTAATGAGTAGCGGGGAGACGCGATGCTGTCTCCCCGCACCATCTTTCATTGCTCTGTAAAACTCAGCTCCTTCTTCACTTTCTTGAGAACATAGAATTCCAGCTCATCTCCCTCTTTTACATCGTCGAATCTGGCGATCTTTATTCCGCATTCCTGCGGAGCTTCTATCTTTTCCACCTCTTCTTTGTAATGTTTTAGGGACTCTATGGAACCATCGAAAATTTCTTCTGAACCTCTGTAGACACGCACACGCCCGTCTTTACGTACATATCCCTCGATCAACACCACACCTGCTATTCTTCCAACTTTCGAGATATTGAACACCTTGCGCACTTCGCCTCTACCTGTTACTTCCTCCACTTCTTCTGGCTCAAGCAATCCTTCCATGGCCAGTTTCACGTCCTCTATGAGGTCGAATATGACATCGTATACACGAATCTGTATATCTTCTTTCTCCGCTTCACGTCGGGCAGCACTATCAGGTTTCACTCTGAAACCAATGATGACGGCATTGGTAGCTTCGGCCAGCATAACATCACTGGAATTTATATTGCCTATTCCTGAATGCACTATCTCTATTTCCACCTCTTCGGCCTTCAATTTGTAAAGGGCTTGTTTCAGCGCTTCAACCGTCCCGAAAGAATCAGCTTTGAGGATCAAATTGAGTTTCTTCTTCTCTTCGGTGCTCATCATCTTGAGAAAATCTTCAAGTTTAACATGCCTTCTTCCAATCTTCTTTTCCTGTTCTTCCTTACGTCTCTCAACTATTTCACGTGCTGTTGCAAGTGAATCCACCACGTACAACATGGAATGAACATCAGGTACAGATTCGAATCCAAGGACTTGAACAGGATCAGAAGGGTGAGCTTCCTTGACGTTCTTCCCCTTATCGTTTATCATCGCACGTACCCGTCCCATTGAAGTGCCCGCCACCACATAATCTCCTACTTTCAGAACGCCATCTTTTACTATAACGGTTGCAGTGGGACCCTGGAACTTATCCAGCTTGGATTCTATTATGGCTCCTCGGGCGCGTCCCTGGGGATAGCACTTTATCGGATTCATTTCGGCAACTATCAGTATCATCTCCAGCAGATCATCGACACCCTCGCCCGTTTTCGCTGATATGGGTACTACTATAGTATCCCCACCCCAGTCGTCCGGAACCAACCCGAGTTTTGAAACCAGCTGTTGCTTTGTGAGCTCTATGTTGGCGTTAGGCTTATCAATTTTGTTTATGGCTACTATTATCGGGACGTTAGCACTCTTCGCATGATTGTACGCTTCTATGGTTTGAGGCATCACACCATCATCGGCTGCTACCACCAGCACCACTATATCGGTTGCTTGCGCCCCTCTGGCTCGCATAGCAGTAAAGGCTTCATGACCAGGGGTATCTATGAAAGTTATTTTCTTCCCCTTTATTTCAACCTGGTACGCTCCTATGGTTTGGGTTATGCCTCCTGCTTCTTTTTCAGCTACCCTGGTGTTTCTTATCCTGTCCAACAGAGTGGTCTTCCCATGATCCACATGTCCCATCACCGTAACAACCGGGGGTCTCTCAACGAGCTCCTTATCATGCTCTTCGTACAGCTTCCTGTAATATTGCTCGAGTTCATCGATTTTCTCTTCCTGTTCTGGCCTCTCTTCCTCCTCTTTTTCCTTTATCTCCAGAATCACATTGTAATTCAGTGCTATATCTTCTGCCTGTGAAGGAGTAAGCTCCTGACCGGGTTTTAGAACCATGCCCTTCATGAACATATCCTTTATTATCTGATTCTGTGAAACACCCAATTTCGCAGCCAGCAAATCCAGTCGCAACTCGTCTTTAGAAATGATGGCTTCTCTTATTTCTTCCTCTTCCACAACCTCTTCTTGCATTTCTTGTTTTTTCTTCTTGGTCGCCTTTTTTACTTTTGTTTCCTCTTCAAAAGCTTCCACTATCAGATTCACAGTCTCATCATCCAGGGTACTCATGTGACTTTTAACTGTTATTCCCCAACTTTCGAGCTCTTCCATCAATTCCTTCGCATCTATTCCCAACCTATGAGCTAGCTCATAGATTCGAACTTTTCTGGCCATTTACATCACCTCACGATTTCCTTAACCTTCTCAGCAAGCCTTTCATTGGTAAGAGCAATGGCGGCTGCTTCGAAACGCCCGATAGCCATCCCCAGCTCTCGCTTCCCTACACTCTTCAATCTTCTCCATTCCACTCCATATTTCGTACATTCTACACCAAGATCCCTGTCTAGACGCTTGCTGGCGTCCCCCGCTATGATTAGAAATCTGACTTTACCTCTCCTTATTCCAGACTTTATCGCATCCCTTCCAATAAGTATGGCTCCCGCTCTTCTCGCTATACCCAGAAACGCCAATAACTCCCTTCTCATGCCAAAAAATTATAACATGCTAAACCTTGCGAGATTCTTGGAACCATATGGAGAAAAAACTTAAAAATCGAGGGATACTGATAGCTAAAGACCGAAGAGAGCAGGATAAAAATATGGAGGCAAAGTGGCAGAATCACTTCACTGTTTTTCTCTCAACTATCTTTGTAAACAATGAGACCTTTGCGGGATGGATATCCTGACCCATCATCAAGGTTAACAATCTCCTCATAGCAAAGGAACCGAGTTCCAGCTTATAGACGCGTACGGTGGTTATTCCCTGTTCTTCTGCTTCTATAGAATCATCGAAACCTACTACGGATACATCATCAGGAACTTTGATACCCCTATTTTCAAGTTCTTCTATAACTCTTACCGCGGAAAAATCATTTGATGTAAAAATCGCTTCCGGTAGATCATAATTTCTCAACATCAGCGCCACAACCGAGTTCATGTTGTCATGAAACTCGTCGAACTCAAAATATATGGGCATCAAATTATGGTCGATCATGGCGTTGGTATAACCCGAGTATCTTTCCCTGAAACTGTACGGTTTCAAGTTACTGTGGATATGAACTATCCTCTTATACCCTCTGTTTATCAACATTTTTATTACCGCATATGCCCCACCGTATCCATCGCTTACGACAGCATCGACCCTTATATCCGGTATGTAATGATCCACAAGAACCACGGGTTTACCAGTTTTTTTATAGGCTTCTATATCATCCTTATCGAAATCGGCTCCTATCAGTAAAAAACCATCGGCCTTTTCGAAATAGCCAGGATCAACGATCTTCAGTAACACTCCGCTTTGTTTGGCAACCGTTTCGATACCCATGAAAACGTCAAAGTAAAATCCACCTCTTTCATCAAGGAATTTTCTGATTCTGGGTGTCATGACTACATACGCCGTAAAACGGTTCCTCGATGAGGCAAGATACTTTGCCCATGGCCGGGGATTGTAACCCAACTCCTTCATCACTCTTAATACCTTCAATTTCGTACGTTCAGAAACCACACCACTATTGTTTATAACTCTCGAAACGGTGGCAACCGAAACACCGGCTTTTTCCGCAACTTCCTTTATCGTCACCATGACGAAACCGCTTCCTTTCCTGACTAATTCAGAATTTCACAGAAATTATAGATCTCCAATGCAAACAAGTCAAGTAATTAATGCTACAAAATGACAAAAGGCCCCTCTCCAGGGGGCCTTAGGTCACTTGCCCTTCATCCACTTTTCAACTTCTTCTTTTTCTATGTACGCTAACGCTATACAATTATCAGCCGCTCCATAATGGATGTAATAGTACTTTCCGTACTCAACAAGGCTGTCACTGAAAACCACGTTAGGTACGCCTCCGAAGATTTCCCAGTCCTTTTCAGGCTCTAATATGGGCTCTTCCGACCGCTTCAAAATCTTTCTCGGATCCTTAGGATCAAGCAACATAAATCCCAATCTGTATATTGGACGACTGGCTTTTTCCACACCATGATAGAGCAATAACCAGCCGTATTCCGTTTTTATGGGCGGTCCACCTGCACCTATCTTGAGGTTATCCCAGTAATCCCTCCTTGGTCCCGCTATGGGAACAAAATCGCTCCAGTGTATCAGGTCATCCGAGAACGCCAACCATATATCCGGCTCTATCCTGTGAAGCATGACGTACTTGCCGTCTATCTTTTCTGGAAAGAGCGCAGCATCCTTATTGGGGTTCTGCGGAAGCACAACACCAAACCTCTGGTAGGTTATGAAGTTCTTCGTCTTCGCCATCGCCACCTGTATTTTCCCCGGCGAGTATGCCGTATAAACCACATAATATTCATCGCCCAGCTTCGTTATTCGCGGATCCTCAACACCGTACAACTCCTCCTGACGGGCTGGGGCAAAAACAGGTTTTTCCATCCTGTTCCAGTGCACTCCATCCGTGCTGACAGCGTATCCGAAACGCGATACCATGTCCTCACCCTGTGCCCTATACAACATGTGGAACAACTTCCCATCGTACACCACCGCGGGGTTAAAAACGAACCGGCTTTCCCAGTGATGCCATGGTATTGGTGATAGCAGCGGATTTGCGGGGTGCCGTTTTAAACTCGGTTCCATGCTCTTCTCCGCCTCCTTTACTTGAGAGATAGTGATATACCCTGAAGGAAATACTTCCGCAAGATCAGGAATATGATCACCATGGGTATGGTCTGTATAACGGACGCTGCAAGAAGTGGACCGACGTAACTGCTGTATTCGTGATTGAAGCTCGCCAACAACACTGCCAAAGGCATCTTGTTGTAATCCCTTATGACTATCAGAGGCCACATGAAGTTATCCCATATACCTATGAAAGTGAACAATCCCACTATGGAGGCGGTGGATCTCGTCAAAGGCATCATCAACCTCATTATTATCCAAAAAGTGTTCGCTCCATCCAACTTCGCCGCTTCTATGTAATCCCTTGGTATGGACTTATAAGACTGGGTGAACATGAAAACACCCCATGCACTTATCAGAGATGGGAGTATCACAGCAGAATAGGTGTTTATTAAACCCAGCGCCCTTATCAACACAAAAAGTGGTACTATGAACATGAAACCTGGAAACAGCATCTGAAAGATTATGAAGTTCACTATAGCGTTTCTACCCTTGAATTCCAAGCGGGAAAGGGCATAACCTATGAATGCCGAGCTTATCACCACAGAGAAGGTAACCGTGAAAGAAATGAATATACTGTTGAACAAGGCTCGAACGAATGGTCTTTCCATTTTTCCGGCCATTATCAGTATGAATTTATAGTGGTCTATCGTCAGCCGGGTGGGTATGGTTCTGGTGAAAATCTCCTCTGAAGGTTTGAAAGAAGACAGCAACAACCACACATACGGATATATCCATATTATCGAAAGCACGCCCATGACTATATGAAGGATTATTAGAGAAATGGAAATTTTCTTTTTCCTTCTCATGTCAACGATACCTCTCTTTCAATGAGCTTGCGCACCAGAACCACCAGGCCATAACTCATGAGTCCAGTGGCTATCGCCAGTGTCGATGCATAGGATGGTTTCATTCTTTGAAAAGCTGTTGTATACATGTACATCATGAACGTAAGGGTTCGTCTCATGGGACCGCCTCCGGTTATCATGTAGGGCTCGGTGAATATGCCGAATGTCAGGTTTATAGCAAACACCAGCACTGTGGTCAAAGCAGGATTCACAAGTGGTAAGGTTATCTTCCAGAATTTCACCCAATTGTTTGCTCCATCGAGCTCAGCCGCTTCGTAAAGTGATTTGGGGATCGCCTGTAATCCAGCAAAGAGTATCAATCCGTAATAACCAACGAATTTCCAGGTTACCATCAAAGCTATAGAAAACAGCGCAAGTTGTGGATCACTGAACCATGGTATCGTCTTCCCCGTGAATTTGTATATCAAGTTGTTAACCGGTCCTGTTTCTGAAAACAGGTTGGAAAATAGGATAGAATACCCAACACCTGATGAAACATAAGCAACAAGAAAACTCAACGTGAAAAACGTTCTAAATATTCTCACCTTCATCAGTGCCAACGCAAACAGGAAAGCGGCTGTTATAACCATGGGGATAAAATAAGCCATGAAGTTCATGGTGTTCAAGAATACCCTCCAGAATATGCTATCCTGCATCATATGCGTGAAATTGCGAAAACCAATGAAACGGGGACTACCGAAATAATTCCATTTTGAAAAGGCCAGAATCAACATCCACACGAAGGGATATCCCCAGAATATGGCCGCATAAAGGAGGTATATTCCCGAAAATTGCCAGCCAAGAAGTGTTTCCCGCAATTTCAACCGTCTTCTCGTGATCAAATCTTCACCCCCTCATGCATTAAAAAGGAAGAGGGGCGCCTCCCCTCTTCCCTTTCAGATGAGCTTCTTCCTCACCAGAGAAGCTTGTTGATCTCCTTGACAGCTTTTTCAAGTGCTTCATCTGGCGTGGCTTTCAAGTACATCAGCGGTTCGGTGAGGAAGGTGGTCATGGCCTCTTGCACATCTATGGTATTGGTTATCAAAGCAGGAGGTACGGCATTACCAACTTCCCTGGCGTACGCAGCGAAGTAAGGATCTTCCTCCATGTACTTGGCAAAGAGCGGGTTGGTTGCCAGATCTCCTCTTGCGGGGGGCATCTTCGTTATCTCTATCCACCTGGCGTCGTTGACAGGATTCATGAAAACCCACTTTATGAATTCGAACGCCTCTTCCTTGTACTTGCAGCTCTTGAACATGACCAATCCTTTGGTATCAGCGAAAGTCTTCACAGGTTTACCTTCCGGATAATCATCCGGTACAGGCAGCGGGGATATCCACAGGTTGTTGTAAACTTCTGGATAATTTTCTTTGGCCCAATTCAATGACCAGGGGCCCATCAACGATCCCAGAGCCTTGCCGTTGGCCAACGGGAAGACCTTGCCCCAATCGGATGTTGTCCACTTGTTCTTGAACATAGTGTAGATGAATTCAGCCACTTTCTTCCCATACTCGTTATTGAACACGGCTTTACCAGCGGCGGTGTCTATGTAGGGTTTGCCTCCACTGGCAGCATAGTAGAAGGAGATGAAGTCAAACCATCTATCCCACCAGTTTCTTCCTTTGAGCACAATCATCGCGAATCTCTCGGGTGGATTGGCGTATTTCTTGGCCAGCTCGTATATTTCCCCATATGTTCTCGGCGGTCTGTTGAAGCCAAGTTCCTGAAGCTTGTCCTGTCTCCGCCGCAGCACCATGGGGTTAGCATAGATAGGGATAACATAATAGTGATCTCCCAGTTTCCAACCTTCAACAATGTTCTCCATTCTCCGTGCTCCAACCAGTATCCAGAAGTCCACGCCGAATTCCTTGGCAAAATCAACAAGCTGATCCTGTTCCGCGAGCTGCGCAGCGAATCCACTGAAAATATTGGTACATATGTCAGGCCCTTCTCCCGCAGCTATAGCCGTTAATATGGCTTCTTCGGAACTCCTGGCCGCTGGTATGGTTCGCCACTCGATTTGGATATCGGGGTGTTTGGCGTTCCACTCTTCTACAAGTGGTTTCCAGAACTCTTCCTGCAGAGGATTGGGGGCTGTCCAGAACTTGATCGTCACACCCATCACCAATCCCACGATCAACACCCACATTACAGCGAATGCCACCAAACGTTTCACTATACCGCCTCCCCTTTAAAGAGTTTTGAAGATATCCAAAAGATTTATAATTGACTCTTCGCTCATCAAATACTTAAGCAATTTCCTTTCTAAAACAGGTCCCAATCGATTTATTACTCGCGAAACAGTTGCCGTTGAAACACCCGCTAAACGTGCAACATCTTCAATGGTTGCCATCGTTTTCCCCCTTTGTAAGCGCTTACATAATAAATATATCACGCGTTGGTAAGTTTGTCAAGAAGAAGTAAAAGCGGAAATGTCGTATATACCCGCATAATCCTGTCGGAACGTCCGTTAAGAATCCCATAATGCGTGTATATATCGCAAAGTAATCGCTTACATTCATCCGCATTTGATACCAGGTGAACTCTTTGGATCTTCCAGGTTGAATACTCTTTCGATGATATACTTCTTTTGAGGTGTTGAAAATGGAATTCTATATAGCCGTCGATACGGAAACCACGGGTTTGAATCCAGAGGCAGGCGATAGAATCGTTGAAATTGCAGCCATTCCCATATACAATGGCAAGGTTTACGAACAACACGCGTTTTATTCCATGGTGAATCCTATGGTGCGCGTTCCGGCAGATGTGACGGGTATACACGGTTTGAAAAACGAGGATCTGGAGGAATTTCCTGGTGTGGATACGATATTTCCAAGATTCAGGGAGTACATAGGAAGTGCTATACTCGTCATCCACAATGCAGCGGTGGATTTACATTTTCTGGATCTTGCTGCTAAGGAGACAGGAACTTTCCCCATTTCCAACAGATTCATAGACACTCTTGAAGTGGCTAAGTATCTCTATCCTCATTCTTCCAACAGCTTGAAATCCCTGGCCAGAAGGTTCGGAATAAAAGTGGAACGTTTTCACAGAGCCAGGGTGGACGCATTGGTTACAGCAAGAATATTCGTGAAATTTATGGACATACTTGGAGAGAAGAATATCAGAAGATTCATCAGAAGATGGAGGGGAAGTGTATAGAAATGGTGAAGAACTACATCCTGGATACTAATGTGTTGATACACGATCCTGCGAGCATTTTCAAGTTCGAAGACAACAACGTGATCATACCACTGCCAGTCCTAGAGGAGATAGATAAACTGAAGTCACGACCAGGTGAGATAGGGCACAACGCACGTGAAATCAATCGAATACTGGATGACCTCAGGTCTCATGGCTCCTTGAACGAGGGAGTACCCCTGCCAGGTGGGGGGATTTTGAAGGTGGTGGTACTCCATGATGAAAAAGTGGATCTCCCCAAATTTATATCAGATCGATATTCCGACAATTGGATACTGATATACGCTGAATGGATCAGGAAAAACTCCAAGGAGCCCACCTTTCTTGTGACCAAGGATATAAACATGCGTATAAAAGCTGACTCTTTGGGCATACCGGCCCAGGATTATTTGAGCGATAAAACGAACATAGAAAGCCTTCTTTCGGGTGTTGTAGAAATGGATCTGGACGACGAAAAGCTGGAGAAGTTTTTAAACACAGGAAAACTACCGATCTCCGAATTAGGCGTTGATCTCACTCCCAACGTGTTCCTGGATTTTGGAGGTGTCTATGGTAGATACATGGCTGAACATGAGGCGATCGTGAAAATATCTTCAGACTTTCAAACCAGCTGTTGGGGAATAAAACCACGCAACCGGGAGCAGATATTTGCTATGGATCTACTATTAGATGATTCCATAAAGCTGGTGACGCTTATAGGTGGTGCGGGAACGGGTAAAACCCTGCTCGCGCTGGCAGCAGGGTTAAGAAAAGTCTTCGACGAAGGTGTTTATAGACGTTTGACTGTCACTCGACCGCTGGTTCCCATGGGCAGGGACATAGGCTTTCTGCCAGGGAAAGAAGAGGAAAAAATGAGGCCGTGGTTGAGGCCTATCTTCGACAATCTGGAACTGATTTTCAGCAACAGGGGTAAAGATCTCCAATCGTATCTGAAAAGAAGAGACGTTTTTGAAATAGAATCTTTAAGCTACATACGCGGACGATCTCTTCCAGAACAGTTCGTCATAATAGACGAAGGCCAGAATCTCACCCCACATGAGGTTAAAACCATAGTGACACGTGCGGGTGAAGGCACCAAAATCGTCATAACGGGCGATCCGTGGCAAATAGATAGTCCCTATCTTGATACACAGAGCAACGGGCTGGTTTACGTCGCCAGTAAGTTCATACCTGAAAATATAGCAGGACACATAGTGCTCACGAAGGGTGAAAGATCCAGGTTGGCCAGCAAGGCGGTGGAACTTCTGTGAAATATCTGCTCTTGATGCTTTCAGTACTGGCAGTTTCATGCTTGGCCATAGCTCAGGAAATCAGAATAAAGATTGAAGTATTGATACATCTTGAGGTGAGTGTCACCAGAGCATCAATCACAAAACCCATGGAATATCCACCACGTATACATCATGTTTCCAAGCCTTTTTCCTTTCGGCATCATATTTATCTCCATGAAGGCATTGAATTGATAGGCTTTCTTCCTCACGAACGTCGCTGGCACATCCAGATATCCCACAAGGAACTGAAAATTGAAGGTATACCACCCCTTCGAACCTCACAAAAAAAGTACAGTCTGTATACGGTAGCACAAAGGATAACACGAGAGAAGGTATTTACCCCATCATACTTTTACGCTGTACCCGCTCCATCACTGGAACGTTCCACTTTCCAGAGCCCCGAAATGGCCGAATTCGTAAGTACTGTACACAAAAAAGTATCCTTGAAAACTCGGAAACATGTGGTGTATATGAAAGTTCCTTCGACAATCTCTATGCAGATTCAGGGTATTTATGCTTCTGTGTCCTATGCTTCCCCACTTCCCGGAGTTGAACCCATCTGCAAAACTCACAAGCCAAGCAAGGAGTTCAGAAAACCGTCATCGTTGCGGTTCGCCAGCTTGAAGGAAGTAAAAGCTTTTCCATTCATGATAGAAAGGAAAGAACATAAAGTAACTTCAAGTAAACCAGTTATTGGCGATTTTCCGCCGTCTTCACACATATTCAGTGATTTGCGCAACATGAAAGTACATTCGGTAACCCTGGAACCTGGTATTCTAAAATATTCAGCAGAATGGGGAACGGTGACAGTTGATGGCAGGGGTATAAAAAGTTTCTTCTTGAACACCGAACATCTCGAGATCAGTAGCGATTTGGAAAAAGGAATAGAGTTGAAATGGACGATTGACAACGTAACATGGAAAGTTTCTTTTCTTAGATCTGGAAAGTCCTTTGAGCTCTCTCCCGGATTGGAATACACCTTTATGCTAAATGATTGGACGATACACCTGGATTTTCCCACCAGCGGTCGCTTCGCGTCGCTGAAAGTGCGAAATGGCGATCTTGCTCTGCAATTTCGACCATTCGATTATCTGAGGTTAAAAAAAGGCCAGATCGGTTTCACAATAAAAGATGGACAGGTGGGATTGATCATATCCCATATATTTGGAGATACTATAATAGAACACGACATCGATATGAATGGTATCCGTAACACGATAACGTTGTATCTCGACTCCATGACTCTCCAGATCGAATTGAGTTTCACCACCAGAACCCTGAACATCGACAATTGGAGGTTGAGAGTAATATGGTAGAAACGGAGGAAATACTGGAGTACGATGTGATAGTTGAAATACCCAAAGACAGGATTCACCTGTTTGGTTTCATACTAGAAGGATGGGATAATCTCGCGAATCTACGGCACGCCGATCTCGAAAACGCAGTGCGCATAATAGTACCTAAAGACAGAGTTGAGGAGTTATTGGATATATTGGAAGTACTGTGCGAATATGTGGGAGCAAACATAAGAAAGATAAAGCCCTTTTCCTTTCCTCTGTGAGATTTGAAGGGGTGTGGATGATGTCGATAATAGATATCCTGAGATTACCGTTGCCGAAGGAACAACTCAAAACGTTCATGGATCTGGATGCGGATAGACTTAAAAAACTTCGCATCGATACCATCCTCTTCGATTATGACAACACACTCGCACCCTGGCGTTCCAGAAAACTCGATAACAGAGTGAAAGAATTCATATACAAACTTCTGGATGACGGTTTCAAAGTAGCCATAGTGACCAATGCAGGGCATCACAGGGTCCGGCACATTCAGGAGGAATTCAGAGGAAAAGTGAAGGTCTTCCACACTCTCTTCAAACCAGGTATTCGGAAGTTGAAGACGGTGTTAAAAGTCCTTCAGTCTTCTCCGGAAACCACGGCAATAGTGGGAGATCTCTTCGTGACTGATATCATAGCTGGAAACAGGTTGGGAATGTACACCATACTGGTGAATCCCTACGTCATAGGAGTACGTAACCTTCTCCACAGGATAATGGCCGTGCTCACAAGGATCTTTTACCTATCCTTTTACTACACCCTCGGCTGGTTTCTCAGGTTCGTGGATCTGGCCACTCCAAATGAATGGAAGAAAAGTGTGCTGGACGTTGATTACGATCTGCTACTCAGAGAAGGTTACAGAGTATTCCTTTTCGATTACGACAACACGCTGGGAAGATGGCGAAACGAACCAGACCCTAGGGCTGTGCAATTACTGAATTACCTGCTTGAACGAGGTGCGAAGGTATTGATAGTTTCAAACGGACGAACATCACGAATAAGAACACTTAGAAGGTTTTTCCCTGAAGGTGTACTGCTCACAGGAAGTGCCAGGAAACCTTTGCTTGGCAGGATAAAGAAGATCCTTAAATCTCTCAACGTCAAACCTTCGGAGATGGTTATAATAGGTGATCAGCTGTTGACCGATGTGCTACTTGGCTCCAGATTGGGAGCGTACACAATAAAAGTCAAACCTGTGGATCCTGATGATGAAGCATTTGTCAGCAAAATAAACCGACTGGTGGAGAAGATGGTGATAAAACTACACAGAAAAAAATTTTCGCTGGAGAAGATCAAGAAATGAAATGTGAAGGTTGTGGTGCAAGACTTCAATGGAGTAAACCGGGTAAACCGGGATACATACCCAAAGAAGTGTTTGACAGACGCCTTCAAGAAAGAGCGCCACTGTTGTGTCAGAGATGTTTCAGATTGCGCCACTACGGTGAGGATCTCAGCGTGGGACCGGTAAAGGATGCTCTGCAACGCCTGAAAAAATCCCTGCCAAACTACCAGCACATCCTCTTCATTGTGGACATAACAGATTTTGAAGCGACGTACAGAAAGGAGTTGGTGGAACTTCTCCATGGTAAACCTGTCACGGTGGTGGTGAATAAAATCGATCTCCTTCCCAGAGCCGTGACAATAGACGAGATAAAACAATGGCTGAAAAACAGGCTTGGATCGCTCAGGTTTTTCCCTGTGAGTGCCATGACAGGTTATGGGTTGAGAAGATTACGCGAATCTCTGGAAAAACTATCGAAACCTTCCCTGGTGATAGGGTGCACCAATGTTGGCAAATCCAGCATTTTATCACGCCTGACGGAGAATGATTTTCTCAGTGTAAGCGATTATCCAGGAACCACCCGGGGCATGTTGAAACTGAAAACACCTGGAGGAGCTATATTGGTGGATACTCCCGGCATACCTACCCGGGACAGGCTCACCGACCTACTGGATCCTTCATGTGCGATGAAACTGAAAATGGCGAGAACGCTGAGCCGATTGACTTTCAAACCTGGAGAAGGACGCATTATCTTCATTGGTGGGATGTGCAGGTTGAAAATCCTGAAGGTGGATGAGCTGAGACCCATATTTCAAATATTTGCCTCACCTTATGTGAAGCTCCATGAAACGTCCGAAAATCGAATGAACGAACGCTTTGAAGAATGGTTTGGTCGATTCCTCACACCACCATGCGGTTGGACCGATCCCAATCAAATAAAGTGGAAAAGAGTGGAACTACAGATAGACAAAGATCAGGAATTGGTCGTGTACGGGCTCGGATGGGTGAGCGTTAAGAGAGGCCCTCTCGTGGTGGAATTGACCATACCTGAAAAAGTAGGGTACACTATAAGAGAAGGGCTTATAAATCCCGAAAGAGGGAGATGAAATCGAAAGGTGTCTGAAACACTTCAGGAGAAGATAAGAAATGCACCGGATGCTCCAGGTGTGTACATTTTCAAATCGGATGACACAATTGTGTACATTGGAAAGGCGAATTCGTTAAGAAAACGCTTGCTTTCCTACATAAGATCTTCCACCTGGTCGAGGTATTACAAAGCGCAGCTCATAATGCAGGAAGCCACTGATGTGGATTACATACTCGTCGAAAACGAGCATGATGCGTTGATGCTCGAGGCGAATCTTATAAGACAATATAAACCAAAATACAACGTTATGTTGAAGGATTCGCAGTTTTATCCCTACATACTCGTGACGGAGGAGGAAATACCCCGGATAGCGGTGGTAAGAGATAGAACGCTGAAAGGTCATTACTTCGGACCTTATTCCAGCGTCAGATTCGCCAGAGATATTGTGGAGCTGGTGACGAAACTCTTCAAGATACGTACATGTTCACGATCCATGAAAAGAATTACGAAGCCATGTTTTGAATATCATTTGAAGCGATGCTCGGCACCATGCTCGCAACTCGTCAGTAGAGAAGAATACATCGAAAACGTTGAGAAATTATTGAATTTCCTGAACGGCGACATTGAAGCAACTCGAAAAGAGCTACAGAAGCTGATGACTCATTTCGCAAATGCACTGGCTTTCGAGAGTGCCGCACGTGTGAGAAATATACTGAATAAACTCGACAGAGTATTTCCAGAAGAAGGAGTGGTATTCCAGGAACGAAAAGACATGGACGTCATATGTTACACAGATGAACTCGTTCTACTCATGAGAGTTGTTGGTGGGAGGTTGTTATCCAAACTCACCTTCGAGGTATCGGGTATGACCAGTATGGACGAGCTGCTCGAAGAAATATACGAAAGAAAGGAGCTGGACTTACCAGAAGTTGTACTCGTGAAAGACCTTTCATCTCTGGACGGTGAGATGATCGAAAGGTTCAACGTTCACATTCCACAAACAGAAGGTGAACGCAGGCTGATCATGCTGTGCGAGAAAAACCTCGAACAGGAGATGAAACATTTCAATGCAAACATGGAAATATTGAGGAATTTAAAGATGATGTTAGGGTTGAAAAGATTGCCGGAAACCGTGGAAGGGATAGACGTATCACACACTTTTGGTAGGGAAGCATATGCAAGCGTGGTTCGGTTCGAAAACGCACGACCTTTCAAAGAAAAATATCGACTTTACAGAATACGCGAGCATCCAGGAGACGACATGGGATCCATCAGAGAAATACTGAAAAGACGTTACTCCAAACACCCCACACCAGATCTCATTTTCATAGATGGTGGACAACCGCAGGTTCAGGTAGCGAAGAAAACCCTCGACGAGATGGGAAAAGATGTGGATATTATAGGACTTGCAAAGAAGTCCGAGACCATTGTAACTCCATCTACACGTGTTGAACTTCCTCACTCGCATCCTGTTCTAAGGTTCCTTGTAAACATAAGGGATGAAGCACATAGATTTGCCATAAAAACTCATAGAAGGATGAGAGACAAGAGGGAACTCATCTCCATGCTCGACGGAATAGAAGGAATAGGGGAAAAGCGCAAAAAGATGCTCCTGAAAAGATTGGGAGGTGTCGAGGGTATAATAGAAGCATCGGTGGAGGAAATAGCAGAGATACTGGGAAGCCATAAGCTCGCTGTCAAAATCAAGGAAGTTTTGGGAGGGATCAGGTGAAGATGGTGATAAAAGTGGGACACAAAACGCTGAACATCAAAGGGAGCAAAAAGGTCAGGGAAATATTGAAGGAATTGAATCTCAACCCGGAAGCTCATCTGGTGGTGGTGAATGGAAAACTGGCAACCGAAGATGAAACGGTGGATGAAGATGCCACCGTCAAGATCGTCAAAGTCGTGTCAGGGGGATGATTGGATTGAAAAAGTCCAAAATTGAAGATCTCGCAGGTTTGTTGAAACAAAAAGGAATGTACGTTACAAAGCAACGCCTACACGTGTTGAAACTCCTGGTTAACGCCCGAGGTACTCACATGTCCGCAGACGAGATATACAGAGAACTCGTCAAAAAAGGAGTCAAAATCTCACGACCCAGCGTTTTCAACATAGTGCGTGCATTTCAGGAACACGGTGTGATCGATGAAATCGAAATAGCGGGTGTGAAGAGATTCGACGCCGTGACCGATGGACATCCCCATTTCATATGTACCCGATGCGGCGAGATTTACGATCTACCCACCGATACTATAGTCATAAACTACGATATGATCCCTCATAAGGTTGAAAAACAGGAAATAAAGCTGAAGGGGATATGTCAGAAGTGTCTGGAAAAGAAAAAGACCTGAAAATTCTCCAAGAAGAAATGGCCAGATTCAGAGATGAAAGAGATTGGAAGAAATATCACGATCCAAAAAATCTGGCCATGGCTCTAGCTGTGGAAACTGCTGAACTCATGGAAATATTCCAGTGGGTTTCAAACACCGATTCTTTCGAGGAGGCTCTGAAGAATCGTAGAAAAGTAGAAGAGGAAATGGCCGATATCCTCCTTTATCTTTTGAGCCTGGCAGATGTTTTGCAGATCAACCTTCTGGATGTCGCACTCGAGAAATTGAAGAAGAACAAAGAAAAATATCCCATTGCTAAATGTAAGGGGTCCTACAGGAAGTACACCGATCTTTAATTGCTTCCCCGCACAACCCTCTTTCCAATTTCCCCATGTTATTATCTTCTAAAGAGACACAGGGAGGATGTGAGTTACCGGTGGGCGTTCTTATTCTTCTGGTAGTTGGAATAGGTTTGCTTGGATTACTGCTGAAAAGGAATCTCATTCTCAAGATCATCTCCATGGATATCATGGCCACAGGAGTCGTATCTTACTTCGTTTACGTTTCTTCCAAAACAGGGAAACATCCACCTATAATGATGCCGAATATCAGTGACTATGTGGATCCTGTACCTCAGGCTGTTATTCTAACAGCCATAGTGATCGGTTTTGCCGTGCTCTCCATCCTGCTGGTTTACGTGATGATGCTTGCAAAATACTTTCCCACACTCGATGTACGGAGGATAGAGAGAAAATGGAAGAAATGATCTTCATTTTCCTCTGCGTATTCCTTCCCATGATACTGGGGAGTGTTTCCTTTACATTCAGGAAAGCCAGATATTTCATCGCACTCGTGGTATCGTTCACCACCGCCGTACTCGCCACCATTATCATTACCAGGGATTTAACCATCCACCATACTTTCGAGGGTAGCTTTGGGGTCGAAATACTCATCGACCGTGTATCGGGATTTTTCATGCTGACCAACGCTTTGGTAACCCTGGGAACAGTTCTATTCATGAAGGAAAAACATCGCAAAACTTTCCCTGAAATTCTGTATCCACTCGTTATATTCCTGCACGCTACTGTCAACGCTTCTTTCATCTCATACGACCTGTTCAACATATACGTGGTAGTGGAGCTCACCACCATAATAGCGTTCATTCTCATGGGATTGGAGCTCACACCACGTCAAATCTGGGGTGCCATCAAGTACCTGATGGTTGGCAACACTGGAATGATATTTTATCTTCTCGGATGTATAAACCTGTATCAACGCATGGGAAGCTTTTCCATTGGAGTCATCGAACCGTCCATGAAACTGCCGATCGTTTTGATTGTGGCCGGTTTGGCCGTCAAAGCTGCGATATTTCTCTTTGGTACCTGGTTGCCCGATGCCCACGCAGAAGCAGAAACACCTGTATCAGCGTTGCTGTCGGGAGTGGTGATATACACTGGGATTTTTCCTTTGATCCGCCTGTACAGCGCTTTACCGAATATACAACCTCTTCTAGAGGTTCTCGGAAGCGTGGGGGCTATATTCGGTGCCGTCTGCGCGACGCTGGAAAGGGACACGAAGCGCCTTCTGGCTTTCTCGACTCTCTCTCACACGGGAGCAATCTTGGCGGCTCCTCCATACAGTTTGGGTTTCATGATGGCACACGGATTATTTAAATCATGGCTTTTCCTGCACGCCGGAAACCTCAAAACGAGAAACATGGATAGATTGCGCGAAGAAGGGATACATGTCAATGACTACATACCACTGTTCATAGGAACTCTCGGTATGATGGCTGCCCCGGGACTGGGTGGTTTCGTGGGAAAGCTGGAACTTCTGAACAACTCATACGGTTGGGTGAAGATGCTTTTGATATCAACCGCCGTGTGTACAGCCGCCTACTCCTTCTCACTGATCTCCATCCCTGTAAAACGCCAAACCAGATTCGGAGGGTTCAAAACGTATGACATATTGTACATAGTTTCACTGTTACTGCTGGGTATAAAACCGATGGTGTATACTCTCCCAAATCTCACTGAATCGATGATTCTGATGTTCGCCGGTTATTTGGTGTATTCGCTGATGAAACCAATCAAATCGCGCTTTCACAACCTTTTCGAAGATCTCGACAACATCCTCACGATCGCAATTGTACTGGTTGTTCTGATGATGGTGGGGGTGTTGCTATGATGGTGGGAACATTGCTTGCAATGATACTGTGGTTGACCATGTCGATGGAATATGGAATCATACAGATGATCGCCGGTGTGCCTTTTATAGTACTCATGGCATACTTTATACGTCCCCGACACGGTTTTGTCGAAGCGCTGAAGACGATGATCCTGGTGGTAATGAACTTCCCCAGAGCACTCGTGCAGACGATCAAGCTGATGATATCCTGCACGCTTCATGAAGAATACTATCTCGAGAGGTTGGAAAACGAAAAACCATGGAGTGTATTCGATCGTGTGATTCTGATAACGTTTTTACCGGAAAGCATAGCGGTCAACAAAGAGGAAGAGGGTATACTTCTGTGTCACAAACTGGTGGTGAGAAGATGAGATGGGTGATCGTGTTGATGAGTTTACCAATATATATGGTCGCATATCTGCTTAGATCGCAGGATCCATGGGACAAGTTGCTGGCGTTTTCAAGCTTCTCAACGAAAGTGGGAGTGATGGCTGTGTTCCTGGGGACCGTGATGGGATACGAATTCATTCTGTCCGTTGCAGTGGTGTACATGCTAGTAGGTGGAGCAAGTATCATGCTTCTGGCACATTTCATGAGCGGGAGGAAAGGAGAATGAGTACCGTGCTCATAGTGGCCGGTACCGCCCTCTGGGTGCTGGGAACATGGCGTTTGATACGTGTGAAGAGCTTCATGGTGAAGTTGCATTTCCTTGGGATATCGGATACCCTTGGATCCATATTGATCATGCTGGGATGCCTTTTGAGAAGTCCCTCCGCTTTTATGTACATCGGCGTGGGTATGGGAGCGCTGGTGGTATGGGGTACGTTCCTCCCACATGTGATGGCGAAAGGATACATGGGAAGGGGTCAAAAGAGTGGAAAAGATTGATGTTGTGGGAATAGCTATAGTGCTTTTACTTCCCATAACGGCAATCATGACGATCGTACAGAGGCGTTTGCTGCACGCGGTGATATCCAGAGCGGTATTTGGAATATCCGCGAGTCTCGTATATATGTATCTCAAAGCTCCTGACGTCGCCATTACTGAAGCGTTGATGGGTGCCATACTGGTGACGTTGCTGTACGTGATAGCGATAAAATCATCCGGTATAGTGCGTGTAGGATTCGTTCCAGTGCACATGCTCATGGAGAAGGTAAAGGACGAAATGCAGGGCGTGGAGGCAGAAATACTCAAGAGATTCTTTACCCATCATCATCTAAAATACCGGTTGGTCGAATTTGAAAACCAGCGTGAGCTCATTCAAGCGCTCAAAGATGGATTCATCGACGTTGCCTGTGGAGGAATTCTGACTTCAGAAGCGGGTAAAAATCTCAGGATAACCTACCTGGAAACCAAGCGGTTGACAGTGGAAGATGGAAGAATGCTGGATCTCGTACGCGCCAGATACGAAGTAATCATGGGTAAACTGCATCCGTCCCTTCTGAAAATCGTGGAAAACGATTTCTATGTTTTCGTTGTATCAAAAGAAAATGAGTATCTTCACGAATTACTCACCAACTTCATTCAGGAGAAACAAGAAGAAGTGAGGAACATAGTTAAAGAACACATGGGAGGGATGGGCAAGTGAAATACATCAAACTGGTTGTTGTCATTGTGTTGATGTGCATGACGATACTTCTTCTGGAAACGAACGGTGAAGACAAAAGGGGTAGTGATCATCTTCAAAAGATAGTTATGGAAAACGGAGTACCCAACGGAGTGACAGGTATATACCTGAACAACAGAGGATATGACACCATGTTCGAAGTTCTGATCTTTTCTCTGGCCATTATGGCTGCCGTTCACTACCTTTCACAAATAAAAGAAACCAGGGAATTTGTGGGAATTTCAGATGAATCCACCACTACCGTGGCGAGATTCGCCGCACTCATGGCCGGTGTTGTAGGAATAAGCCTGGCGACATTTGGGCACCTTTCCCCCGGTGGAGGATTCGCCGCGGGAGTCGCAGGTGGAACTGCTCTGGTGATGTACGCCATAACATCCGATATACACCTCATACAGGCAAGACTTCGAGATTTCAGAGTTGAAATACTGGAAAAGTTCCTTGTCCCATCAATAATTGTTCTAATATTTACCAATTTCCTTCCATTTAAATACCCACCTGTATCCATTCCCATACTCAATATTTTGATCTTCCTCAAGGTGAGTGTTGGGATGTGGATGGTGGCCTACATATTCATGCGCCACCGTGGCATACTATGAAGGCGCTCATCGTGGACGGCTATGTCGATGAACCAGCGCTTCTGGGTGTACCTCCCTACGTATCCACCTATCCACGATACGTCGCGGGAATATTCCACATGGTAGGGATCGAAACCCGTTATGTGACCATCGACACCATCAGGAAGAAAAAAAGCTGGGATATGGGGAACGAATACGACTTTCTGATTATGATAGCCGGTCTATCGGTTCCCGGCAGATACAGAGGTGGAACACCCATGACGCTTCAGGAAGTGAGGAAAATTCTAGATTGCAACACCAGACCTTCGAAGATCCTTCTGGGACCTATAGTTTGGGGATACGCCCTGAAAGGTGGGCAAAAAGCCATAAAGGTGCATTTTCCCGATATACAGCTGGCACTGGTGGGGAGAAATTTCAGAAAATTGTTCGAATATCTAACAGGAAAAGTTTTCGAAGGAGACGAATATGAGCTCATTGATGAAGCGGCTCCTCTGGGAGCTGAAATAGTGAAGCAGCATCCAGATTACCCGTTGGTGATATGTGAAGTAGAGCTCAGCAGAGGATGTGAGAGAAAAGATGGTTTTTGCTCCTTCTGTATGGAACCAATCCTGTGGGGTAAGCTCAAACACAGATCTGTGAAGGGTGTGATAGAAGAAATCTTGGCTCTCATGAAACATGGTGTGAAGGCCTTCAGACTTGGAAGAAGCGCCAACATTCTGGCATATGGAGAAAAGAACGGTGTACCCCAGCCTGAGATACTTGAAGAGCTATTTTCAGGTATATCCTCTCTCAATCCACAGGTGTTGCACTGCGATAATGCCAATCCACACTACCTCGTTCTGCACCGTCAGAAAACTCTAAGAATCCTTGAAACGATCGTACATCACAACACACCTGGTGATGTTCTCTCATTCGGAGTGGAATCCTTCGATGAAGAAGTGATCAGGAGGAACAACATCCAGTCTTCACCTGAAGAAGTGATCGAAGCCATAAGGATCGTGAATGAAGTTGGAGGCAAGAGAGTGGATGGCGTACCCAAACTGCTTCCGGGCATAAATCTGCTCTTTGGCCTTCCAGGAGAAAACAGACGAACCTACGACATCAACTTCACCTATCTTCGCAAAATACTCGATGAAAATTTATTGATAAGACGTATAAACATAAGGAAAGTTATGGTCTTCCCTTCAACTCCTTTACATAAGATGCTCGAAGAGAGCGATACGAGCATAGATCAGAGGAAATTTAAAAACTTTAAAATGCGTGTAAGAGAAGAGATAGATCTTCCCATGATGCGCAGGGTTTTTCCCACAGGATCAGTCCTGAGGAACGTCGTAGTGGAAAGAAAAGAAGGTTTACTCACCACTGGCAGACAACTGGCATCGTATCCCGTACTTGTAAAAATAGCGGGATGGAAAGAAAAAGATGGTAAGATCGTGGACGTGAAAATCGTTGACCACAGTGCGAGATCCGTAATGGGCATCATCGAAGGCCGATCCCTGAACACTGCGGAATTCGAGGAAATAAAGGCTGTTCCCGGTGTAGGAAAAAAGCGAGCACAACGATTGATACTCGCACGTCCTTTCAAAGATTGGAGTGAAGTGGAAAAACTGATAGACGATCGCTACGTCTACAAAAGACTACGTGATGTTTTTACCCTTTGATTTACCTCATTTCCTTTGCACGTTCTTTCTTGAACTCGTACATCCTCCTGTCGGCGAGAGCTATGAGTTTCCGGATATCCTCACACTCACCGGGATACTCAGCTATTCCATAACTCACAGATAAAGTTATGATCTTTTCATCCACATGTATGGGAGTTTCCACTATCCTTCTCAATCTTTCGCCGAGGTTGATGGCACGCTCTTTAGACACACCAGTCAGAACCACTATGAACTCGTCTCCCCCATATCTGCAGAAGATGTCGCTGCTTCTCAGAGCTCTTTTCATCCTTTGTGCCACTATCTTCAGTACCTGATCACCTACCAAATGCCCATGTGCATCGTTCACACTTTTGAAACCATCGAGATCCAGGAAAAGAACGATGATGTTGGTGTTCGAAGAACGCTGTAGCTCTCCCAGTTTCCGCAACAGGTAGTTTCTGTTGCTCACCTCGGTAACGGGATCCAGTTCAGAATCCAGAAGAATTTCTCTGAGATGCATGACCGCACCCATGAGTTCAGAAAGTTCCTTACCAAACATTCTGGTTTTCCCGATCAACTTCCTAGTAACCTTTTTTCTTTTAAACCAATCCAGGTTCAACACCGCCACAACCTCATCACCCACGATTATTGGTACACCTATCCACGTTATCACCGGCGAAAATTCATGCCATAATGGAAAAGCTCTCGTATCCTCTATAACTACAACATCTTTGCGCTCTATGACTGCTTCTATGTTGACCCCCTTACTCCTTATGTGCTCCGCTACATCATCCAATGGCAGGTAGTCCAGCTCTTTTGACCAGGCATAAAAGTACCAGTTCCTGTCTCTGGGTGTCAGAAGCAGACTCCACGAATCCGCTCCAATATATTTAACCATCAACACTATCACATCTTTTACCATGCGCCGAAAATCTCTTTCCTTCCCTAGAGTTCGCACGACTATGGTGTACATGTACGATCTGAGCAAATGAAGGGACCCCGGGAAAAAACATATAGATTTTGCGATTACCCTGCGAAAATACCAGACCAGCAATACCACACATCCGATAACCACTCCCAACACGACCAGCACCTTATCACCTCAATCCAGGAGATAAAAAAGGAACCCGCATATGTTCACTCAACTTCATCATCGTATCCACCTTTTTAACCAGAGAAATCGGTATTCTCAAACTATCCGCCGCATCCTGGATGCTCTTCTTCTCATCCACCAGAGCTTCCAGTATCTTATCAAGTATAAAATAACTTACTCCCATGGCATATTCATCGGTTACACCCCTTATGAGATCGGGACTCGGTGATCTGTCAATTATGGACTCCGGCACACCCAGATACCTTGCCAACTTGTACACTTCGGTTTTATAGAGATCTATTATGGGCATAACATCGGCTGCTCCGTCACCATACTTTACGAAAAATCCGGTGAGAAACTCACTCCTGTTCGCTGTACCGACCACTATGGCGTTATTCCGTTCGGCGTAATAATATAGACTCACCATTCTCAATCGATGTTTCATTCTGTAAAAGGATGTTTCGCGAGCCACCCATATGTTCTTTTCGTATTTCAAAGAGTGCAGATACACATCTTCCTTAACTATATCGGCCTCAAATTTCTTTCTCAAATACTTGTTGAATTTCGATGATATGGTGGCCATGGCTTCAAGCTTAAAATATGCACCGAAAACCATGAGCATTGGCGATATACTGTGTTTGACATACTTCACACCCGATTCTCTTATGATTCTTCTGGCATCACGCATGGCACGTCTTGGAGTGGTACTCTCAGGCAATAGAACAGCCAGTACCCCATCTTTTCCTAAAGCTTTCACCAGTAACTTGAGCACAACGGCCGAATCTACTCCACCTGAAACTCCCACAACCGCATGATGTACTCCATATCTATCACACGCTTCTTTGAGAAAAGCCACTATCCTATTACAAACATCTTCCATATCTTCCAGCATTTTCCACTCCCCTTTCATATTCAAAAGACTCACAAAAGTGAGATTTGTTCGCCCCGTTCCGGTACATTCACCCCTTTCGACCGCAGTAACTCTATGAATTCATCCTCGCTGAGAGTTTTCACACCGAGCTCACGCGCCCTATCGAATTTGGAACCAGGATTTTCTCCGACAACCACGTAACTGGTTTTCTTAGAAACGGAAGAGGATACCCTGGCACCATTGGAAACAAGGAGTTCCTCGGCTTCCTTCCTGGTGAATCTTTTGAGGGTACCGGTGAGAACGAATGTCAAACCCTGCAACTTTCCGGAGACGGATGGTTTAGCCTCCTCCATTTTCACTCCTGCCTTCTTCAACTTTTCCAGTATCTTCTTCGTCTTCTCGTTCCTGAAATAATCGTATATATTTTTCGCCACTTCGGGACCTATTCCCTCTATTTCCATCAGCTCCTGAATGGAAGCGTTGGCAAAAGCTTCGAGAGATCCGAATCGCTCAGCCAGAACACGTGCGGTTTTACTGCCCACTGAAGGTATACCGAGAGCGTATATCAGATTTGCCAGCGGACGATTTTTTGACTTTTCAAGTTCTTTCATAAGATTTGAAACGGTCTTCGGCCCTATGCCAGGACCAAGTTGAGCCAGCTTGAACGGATCCATGAAGTATAGATCGGCCACATCCTCTATCATGCCGGAATCCACCAACCTGTCGATAAGCTTCTCTCCAAGGCCCATTATGTTCATACCGTCTCTCGATGCGAACACTTCTATGGATCTCTTGAGCTTTGCGGGACAGTGAGGATTCAGACATCTTATAGCTACCTCATCCTCAGTGAGTTTTCCTACCGGCCCGCCACAGACAGGACATTTGCTGGGTATTTCTATCTGTTCCTCATCTCCATCTCTTGCTTCCACAATAGGCTTGACAACCTGAGGAATTATGTCACCCGCCTTCTCTACGAATACCTCATCACCTATGCGTATGTCCTTCGACTTTATATAATCAAAATTGTGAAGAGACGCTCTCTTCACGGTTGTACCGGCAAGTCTCACAGGTTCCAGCTCAGCGACAGGTGTAAGTACTCCCGTTCTCCCCACTTGAACGGTCACAGCCTTTATCTTCGTACGCGCCTGCTCCGCAGGAAATTTGAATGCTATGGCCCACCGTGGACTTTTGGCGGTTTCACCAAGGATCCTGTACAACCCAAGATCGTCCACCTTCACCACGATACCGTCAATGTTGTAATCCAGACTTTCCCTTTTTTCCAGCCATTGATGCCAGAATTCCACAACACCATCGATATCTTCCACCCTTCTAGAATGGGGATTGACTTTGAAATGAAGCTTTTTAAGATAATTCAGCGCTTCCCAGTGCGAAGATATGTTGTAACCGCCAGGATTCACAATGTAGTATATGAAGGAATCGAGCCTTCTTTTCGCCACTTCTGTAGTATCTAGTTGATGTATGGTTCCAGCGGTGGCATTTCTGGGATTGGCAAACAACGGGAGCCCTTCTTCCATACGTTCTCTGTTTATACGGGTAAATTCACTCTTGGACATGTATATCTCTCCCCTAACTTCTATGTCCACCGGCTCGGGGAGCACAAGGGGTATGCTTCTCACAGTCTTCACCGCTTCCGTCACGTCCTCGCCGACTTCACCATCTCCACGCGTTATAGCTACGCTCAACTTTCCTCCTCTGTATCTCAGAGCTATGGCCACACCATCTATCTTCAACTCGCACACGTAGGCTACTTTCCCCAATCCCGTTTCCTTTCTGATCCTGGCATCGAAGGCACGTATCTCCTCTTCAGAATAAGTATTGTCCAGACTCATCATGCGTTCACTGTGTTTGACCTTGGTGAAACCTTCCAGCACTTTCCCACCCACCCTCTGGGTGGGAGAATCGGGAGTAGCAAGTTGCGGATATTTCTTCTCCAGAGATATCAGCCGTCTCATCAGTTTGTCGTATTCTTCATCCGTTATAACAGGATCGTTCAGAACATAGTACCGGTAATTGTGATATTCTATCTCTTCTCTCAACTTCTCAACTTCTCTCACCACTTTCTCAGGTACATCCTTCATGATACCTCCCCCTCGCTTCTACAGAATCGATACCATCTAAAATTTTACAACCTGTTTTGGCGGGGGCGCCTCTTCCCCATCCTGCCCACGTGAAAAGTGTATCTCTCTTCATCTTTTTCTTGCGATGACGATAAATAATATGAGGTGGTTATCATGAGGGTTGAAGGTGTAGGCATTGGATGGTATCCGTCACTCTACACACCGACCAGCACCGTTGCAAATGTTCAGTCAGGATCACCCATCATTTCCAAGGAGGAGATGGAAAAACTCTTCGACATGATGATCTACAATCAGTCGGGTATGGCGTTCAAACTCGCACGCATAGCCGGAGAACTGTACGCAGGCCAAAAGATCGACTTAGAGGTGTAAAGGACCACCCAACTAAAAAACCCCCGGCACGGACGCCGGGGGTTTTTATTCTTCACATCTTTATCAGAACTCGATTTCCTTGCTGAGTGTTACGCTCCAGCTCATGGTATCGTCCATGCTGAAAGCAGTATCGAGCAATCCGTAGAGTGCGCTCGTAACGCTCAAGCTCCAGTCATACGAACCATCCTTCAGATAGTAGTGGAAGGTGAAACTGATAGATGGATCGCTGAGAACTTCGATGCCCAAAGGCAGTGTAGCACCCACATCGAGTGTGACAGTTGCCTGAGTTGTGGAGGTCAAAAGGTCAGCCCACTCGGCATTGACAGAATAGCTTACAGGATCGACTCCACCAGCAACATCAACGGTGAGAGGCAAGCTCATGGATCCATCGAAACCGTATGTGAAGGTCGTGGTAACAGTTGCACCTTCGAGCGCATCCACGCCGGTGTGCATGTAAGCTGAAGCATCAACAGCTACTTCCTGACTATCCGAACCACTGGCGTATGATAGAGTGGCCAGCCCACTGGTGTAGGTTAAAGCAGCGGAAACATCAAGCCCCGCGACACCAAGATCAAACGATGGAAGAGTGTACTTTGCGTAAACCGCGTAGGCAGTAGCAGTAGCATCTTTACCGAATCCCAGTTTCACATCGAGGTCACTAATGGCCGTGATATTCGCTTCAGCACCGAATCCCTGCACATCGGCAGCATAGTCGAAAGCCACTTCTCCAAGACCACTTAGAACAAGATGACCAATCACAGCATCATCGAATGTCTTCGTAGCATCCCCAACATCGACAACGGCCAGATCGAGATTGAACTCCTTGAAATTCAGGAGCAGAGCAGTATCGATCAAGTTCGGGTAGATGTAATTGGTCCAGCATTTTCCACCATTGTCGGTATCATAGCTGGGATTGAGACTTCCAAATGTAAAACCGAACTTTTCGTTCTCCACACTTATAGAGGAAATACTTGGAGCTCCGCCGATAGCCGATATGCTAAGTGAAAGATCTCCAGTGTCTGCTGTAATACTCCAGCTTGGTCCATCAGTAAAAGTGCTGTCAATACTCCCACCGGGACCACCACTGAATGTCAAAGAAAACTTGGCCTTTCCCGAAACACTGATGTTAACATCGGCAGCAATGGCCCACACCGCCAAAGATGCCACTATCAGAACAGCAAGCAGTAGTTTTCTCATAAACTTCCAACCTCCCCTTTAATAGAATTTTTCAAGATTACCATCATCCTCCTCCACCCAACGCTGCAAATGCAGCAAGACCAATACCAACTATCCCAAGCAGCATGCTGATCCACACAAGGGATTGATCGGCTTTGGCCTCAACCTTCTTGCTGAGCTCGGCAACCGTTTCGCTGGCGTTGCGCTCCACAGTCGTCACTCTTGCATCTACCTTCACTATCTGGCCCTGGAGATCGGTGCTGAGATAGTAGAGATCTTTACTGAGGGACTCCACTTTGTTTTCAAGGGTGCCGAGTCTATCGAATATCTCGGTGATGTCTTTCTCGTGCAAATTGGAATTGAAGGTCAAGGCGTCAACATTCTTCTTGAGCTCAGCCACGCCGCTCTTCAGACTTTCAACATCGCTGCTCAGTGAATCTACCGTACTGCCGAGATCATCCACCCGCGTGGTGACACCTCTAAGATCAACCTTCAGCTTCCTGATCATCATATCGAGAGCATTCATACGGTTGTTGAACAGCTCGTTGGTATCCTTCTGATCTGCCAGTTCGACATCGTATTCGGAAAATTTACCCTCGGTGTCTTCTCTGAGAACGTCTATAGCTTCCATGAGAAGATCAACGTTGCTCTTTATATTGTCCAGCTCACTGTAGAAGTAGTCGATGTTATCGTAATATTCTTCCGATGTCATGTAATCGCCCAGTTTGGACTCAATACCCTTCACCTTTTCATCAACGTAAGATTTATCAGCCTTGTCAGCCAGTGTAGTCTCAACGTCCACGAGTTTCTTGGAAAGGACATCGATGATCACATTGGTTCTTTCGAGCTCCGCCTTACCGGCAACTTCCTTCTTCAATGTCTTTACTTCGTTCGAAAGCTCGTCGATCTCTTTGAGTTTGCCCTCGATTTCTCCAACCTTCGACTTCAAAGCCTCCACAAAAATGGAAAGCTTCTCGAAATCGGTGGGACTCACCATGGAAGCTCTCAAATCTTTAACGCTTCCCTTCAAAGTTTCAACATCCGTTACCACACTTTTCACACCTTGGAGGTCTCCGTAGATCTCCCCCACTTTCTTGGCAAGAGTCTCAACGAGAGTATCGAGTCTTTCAATATCTTCCTTATAAGCGTATTCTCCTTTTAGAGCAGCCTCCTTTTCCAGTTGTGCCACCTTGTTGGCGAGTGCCTCAACGTATATGGACAACCTCTCAAAATCGACGGGAGATACAGCGTTCATGGACAATTCTTCAGCTTTTTCCTTGACAATCCTGTCAATGTATTGCACCGTCCTCCAGAAAGTCACGGCAAATTCATACCTTGTTAAGGTTCTATTGCCCTTAAATGTGCCATCAGGGTAACCTGTGAATATCCCTCTGTCCACCAGCATTTTGACTGCTTCATATGCCCAGTGATTCTTGGGGACATCCTTCATCTGGGCGACCACCAGAAGTGACGCTAAAAGCAGCCCCAAAATTAGCAGTAATCTTCTTTTCATTACCATATACCTCCCTTCTTGTTTCCTCATAATAAATATCTACCGCGGTGATTATACCACGTTTTCAGATTAGAATTCAAGTTTTTGGCACCAATCTATAAAATCTTCTCTTTCCCACTCTGAGAATGGATGGCCCCTGTATTCTACAATCGCTGAAATCTCTTATGACTTCCCCATCCAGCTTTACCCCACCTCCCATTATCAACCTTTTGGCTTCGCTCCTGCTACTTGCGGCACCCACATCCACTAGGAGATCGATGGGGTTAAAAACTGCTTCAACGGCCACCTCGGGAATATCCTCCGGAACTTCTTTTTTTCTGAAAACCTTCACGAACTTTTCCTCTGCTTCAACAGCCTTCTCCCGATTGTAAAAGGATGCCACTACTTCCCTCGCAAGATGCATCTTCACATCTCGTGGATTCACTTCTCTTCTCTCTATCTTAGCCCTGTATTCCTCGATAATTTTATCGTCCACATCTGTCAAAAGCTTCATGTACTTTAATATCAAATGGTCCGGGATTGACATTATTTTACCATACATCTCCTCCGGGGGATCGTTGAAGGCAACATAGTTACCGTAACTTTTACTCATCTTGAGGTGCCCATCCGTTCCCTCGATTATCGGCATTGTCATAACTATTTCGGGTTCCTGACCATAAGATTGCTGTATATGACGTGCAACGATCAAGTTGAAGTACTGATCCGTCCCCCCAAGCTCCACGTCAGCCTCGATAGCCACGGAATCGTAACCCTGAGCCAGAGGGTAAAGGAACTCGGAAATGCTTATGGGTTCACCAGCCTGATATCGCTTCCAGAAGTCATCTCTTTCCAACATGCGACTCACCGTGTAACGTGCGGCCAACCTTATTACATCCTCGAAGTTCAATTTATCAAGCCACTCACCGTTGAAACGCAACTCCGTTTTAGAAATATCCAGGATTTTGAAGGCTTGCTCAGCATAAGTTTGAGCGTTTCTCTGCACTTCCTCTTTGGAAAGCATTGGGCGCGTTTTCGAGCGCCCTGAAGGATCACCTATACGTGCAGTAAAATCGCCTATTATCAATATGACGGTATGTCCAAAATTCTGAAACTCCCGTAATTTCCTCAACACTACAGCATGTCCAAGATGAAGATCGGGTCTGGATGGATCGACCCCGAGTTTCACCCTCAATCGGCCCTTCTTCTTTATCCTTTCCAGGAGCTCCTCCTCGCTCACGAGATCCACAACATTTCTTTTGAGTATTTCAACCTGCTTTTCCGCATCCAGCATCTTACCACTCCAGATGTGTGATCATTTAACCATGATGTAAGCGGTCAATATACTGGTTATAAAAAACACAGCACCCAGTGCAAGAGTTATCTTTCCACCTGTATCTAAACCTTTTTTTCTTCCGAAGACAGTATGGAGAGCCCCTGAACCAAAAGCACCCCCAAGTTCCGAAAATCTGGTCATCTGCGTGATGACCATGTAAATGAGAGCGGCTGCCACACAGACATGTACAATTATCATGATCGTTGCGAGCACAGTGGACTCACCTCCTGATTTGCCACTTTTGTGGATATAATACCATATTTCCTTGCGATGATACGAGCCCTATATCACCGTCATGATTTGTACAACTGTCAATCGTTTCCTAAAAAGCATTGGAAAAGTATAAAGGTGAACAAGGGACTGGAAGGACGTAACAGAGTAGTAGGAGTTTTTCTGGACGGAAGATCGCTGATACGACTTGCAGTAACGATATATATAATATAAACGAAGAATAGCGGGCAAGGGAGAAGGTATATTGACATGGGTGAAAATAACTTATGATAGACCTCCTTCCTTTAACCGTGATAAAATAAAAAGTGTGTATATACATACTTAGGAGGTAAAGTGAAATCATGGGTAAAGCACGTCATAATATCATGATGGATGACGAGATTTGGAAAATCTTAAGTGAACTCAAAAGAATCATGGGTAAAAGCGTGAGCAAGATACTTGAAGAAGCTGTCAACGAGTATCTTAAGCGTCATCGTTTTAACTCTTTATATTTCAAGCTTATGACTACTGTACCTCCATGTGATGAAGAGGAAAACGAAGAACTTACGAAAATACTTGATACCCTAACGGAAGAAGATTTGGAAGTGGTCAAGGTTG
>JAGGZV010000006.1 GCA_021161835.1 Thermotogae bacterium | reverse complement strand
CTCGTAATTTGGTTCTACACGCGAAACAGTAATACACGATTCTGGTCGTTTTCAAACAACCTGGATTTTCGGAGTGGGTAGTGCACAATAATTGCTGCAAAAATGAAATAAACCTTGTTCTTCAAAAGAAGAAACAGACCATGGATCAAAAACATGCTGGTAAATATCTGCATATCCATCTGGGAACACACTCCATTGATACTTGACTTTTAAGGTTGTTTATGCTATAAATGGTTCCAAATATCGGAAAGCTTCTTGTGTAAGAATTTGCATGCATATTTTTGCACTCACTGCATTCTGAACCACAGGCCATTGCCATCATTTGCATACCGTTCCTGAAGGTTCCAGAAACCGGGGAGGCGAATAGAAGTGATGAAAGAACGCCTGGATGTTGGAAAGGCGAAGGATGATTACAACCCTTTAATGAAGAGGGTACGAATTTCAAAAGCACCCGAGCCGGATAGGGATTTCAGGGTACCATCGGGTTGTGGAATCGTTGGAATAATGAACAGGAAAGGCGAAAGATTCAACGGCGAGATCATAATGCAAAGTATTGCAGTGATGCGTGAGAGAGGCAACGGATTGGGGGGAGGTTTCGCCGCCTATGGCATTTATCCTGAATTCAAGGATTATTATTGCTTCCATATGTTATACGACGGAGAGCATGAAAAGAAAACGACGGAAGAGTTTCTACGCGAACGTTACGACATAGTTGCCAGTGAACCCATTCCCACCCGTAAGGTGCGTGGAATAGAAGAGAGGCATATACTCTGGCGATACTTCCTGACGCCCAAGCACAGGGAACTTTTTGAAAGTCCCGAGACAACCATGACGGAAGAGGATTTCGTGGTGGAAACGGTAATGTTTATAAATGCGCGTATTGACGGTGCTTTTGTGGTTTCAAGCGGGAAGAACATGGGAATATTCAAGGGCGTGGGATTTCCCGAGGAGCTTGGAAGATTCTACAGATTGGATGAATACGAGGGTTATATATGGACGGCTCACAATCGTTTTCCCACTAATACGGTAGGATGGTGGGGTGGAGCGCATCCGTTCGGAATACTCGATTGGTCTGTGGTCCACAATGGTGAGATTTCATCGTACGGCATAAACAGGCGCTTTCTTTTGAACTTCAATTATCACTGTACCCTCTTCACCGATACTGAGGTTATCGCTTACCTGGTGGATTTCTTCATGAGAAAGTGTCGGTACAACTGCGAGGTGGTGGCAAACATACTCGCTGCCCCGCTCTGGAGCGAGATAGAAAGAGCTCCAGAGACCAGGAAGAAGCTGTACACAATCCTGAGAATGACGTATGGAGGAGCGTTGTTAAACGGTCCATTTGCGATAATTGTCGCCAACAACGGTATGATGATGGGATTGAACGACAGGATAAAGCTCAGACCCCTCGTGGCGGCGGAGAAAGGTGATTATCTGTACATAGCTTCCGAAGAGGCGGCAATAAGAATAGTGTGTCCGGATCCTGACAGAGTCTGGGCGCCGAAAGCAGGAGAACCCGTTGTGGGAAAACTGGTGGTGGAGGGAGAAGATGGCTAAGAGAAGAGCACCGTCCGAATTCATAGTGGAACGGGATGAGTACAAGTGTATAAGGTGTCTAGCCTGCGTGCGCATGTGTTCCTATGAAGCCAACTTCTATGACGAGAGAGAAAACATGGTCTTCACCGACAACTCCAAGTGTGTCGGATGTCACTTCTGTGAAGCCATATGTCCCACCGATGCCATACGTGTCATCCACAACCCACTGGCCATAAAGCAGAATGCTCACTGGACTGGCGAGGTGGTCTCAGACATTATAAAACAGGCCGAAACCGGTGGTGTTCTGCTGGCAAGTATGGGAAACGACAAACAGCATTTCAGCTACTTTGACAGAATCATACTGAACGCCAGTCAGGTTACCAATCCTTCCATAGATCCACTAAGAGAACCCATGGAGATTCGTACCTTCATAGGTCGAAAGCCCGAGAGTGTGGATCTGGAAGTGGAAAATGGGAGCGTACTGCTCAAAACGGAGATAACACCTCAGCTCAAGTTGGAAGTACCGATAATGTTTTCCGCCATGTCGTACGGTTCCATAAGCCTGAACGCCTGTAAATCTCTCGCGAAGGCCGCGCAGATGATGGGTACGTTTTTCAACACGGGTGAAGGAGGATTGCACAAAGATCTCAGACAGTATGGTGCCAACATGATCGTTCAGTGTGCATCTGGACGGTTCGGTGTGGACATGGAATATTTGAACGCCGGTGCAGCCATAGAAATAAAGATAGGCCAGGGAGCGAAGCCTGGTATAGGAGGGCATCTACCGGGTGAGAAAGTTACGGAACCTATCTCTGAAACCCGAATGATACCCGTTGGAACGGATGCCATATCTCCTGCCCCTCACCACGATATTTACTCCATAGAAGACCTTCGTCAGCTTATATATGCTTTGAAAGAGGCAACCAGATACGAAAAGCCTGTGGGAGTGAAGATCTCGGCCGTTCACAACGTGGCTCCGATCGCTTCCGGAATCGTGAGAGCGGGGGCCGATTTCGTCGTAATAGATGGTATAAGGGGTGGAACGGGTGCCACACCCAAGGTCATAAGGGACAACGTGGGTATACCCATAGAGCTGGCCATTGCGGTAGTGGATCAGAGATTGAGGGACGAAGGTATAAGACATCTTGCCTCGATCGTGGTTGCAGGTGGAATAAGGAACAGTGCCGATGTCATAAAGGCCATAGCGCTTGGAGCCGATGCCGTTTACATAGGTACCGCTGCTCTGGTATCGCTGGGATGCCATCTGTGTCAGAAGTGTTACACGGGAAAGTGTAACTGGGGTATAGCCACGCAGGATCCGAAACTGGTTAAGAGACTCAATCCGGAGATAGGAGCGAGGAGAGCGGCGAATCTCCTGCGGGCATGGGCGCTCGAAATAAAGGAAATGCTTGGTGGTATGGGAATAAACGCCATAGAGTCTCTGAGGGGGAACAGGGATCAATTACGTGGTGTCGGGTTGAGTGAGTACGAGCTCAAACTGCTCGGTATAAAACCTGCAGGTGAAGCGTGGTGATGTTGTGTGAAGAGGATACTCATAAAGGAAGAATATTGCATGGGTTGCAGACTGTGTGAGATACATTGTATAACCGCACACTCGAAATCCAAAAACATAATCAAAGTTTTCAGGTACGAGGTCCCGCAACCCGTTCCCAGTGTCATAGTGGAGGAGAAGGAGTACACCACTTTTGCCATTCAATGCAGACACTGTGAGGATGCGCCGTGTATACAGGCATGCATTACAGGAGCGATGCACAGAGATCCCGACACCAATGCGGTTCATGTGGACCATGAAAAGTGTGTTGGATGCTGGATGTGCATAATGGTCTGTCCTTTCGGTGCCATACAACGTGGAACGGTGGAAAAGAAAGTGGCATCCAAATGTGACCTCTGTGTCGATAGGGAAATACCGGCTTGTGTGGAAAATTGCCCCAACGAAGCGCTGGTTCTGGTTGAGGTGAGCGAATGATGAGGTACGTGATAATCGGTGCGGGTCCAGCGGGACTCGCCGCAGTGGAGGCCATAAGAGAAGTGGATGTTGAAGGTGAGATAGCGCTTCTCACCATGGAGGATGTCCCCGCCTATTCCAAACCATTGATAACCTATCTCCTGGGTAAGAAAGTGCAGGAAAAGAACATGTTGTACAGAACACGCGAATTTTTCGATGAGCACAGGGTGGAGGTTCGTACCGGAGCCGAAGTTGTCAGGGTGGACACCGATAGCAACATGGTGTATCTCAAAAACGGCGAGAGTTTGTCTTACGACAGACTCTTGATAGCGACAGGTGGGGCGCCTTTCAAGCCCCCGATAGAAGGCCTTGAAAAGGAAGGAGTGTTCACCTTCACGAGATGGTGCGATGAAAAGGATATGGCGGAGTACATAGAGAGAAACGGTGTACACGAAGCGGTGGTACTCGGTGGAGGATTGATAGGGTTGAAAACCACGGAAGCTCTGATGGAGCTCGGTATAAAGGTGCATATAGTGGAACTCGCTGATAGGATACTTGCTGCAACGTTCGATAAAAAAGCCTCGGAAATAATAACACGTGCTCTCGAAAGGGAAGGATGTGAAGTACATACGAACGATACCGTGGTGCAGGTAAAGGGAGGCAAAAGGATCAGCAGAGTGATTTTGAAAAGTGGAAAGGAGATAAAAACCCGCTTGCTCGTGGTGGCGATAGGAGTTACGCCGAATGTAGGATTTTTGCGCGATTCTGGAGTGCGGCTTGGCAGGCGTGGAATCATGGTGGATGATCGTATGAGAACGTCCATATCCAATATCTATGCTGCAGGAGATTGCACAGAGGTTCTGGATGAATCCACGGGTGAATGGCGTACCATAGCGATATGGCCCATAGCCAGTGCACAGGGGAAAGTGGCAGGGTACAACATGGCAGGCAGGGAAGTTAGGTATCAGGGTGGTATACCCATGAATTCCGTGGAGCTGGCTGGCATCCCCACGATTTCCGTGGGTTGCACAAATGTTGAAGGAGACGATGTGGAGATTTTGAAATACGAGGATCCTTCCTCCAGTGTCTACAAGAAACTCGTGATAAAGAACAACAAGCTCATAGGAGCGGTGTTCGTTGGAGACATAGACAGGGCGGGCATATACACGGGCCTCATAACACACGGTGTGGACGTATCCACCTTCAAGGATGCATTGCTTGATGAAGGTTTTGGGTTGATATATCTACCCAAGGAATACAGGAAGAAACTCATAGAGGGGGAATTGAAAGTATGGTTAGAATAGACGCCAGCGGACTGCATTACAAAGAATTGAACGAAACCATAAGAAAGCTGGTAGATGAGGGAGAAAAGGAGATCATCCTGGACAATGTGTGCGGCCAGAGATATATAGGATGCGGGTTGAGAGGTAACGATATAAAGATAGAGATAGTCGGTACTCCAGGTAATGATCTTGCAGCCTTCATGGACGGAGCCACTATAATAGTGCGCTCCAATGCGCAAGATGGAACGGCCAACACCATGAACCGTGGTAAGGTGATCATACATGGTGATTCCGGTGATATAACGGGACATTCCATGCGTGGGGGTCGTATATACGTTAAAGGCAACGCCGGTTATCGTGTTGGTATCCACATGAAATCGTACAAGAACAACTTTCCTGTTGTGATAATAGGAGGATTCGTCAGGGATTTTCTGGCGGAGTATATGGCCGGGGGACTGTTGATAGTTCTGGGGTTGGAAACGGATGAAAGTGGCAATGTCGTGGGCAATTTCGTTGGAACGGGAATGCATGGTGGAGAACTTTACATCAGGGGTACGGTAGCAGAACATCAGCTTGGTAAAGAGGTGAAGATACACAGAGTAACTGATGAAGATTCGAACAGGATAATACCTTATTTATCGGAGTTCTGCGATGATTTCGGTTTTTCTCTGGATGAGATACTGAAAAAAGAATTTGTGAAGTTGAAACCTTACACACACCGTCCATACGGACGACTGTATGCTTATTGAAGGGGGTGTTATAATTGTCGAAATCGAAAGGCGTCTATATCGAGAAGGAGGGGGGATAAGTGCATATATTGAAACTGCATTCTGATCTGGAAACTCCCGTTTCCACCTTCATGAAACTCGCCCTCGATGAAGAGTTCTCTTTTCTCCTGGAAAGCGTTGAGCACGGTACAGCCTTCGGACGACACTCTTTCATCGGTATAGGTGCGCGCGATATGTTGACCCTCACACCCGAGGGAAAGTTGAAGGTGATGAACAATTCTGTCAAGTATCATGGTACACCGTTGAATGCCATAATACCGTGGCTGAAAAATCACAGGGTGCGAGTCGAGGATGACGATCTTCCGCCTTTCAAAGGTGGAGCTGTGGGATACGTTGGCTATGATTACATAAGGTATATAGAGGGAATCGATGTCAGGGTTTCTCAATTTCCTACCTTTCGTTTTGTTATACCCGAACACATGGTTATATTCGACCACTTGAAGAATCACATATACATAATAAGCGAAACACCTGAAGAGATCGCAAAGGTTTTTCTGGAACCCTTATCTCCAAAATTCGAGACCACACCTTTTGTCACCAAACCCGTATCAAACTTTCGAAAAGAAGAGTTTTACAGGGCTGTGGAAAAGGCGAAAATGTACATCATGGAAGGAGATATCTTTCAGGTGGTACTGTCCCAGTGTTTCCACTTTAAAACCACCCTGCATCCGTTTTCCATATACAGGGCTCTGAGGATGATAAATCCTTCTCCTTATATGTTTTATCTGAAGCTGGGAGATATCACCATATTGGGTTCTTCGCCCGAAACCATGGTGAAACTGGTGAAGAAGAGAGCCATGCTGAAACCTATAGCAGGAACAAGACGACGTGGGAGTACGGTGGATGAGGATCTGGCACTGGAAAAGGAACTCCTGAACGACGAGAAGGAGCTCGCCGAGCATGTGATGTTGCTGGATCTTGGGCGCAACGATCTGGGGAAAGTCTGTGTGAACGGTTCGGTGAAGGTGGATGAACAGATGGTAATAGAAAGATATTCGCATGTTATGCATATTGTCTCGCAGGTTTCGGGCACGGTCAGGGACGATAAGACAGCCGTGGATGTGTTCGAGTCCACCTTCCCTGCCGGTACCGTTACGGGTGCACCGAAAGTGCGTGCCATGGAAATAATAGAGGAGCTGGAAGTTTCACCACGTGGTCCATATGCAGGAGCCGTCGGATATTTTTCCTATCCTGATGAGGATGGAGACGTGAACATGGATTCTGCCATCACGATTCGTTCTTTTCTGTTCAAAGGTGAGGAAGGGTGGCTTCAGGCGGGAGCGGGCATAGTTTACGACTCGATACCTGAGAGGGAATACAAGGAGACCCTGAATAAGCTGAACGCATTGTTCAAAAGTCTTGAAATAGCGCAAAGAATTCAGGGGGGATTCCTGTGAAGAAAATACTGGTGATCGACAATTACGATTCGTTCGTGTACAACCTTGTGCAGTACATCGGGGAACTGGAACCGGAAGCGGATATAGTGGTTTACAGGAACGATAAGGTATCTGTAAGCAAGCTGCGTCGTCTTTCGCCCACACACGTGATAATCTCCCCTGGACCCGGTCGTCCGGAGAAGGCGGGTGTGTCTGTGGAAGTGGTCAGGACTCTGGGAAAATCCACTCCCATCCTGGGAGTGTGTCTGGGTCACCAGGCTATAGCCGTGGCATTTGGAGGTAAAGTTGTACACGCAAAAAGGGTACTTCATGGAAAAACTTCCAGGATTCATCATGTGGGTACAGGGATTTTCGAGGATCTTTCCAACCCGATGATCGCTACGAGATATCATTCGCTTGTTGTGGACGAGGCTTCTCTTCCTGAGGAGCTGGTGATAACGGCACGCAGCGAGGAAGACGATGAGATCATGGCCATACAGCATGTTAAATATCCGGTATTCGGTGTACAGTTCCATCCCGAATCCATCCTGACCGATGAAGGAAAAAAGCTACTGAAGAACTTCTTGAGTGTAGGCATTGGAAAGTCTGAGGAAATGGGAAAGGGTGAGAAATCGGTGATAGGGGAAAAGAGCATAACGGAGTGTACAGGGCGGGTACTTGAAGGGCACGATTTGAGCTATGAGGAAACGTTGAGAGTGATGGAAGAGATCATGTCGGGTGCGGCTACCGATGCACAGATAGCGGGTTTTCTGGTTGCCATGAGAATGAAGGGTGAAACCGGCGAGGAACTCAGTGGTATGGCGAAGGTGATGCAGGAAAAATCTGTAAGGATAAATACCTTTTCACCGATAACAGTGGATACCTGCGGTACCGGTGGGGATGGCGCCGGGACCTTCAACATTTCCACCGCCACCGCGTTTGTGGTCAGTGCAGGAGGAGTGCCCGTGGCAAAGCATGGTAATAGATCGGTTTCCAGTAAGGTGGGAAGTGCGGATGTGCTGGAAGCGGGTGGATACAGACTGCAGAAAAAGCCATCTGAGATGGAAGAGGAGTTAAAGAACACGGGTTTCACCTTTCTTTTCGCTCCGCTTTTGCACCCCGCCATGAAATATGTGATGCCGGCTCGAAAACAGTTGAAGGTCAGAACCGCATTCAACCTGCTCGGGCCGGTTACGAATCCCGCACGTGTGAAATATCAAATTCTTGGAGTCTTCGATTTCAAATACGCTCACAGGTTGGGGAAGGTACTGCAAACGCTTGGAACCAGCAGATCTGCCGTGGTTTCTGGAGGATTCACGGACGAACTCACAACTTGTGGGGAAAACATGGTGCTGGTGGTGACGCGTGACGATATCTCTTCATTGCAATTGGATGTCGAAGCTCTTGGATTGCATCGAGGTGATCCCGAGGAATTGAAGGGTCGGGACGATCCGCTGGGAGCTTTCCAGGAATTACGTGAGGTTCTGGCGGCCCGTACCAGCAGGGCGCGGGTGGAAACGGTTGCGCTGAACGCGGGTATGCTTTTCTGGATAGTTGGTGATACCAGCAGTATAAAGGATGGTGTTGAAAAGGCGCTGGATCTCATGATGAGTAAGAAGGCTCTTCACAAACTGGAGGAGGTAATGGCCTATCAGCATCCTGGACACGATAGTTGAACACAAAAAACGGGAAATAAGAAAGTATATAACTGAGAGTTACGCCTGCGAAGTACTGGATCCTCCGTATCCCCTCTGGAGAATTCTGAAAGAGGGCAAAAATCTAAAGTTGCTGGCTGAATTCAAACGTGCTTCACCATCTATGGGCGTTATAAACGAGGATGCTGATCTGGAAGAATACGTCAAATTGTATGCGCGGTATGCGGATGCGATAAGTATCCTGACGGATGAGAAGTTCTTCAGAGGCTGCATGGAATTCGTTTCGAAAGCGCGAAAACTGACTTCTCTACCTATACTCGCGAAGGATTTTTATATACACCCTGTGCAGATCTTCAGGGCAGCTCATTATGGTGCGAGTGTTGGACTCATCATTGTGCGCATGCTTGACGATGGAAAGATACGTGAGTTGTATGAAACCGCCGATTCGCTGGGAATGGATGTGATATTCGAGGTGCATTCGGTGGAAGAAATGGAGAGGTTGCTAAGAATCGTTGAACCACGTATCGTTGGTATCAACACAAGAAATCTTGAGGATTTTACCATAAACAGGAAGGTTGTGGACGATATTCTGCCATACGTACCCGGGGAGATGGCGGTCATAGCGGAGAGTGGGATAAAAACACCGGAAGAGATCAAAAACCTGAAGGGCAAGGTGCATGGTGTGCTCGTGGGAACGGCGATAATGCGTTCTCGCGATCCGGAGTGGTTTCTCAGGGAGATGAAACGATGGTCAGAGTGAAGATATGTGGAATAACCAATTTAGATGATGCCATCATGGTGGTGGAAGAGGGGGCGGATGCATTGGGTTTCGTCTTTTTCAGGGAAAGTAGGCGTTACATCGAACCGGGATTGGCCGGTGATATATCCCGGGCTGTACCTCCTTTGGTTTGCAAGGTGGGTGTTTTCGTCAATGAGAAAGAGGAGAATATTCTGAGAATCGTGAATATGGTAGGGTTAGATGCAGTTCAACTTCATGGCGATGAATCACCCGAGTTCTGTGCCCGACTGGCGGAACACGTAAAGGTCATAAAAGCTTTCAGGGTATCCAAAGAAGAAGACGTGGAAGCGAGTTTCAAATATACGAACATCCTGCCGCTGTTCGACACTCGTTCTTCTCAATACGGTGGAAGTGGCATGACCTTCGATTGGAGGATTTTGTGCAGATACAGGGAAAAACTGAGGTACTTCGTTCTATCAGGTGGATTGACCCCTGCCAACGTAGGAGAAGCCATAAGGATGCTTTCACCTTATGCCGTGGACGTTTCCACAGGAGTGGAAAGCTCGCCAGGGAAGAAAGATAAGTGCAAGGTCGAGGCTTTCATAAGATGTGCGAAAGAAGGGGTGAGGTTGTGAAAGGATACTTCGGAGAATTCGGAGGACAGTATGTACCCGAAATATTGATGCCCGCACTGGAGGAGCTGGAAAGAGCCTACGAAAAAATCTCGAAGGATGAAAGCTTCTGGCGGGAATTCAACGAGCTTCTCAGCGATTATGCTGGTCGTCCCACACCTCTGTATTACGCCCACAATTTGAGTGAGCGTTACAAAGCAAGGATATACCTCAAACGGGAGGATCTGTTACACACGGGTGCTCACAAGATCAACAACGTTGTAGGACAGCTGTTGCTGGCAACGAGGATGGGTAAGAAAAGGGTTATAGCCGAGACTGGTGCCGGTCAGCACGGGGTTGCCACAGCCACGGCTGCAGCTCTTTTTGGTCTGGAGTGTGTGGTTTATATGGGTGAAGAAGATATGGAGAGGCAGAAACCCAACGTGGAAAGGATGAAATTGCTGGGAGCAGAAGTTGTGCCAGTATCCACGGGAAGCAGAACTTTGAAAGATGCCATAAACGAAGCATTGCGGGACTGGATAACGAATCTGAGAACGACCTATTACGTTATCGGTTCCGTGGTGGGTCCCCATCCTTATCCTCTCATCGTCAGAAATTTTCAGAAGATCATCGGTGAGGAAACGAAAGAGCAAATAATGGAAAAGGAGGGACGATTGCCCGACTATATCCTGGCGTGTGTTGGTGGAGGAAGCAACGCCGCCGGTATGTTCTATCCGTTCGTGGATGAAGAAGGTGTACAGCTCATAGGTGTGGAAGCAGCCGGTGAGGGTTTGAAAACCGGCAGACACGCCGCTTCCCTTCTGAGAGGTAGAGTTGGATATCTCCATGGAAGCAAGACATACATTCTTCAGAATGATTGGGGACAGATAAGAACCACGCATTCAGTGTCGGCGGGGCTCGACTATCCTGGAGTGGGACCGGAACACGCATACTGGAAGAAAACAGGAAAGGTGAAGTATGTTTCCATAAAAGATACCGAAGCACTCGAAGCTTTTCTGGAATTATCGCAGCTTGAGGGCATAATACCGGCGCTGGAAAGCGCGCATGCCGTTGCTTACATAAAGAAGCTGAAACTCGGCATGGATGAGAAAGTGGTGGTGGTGAATCTGTCGGGACGCGGTGATAAGGATCTCGAAAGCGTGCTCAATCATCCATATGTACGGAGGAAGATAACATGAGAGGATTCATACCGTACATTCCAGCGGGATATCCGGATATGGAAGTGACGGTGGAAATTCTGGAGATGTTGAACACACTTCCTGTGAAGGGAGTGGAGGTGGGTGTACCTTTCTCTGACCCCGTGGCTGATGGTCCCGTCATACAAATGGCACATAAAGAGTCGCTCGATAACAATACCACTCTGGAAGAAATCATATATATCCTGTCAGATCTTTCACTGAACTACGAGCTTTATATCATGAGCTATTTGAATCCCATAATTCATTACCCATACGGTTTAAAGAAACTCCTGAGGGAGTTCAACAGGATAGGTGTGCGCGGTCTCATCATACCAGATCTTCCCCTTAAAGAGATACCCAACGTCAGGATAGACTATCCAATAGTGCCTTTTGTAGCCCCCAACACGAAAGGTGAGGAACTCGACAGAATAAATAAGATCGCTCCTCCTTTCGTATACTACATTTCTCGATATGGTGTGACAGGGGCTCGCGACGATCTGCCGTTCGTTGGACACATGAAGAAGGTCAAGCAAAAGGTGAAAGTCCCCCTTTTCATCGGTTTCGGTATATCTACGCTTCAGCAGGTGAGAGCAGCCTGGAAAATAGCAGATGGAGTTGTGGTTGGGAGTGCCCTGGTAAAGATAATGGGTGAGACACCACGGCCACATGTGGCTACACGCATACGATTGAAAATAGAGGAGCTCATGGGTTTGTAGGTTCACAGTTCCTTCAATTCCAGGATGCGATCCAGTCTGAATACACGTTTATCCTGTCTTTTAAAACAGATTGCCTCAACTCCAAGGAACTTCCTGTTTTTGTACTCGTAAACCTCCACTTCGAGGGGTTTTATCACTCTTCTACTCTTTCTGCCGTTTGGTTTCAGGTATACTATTTCCACCATCCTATCTTCCTCTATTGCTTTTCTCAACATCGCTTCCTTCTCTTCCAGTGTCATCTTTTCATTGCTTTTCCTGTAATAGTACGAAGTTATGTATTCAGCCGCTTTCCAGTCCATCATCACATGTTCTTTTTTTATCTTCTGTTTCAGGATCAGTCCATTCATGCTCCTGCACCTGCTGAGTGCTACATAAAGTTGTCCCGGGGCGAACAGGCCTCCACTTATATCCAGTACCACCCTGTCAAAGGTTTTGCCCTGGCTTCTGTGTATCGTGATCGCCCACGCGAGTCTGATGGGATACTGCCTGAAGCTTCCCAACCGTTCGGTGGTTATCCTTCTCTCCTTCGGGTTATAGCGATATCTGAAAAGGTTCCATTCGTGAGGGGTCACCTCGACGATTTCACCGTTCAGCATTTCCACCAGTATGAGCTCGTCTTCCTGGTGGATGTCCACAACTTGCCCAACACTTCCATTAACCCATCGCCCGAAGGCATCGTTATTCACCATCATGACCTGAGCTCCTTTTTTCAAAAGCAGTATCCTGTCTGTGGGACAGTCTTTTTCATCGAGATTTCCCGATATTTCGCCTTCCAGCATGTAGAGTTTTCCCTTCAAATTTTCCAGATGTTCCATGTTTATCTTCCTGGCGCGATCGTTACGTGAGGTCAGATACACGTAGAATTCACCTTCGGACGGTTCAAAATCGGGTATAAAACGCCTATTCAACTTCTCAAGGTGTTCTTCCTTCACCTCTCCATGTCTGATGGCATCCAGTATTTCTATGAATTCAGGATCGTGTTGTCTGTACACCTTCTCCAGTTCAACGATCTTCAGGTCTATTTCATCCATGACCTTTGCCGAAAAGAAATATCCGGTACTGTAATATTCGGAAAATATCCTGCTTTCCGATGTGGTGACGACGGGAGGTAGCTGGTAAAGATCGCCGAAGAATATCATCTGCTTCCCTGCGAAAGGTTTGTCCTTCCCACAGTTCAATCTGAGGAACCTGTCAACACAGTCCAGGAGATCGGCACGTACCATCGAGATTTCGTCGATTATTATGGAATCCAGTGCGGAGTAAACGTTGGGTTCTTCATCCACAATTTTTCTGATACTGTCGGGTGTTACGTCTGCTTTGAAATTGAAGAAAGAGTGGATGGTCTGACCGCGAACATTCAAAGCTGCTACACCTGTAGGTGCGAGTACAACCACCTTTTTCTTCGTGTGATTTCTGAAATATTCCAGCAGCGTGGACTTGCCTGTCCCCGCTCTTCCAGTTATTAAAACATGTTCATTCGTGTTTTCCAGTAATTCCAGGGCATGCCTGAACTCATCGTTTAACTCTATCACCTGTTTTTATCGACCTCACATGCCACTTTTATCAACTCGTATTCTCTGCTGCCGAGTCCCATTTCCTCGGCATATTCCAGCTGGGTACGCCATGTGATGTTAGGATGCGCTTTCAGGAAAGGATCTTCACCCGCATTTTGCAGCACCAGATCGATACAAGCTTGATCCAGTGCCACGGGGTCGGTGCTGGCCGCGATACCTATATCTGGAGTAACCGCTGGTCTGTTCATGTGCCAGCAGTCGCAATCCGGTGATATGTCCATGATGAAGGATATGAAAACAGCCTTTTTATCTTTCAAAACCGCGTACGCATATTCCACCATCTTCTTGCTCAACAATTCCGATGAGCTATCCCATTGTGGGGACATGGCTCCATACACGCACATGGCTATACACTCACCGCATCCTATGCATTTGTCGTAATCTATTCTCGCAACTTTCTCCACAGTTATGGCACCGGTGGGACAGTTTTTCTCACACATCCTGCATGCCACACAATTTTCTTCCACCACGTGAGGTTTGGAATCGGAATGTTGCTCCAGCTTTCCTCGTCTCGAGGCGCTTCCCATACCGACATTTTTGAGCGTGCCGCCGAATCCCGTCATCTCGTGACCTTTGAAATGTGTGAGAACAACCAGCGCGTCGGCCAGCGCCACCGCCGACCCTATTTTCGCTTCCTTGATATAATTGCCGTTCACCTCAATCACGACTTCGTCTGATCCTCTGAGACCGTCGGCTATTATGACCGGTGCTCCCACCACTTCTGGTGCGAATCCGTTCAGCAAAGCATTTTCAATGTGACTCACCGCATCCGATCTATGTCCTTTGTAGAGGGTGTTCGCATCGGTCAGGAATGGTTTACCACCATACTTTTTTATGTACTCCACCACCACACGTACATAGGGTGGTTTGAGAAAAGCCATGTTTCCGTATTCTCCGAAGTGAAGTTTCACGGCAACGAGATGATCCTTTTCTATTATCGATGCCAGTTGCGCTTTTTCCAGAAGAAGTTCCAATTTTGAAAGCAATCCCATCGCAGGGGAAGCTGATACATCGGTAAAGAAAACTTTGGATGCCATTTTACCACCTCGTGAAGGTCATTTTTTGTACTTCGTTACCTCTCTGAGGAACCGTTTCCTCTTTTCCTTGTCTTCATCGCCTTCTACACCTTTGGGTTTGTAACCGTCGACCACACCCACCACGCCTCTTCCCTGATCTGTTTCCACCACCAGAACCTGCAGGGGATTGGCTGTGGCGGTGTAGATCCTGCAGACTTCCTGGAGGTTTTTCACCTGATTGAGAACGTTTATGGGATATCCTTCTTTCAGGTATATCACGAAGGTGTGTCCCGCTCCGATTCTTTGAGCTGCTTCTATAGCCTGTTTCACGAGTTCCTCATCGTTACCCTCGTATCTCACAAGGCAGGGTCCACTGGCTTCGTTGAAGGCTATCCCAAATTTCAGGTGAGGATTCGTGGTTACCATCACTTCGTAAAGGTCCTCAACGGTTTTTATGAAATGCGAGTGTCCCACTATAACGTTGCACCCTTCAGGTATGTCGATCCTCACAACCTCCATTTTTTCGATCATTCGTATCCCTCCTCAACGCTCAAAAGTATCTGTATTCTTTACGCACGAAGAATCTGCCGGCCAGCATCCCGAAAATGAAACCTCCAACGTGCGCCCACCACGCCACACCTCCGTATCCTCCTCCCGCTACGAGCTGGAAGGTGCCACTGAAAAATTGGCTGAGAAACCATATACCCAGGTATATTACCGCGGGTATTTCGATCAGGAAAGGGATGAAGAACAGTGGAACGAGGGTGATTATGCGGGAGTATGGGAAAAACGCGAAATACGCTCCCATTATTCCACTTATGGCACCCGATGCACCTATCGTCGGTACCGTGGATCGTGGATTGAACAGGAAATGTATGGCGGTGGCAGCGATACCACTCAATATGTAGAATGCGATGAAATTGAATTTTCCCATCTTGTCTTCAACGTTGTCACCGAAAAGCCACAGTGACCATACGTTCCCGATCAGATGAGTCCATCCACCATGAAGAAACATCGATGTGAACAGGGGAACAACGGGTGACGTTAAGAAAACGCCCGAATTTTTCACCGTTTCTATCGTGTAACGAGCTGGCACGAAACCGTAATTGTAGAAAAACACCATCAATTCCGTGTTACCAAGAGTAAGTTCATAGATGAAGACACCAACGTTCAACGCTATAAACGTCAGGGTGATCACTGGTCTGGAAAAGCTGGGTATGGTGTCTTTGAGTGGTATCAACTTTACTCTCCCCTTTCTTTGAATTTGAAAAGCAGGGGTGATCCGGGAAATGGATCAAGATAATGACGTATGGCTTTTTCCAGACGACGTTCAAAACTTTTTTTGATCAGCTTCCTGTCGTTACAAAAGACGATGAAGGTGGGGGGCTTGATGTCAACCTGCGTGATGTAATACAATTTAAGTTTCTTTCTGCCCTTTGAAGGCATGGGGGTTATCTCCAGGAAACGTCTCATGGCCTGGTTGACCCTGTTGGTTGGATATCTTCTGGTATAGGATTCATACGCTGTATCCAGAGCATCGAATATATCCTTCAATCCTATTCTCTTCGTTGCACTGGCGAAGATCAAAGGACTGTAATCAAGGAAATAAAGCTCCCTTTCAAAAAGAGAAATATAGGCTCTCTCATCTTTTGTTTCCACCGCATCCCATTTATTGAATACCACAACGCTGGCCCTGTATCTGCGTTTGACCAAACCGGCTATCCTCTGATCCTGGTGGGTTATACCCTGGGTAGCATCGAGAAGTATTATCACCACATCCGACGCTTCGATGGCACCTATCGTTCGAAGGTTGCTGTAACTTTCCACCGTCTTCATTTCCACCCGGGATGGGCGTCTGAGCCCCGCTGTATCCACGAAGATATACTCTTTGCCATCGATCTGGAGTTTTTCCTCCACCATATCCCGTGTTGTTCCAGGTATATCAGTTACCAGCGCCCTTTCCATGCCCATCATTGCGTTGAAAAGAGAGGATTTTCCCACGTTTGGCCTTCCCACTATGCATATTTTCATCGTTTCTTCCGATTTTTCGAACTGTTCTTCCAGGCTCAATCCTGCTTCTTTTATCTTCTGCTTTATCGCGTCCAGAAGTTCGTTCAATCCCAGATTGTGTTCGGCGGATACTGGAATGGGATCCCCGAGGCCGAGCTTGTAGACTTCGGGAAGCACCTCATTCTCGAATTTCGAGCGGGTCTCCGTTTTATTCGCAACGAGTATGATCGGAACACCCGCTTTTTTTACCAGAAGCGCAATATCTTCATCCTGTGGGGTTATGCCGTTTCTACCATCAACCACGAACACCACAACATCGGCTTCTTCCAGAACGGATAACGTCAGGTTTCTCATCTTTTCCTCGATTTGATTTTTCGGGAGATCGAAGATACCACATGTATCCATGAGCCTGAAAGAGCCTTCATCTGTTCTAACCTCTGCAGTGATCACATCCCTGGTAACACCAGGGGTATCATCCACTATGTTCCTGCGCCGTCCAACGAGTCTGTTGAAGATCGTGGACTTTCCAACATTCGGTTTACCCACCAGCGCCACTGTTGTCATTGCCTATCTTCTCCTTTAGTAGATCACCGAGTGTAACCTTTGCCTCGGAAAGTTCTTTTTCTTTCATTTTCTGATACTCAAGCTTTTCCTTCGCCAGTTCCAGCTCTCTAACGCTCAGAATCATGTTCCTTCTGTTGGCGGATATGTCGGAAGTGAGCTTCAGAATCACCGCTTCCACCTTATCACCAGGTTTGTAGATGGAATGAAGATTTTTCACTATTTCTCTGCTCGCATGGGCTGCCGGTACGAAAGCTTCCACCTTGTAGTCATCCAGTTCCACTATGATTCCCGAATTTATAACCTTGCGTATCGTGGCGGAGACTATGTCACCTATCTTCAATTCTCTGGCTATTTTTTTCCATGGATTTTCCTCTGCCTGTCTTATGCTGAAGCGCAATCTTCTGTTTTCTTTGTCCATACTCAGTATTTTGACCTTAACTCTGTCCCCTTCTTTGACCAACGAGGATGGATCTTCCACATAACCCCAGGAGATTTCTCCGAGATGCACCAGCCCCGAAATTCCATCTTCTATTTCCACTATGGTACCGGTGGGAAGTACTTTCACCACAGTTCCTTCGTGAACGCTTCCCACTGGATAGCGCTCATCGATGGTTTCCCACGGATCACCTTTTGCCTTGCGATAACTGAGGGAAATTTTCCTCTCGGCTTTGTTGACGCCCAGAACCAGTACTTCCACTACATCGCCAACCTTAACAACTTCTTTCAAATCTTTTCTGGTATTTCCCCAGAACACCTCGCTTATATGGACCAGTCCTTCCACTCCTGGTTCAAGCTGCACGAAAAAACCGAATGGCATAATGCTGGTCACCGTGCCCGTGTATTTTTCTCCTTCTTTGTACTTTTCTTCCACGTTTTCCCATGGATCGGGTATCATCGCTTTCAGGCTCAGTGTAACCTTCCTCTGCTCTTCATCCAGGCTTATGATCTTCAGTTTCACCTTTTGACGGCGTTTGAAATGATCGCGAGGATTCGGGTTCGTTTCCCAGCTTATTTCACTTCTGGGTACCAGCCCCGTTATTTTATCGGTGAGTTTTATGAAGGCCCCGAAATCTTTCACGGCTTCCACGATGCCTTCCACCACATCGCCTACTTTGTGGCTTTCAAAGAACTTGCGTATTTCGCGTTCCTCTACTTCCTTTCGTGACACCACCACGTTATAATTACGACCCCGTCTCCTGAAATCGATTATCAGGAAATCCAGGCTTCTGGCTGGGAAGCGGTGCGAATACTGAAGCATAGCATGCGAACCTGGAAGGAAAGCTTCAACGAGGTCACCTATTTTCACCTTGTAACCACCCTGCACCTTTTCAACGATTCTTCCGCTTATTATTTCCTCGTTCCTGTAAGCCGTTTCTATCCTGTCGAGTTCTTCTCTCAACCTGGGAAGCTTTTCGGATATTACGACCAATCTCTCTTCTTCCTCTCCCATTCTTCTGAAGCCAACTATCACACCTTCCACCGTGTCGCCTACCCTGTATCGTTCGATGGGCTTTAGAAGTTCCTCCAGCGGGATGAACCCTTCCTGTTTGGAGAGCAGGTCAACGAGTATACCATCCTCCTGTTTGGCCACGACGGTTCCCTGGACTTTTTTCCCACGCTGTATGGTTATACCTTCGAATTTGTTCAGATATTCCTCGAATTCTTTGAACTCTTCATTGCTCATCCTTCAATACCTCCTCACCTTCTATCTTACGCACTATTTCTCTAATTAGCTCCATTGGAGTCGATGTACCACTCGCTATGCCCAGTTTACCTACTAGGTTTTCCGGTAACTCATCTGGAGACGTTATGAGATAGGTGTTGTCGTTTTCACTTTTCGCTATTTCGTAAAGTTTTCTGGTATTCGAACTCTTCTTGCCCCCAATTACCAGCACCGCGTCGCATTTTTTTGCCAGCTCTTTCACTTCGTTCTCTCTGACAATCGTTTCTTTACATATTGTGTTCAATATCCTCATTTCCTGCACATCTTCGATGACATCGTTGATACAGCTGAATATCGTTTTTTTGAATTCATCCATTGCAGCTGTGGTTTGTGCAAGCAAAGCTATTCTATCACCTGAAAATTCAGTGTCCTTTTCGATCAACGTGGCTTTTGCAACATGTCCTAAAAAGGCTCTGACTTCTGGATGATCTTTGCGGCCAAAAAGGTAGATTCGATAACCTTCATTCTCCAAATGTTTTCCGAGTTCGAACAATCTCAACACGTTGGGACATGTTCCGTCCACCACTTTGTCTGCAATCGCATTCAGATGCTCTATTTCGTTTTCGGGAAGACCATGTGCTCTTATGACAACAGTTCCCTCTATTCTTCGAGTCGAAAGGATATCATTTGCATCGTGTACGATCAACCCCATCTTTTTTAGCTCGTTCATGACGAAATCGTTGTGTACCACATCACCGAATGTATGCACCTTTTCGCCGTTCTTTAAAAGTTTTTTTATCAATTCCACCATCCGTGACACACCCCAGCAAAATCCCAGGGTTTTTGAAAATATGACCCTCCTTCCTCCCCCTGTCCTGAGATCGTTTACCAGTTTCACCACTTTGTTTACCACTTCATCTATACTCATGTGCGTGGTATCTATTATCACAGCATCGGGAGCCGGTTTGAGAGGAGCAATGGAACGTGAAGAATCTTTCGCATCTCTTTCCTTTATCTGCTCGAGTATATCCTCATACGAAATCTTTTCATTTCTTTCCTTCAGTTCCATGTAGCGCCTTCTGGCTCTTTCTTCAGGAGAAGCGGTCAGGAAGATCTTGAGATCCGCATCCGGCAGAACAACTGTACCTATATCCCTTCCTTCAACTACTATATCACGTCCTTCTGCTAATTCCCTTTGCATTTTCGAGAGAATTTTACGTATTTCTGGAATCGCCGCAACCTTTGAGGCAAATCCACCTGCCCGTTCGGATAGAAGCTCTTCATCGAGAAACACCCCGTTAACTTTGAGCCTGTTCCCCTCCAATTCGAAATGCAGGTCTTCCACCATTTTCAAGATTTCATGTGGATCGGATTTCCCGGAACGTTCGAAAAGAAGCCCTACATATCTGTACATGAGACCAGTACTCAGGTAATCGAACCCAAGTACTTCAGCCACTTTTCTGGCCACAGTTGATTTCCCTGAGCCTGCGGGTCCATCGATGGCTACCTTCAGATGTCTCACGCCTCCTCGACAGTATCGACTATTTTGAAGACTTTGTCCAATCTGGTTATTTCAAAGATTCTCATAACATTGGGTTTCAACCCCGCCAGCACAAATGCTTTTTTTGCCAGTCTGGCTTCTCTCAAGATAGATACCAGGGTTCCCAGTCCTGCACTGTCGATGTAAGGTACTTCTGACATATCCAGGACGAGCGTGGACTTTTCGAGGTTCTTGATGATATCCATCACGTACTTCTTCAATTCTCCAGTATGGTAGGCATCTACATCTCCTTTAACGTGTACGATGCCTTTGTCCTGTTCTTCAACATATGATAGATTCATGCTGTTCAAAGTTACACCTCCCGTGTATTTTCCATAACCCTTATTTTTAGCTCCTTCAACATTTCATCAGGAACGTTGGAAGGTGCGCCCATCATGAGATCTGCCCCTGTGGTAGTTTTTGGAAAGGCCATCACTTCGCGTATAGATTTCTCTTTGAGTAATATCATGACGAATCTGTCGAGACCAAAGGCTATTCCACCGTGGGGTGGTACCCCATAACGCATCGCTTCTAGCAAAAATCCGAACTTTTCGTTGGCTTCGTTTTCTGTAATGCCTATCTTTTCGAAGACCCATCTCTGCAATTCTGTGGAGTGTATTCTGATACTTCCACCCGCTATCTCGTTGCCGTTCATCACAAGGTCGTAGGCCAGTGATCTTATCTTCAAAGGATCGTCTGGATAGGCTTTCATATCCTCTGGATGTGGCATGGTAAAAGGGTGATGTCTGGCCACCAATCTGTTTTCTTCGTCATCCCACTCGAACATTGGAAAGTCGATAATCCAGAGTAGATCGAGTTCGTCGGCATCTATCATCCCCATATCCTGTGCCACTTTTACTCTCAGGATGCCCAGAGCTTCGTTCAACACTTCACGTTCGCCAGCTGCTATCAGAGCCCCGCCACCTTTGGGAATTTTCATGTGTTCGACTATCTTGCTGGATATACCCGGTGATATCCTGTCTATGGAGCTTCTCGGTTCATCAACATTTTTAACCCATATGAGTCCTCCCAATCCAAGTTCCTGGACCATTTTTGTGTATGAATCTATCCGCTTTCTGGTGAACGAGCTCATATCGCGTGGTACAACAAAACCTTTGATCGTTCCTCCTTTCTCCAGTACCGCTTTTATGAAGTTCACGGGCGTGTCATAAAATAGTTCTTCCAATTCCTGTAACTCCATTCCAAAGTGTGTCAAAGGTTTATCTGTTCCATATTTTTCCATGGCTTCCTCGTATGTCAATCTTTTGAACTGTTTGTCCAGTTTGCGATTGAAAACTTTTTCCAGAACATACTTGACCAGCCCTTCCGCCATCTCGATCACGTCGTCTCTTTCGACGAAACTCATTTCTATGTCTATCTGGCTGAATTCTGGTTGCCTGTCGGCTCTCAAATCTTCATCTCTGAAACACCGTGCTATTTGATAATATCTATCGAATCCCGCGATCATCAGTATCTGTTTCAAAAGCTGCGGAGATTGGGGAAGTGCATAGAATTTCCCCGGTCTCAATCTCGAAGGTACGATGAAATCCCTCGCACCTTCCGGTGTACTTTTCATCAACATGGGCGTTTCTATTTCCAGAAAGCCGTTCTTGTTGAGATATTCCCTTATGGTTTGCACTATTCTATGACGCATGATAATGTTGTGCTGCATTCTTGGCTTCCGCAGATCGAGGTATCTGTACTTAAGCCGCAGTTCTTCCGAAGTATCATCATCCCTATCCGTGTAAATGGGAGGTGTTTGGGCTTCTGAAAGTATCTCTATTTCATCGGCTACAACCTCTACCTGTCCTGTGGGTATATCGGTTCTAACCGCTTCATCTGGTCTTTTTCGAACGGTTCCCGAAACCCGTATTACATATTCGGGTTTCAACTTTCTCAGTGTTTCCGCCACTTTCTCGTTGTCTCCTGGCACCACTTGGATGTAACCGTATCTGTCCTTCAATATGAGAAAACGTATACCACCCAGATCGCGTATCTTGTCCACCCAACCTGCTAGTGTAACTTTTTTGCCTACATCGTTGATTCTGAGTTCACCACAATTATGAGTTCGCAGCATTCTTTTGCTTTCCTCCTTGTTTTAATACTATCACAAGACAACCCGACATCATCCGGGAAGCGACCACCGTTTGCGATGGCACTTTTATTTTACACTAAGTAACAACTGTGATTCATCACCATGCATCGTGTAAAATGTTAATTCGAACACCCTTGACAACCATCAAGAGAAATGCTAGGATTGATTTAGCAGTCATGTGGGGTGAGTGCTAATGCAGAGAAGGAAACCTTCCGGGAAAGATTTGAATGAACGCCAGGAGAGAGTTCTCTATTGTGTGGTAAAAGAGTATATCATCAGAAGGACACCGGTGAGTTCGTCCCGGGTGTTGGAAGTTTCCAACATAAAATACAGCAGCGCTACAATAAGAAACGATATGAAAAAGCTGGAGTACCTGGGGTATCTCTACCAGCCTCATACATCGGCAGGACGTGTTCCAACGGATAAAGGTTACAGATTCTACGTGGATTCTATAAAATCTCTGAAGGAGAATTCGATGGGGAGTGAAACGGAGCTCGACACACATCATACTTTTGAATTTGTGGATCCATCGATAATCCTGAAAAGAGCTGCTAAGATTCTGGCATACGCTTTCAGAAGCGTGGTGGCCATAGAGAGACCACGAAGAGAGTATCTACGAATTCAGAGGATAATCCTGTATCCATTGACAAAATTCCATGTTCTCATGACGGTGCTCACAGAATTGGGTTTGCATGTTACCAGGGTGGTGAAACTTCCCAAGGGTATGGATGTATCAGAGTTAAACGAACTCGCGGAGATGTTGAACAAAGGATTGTTTGGCAAGACTCTGGATCAGGTGAAGAAAGCCGTTTCAAAGTACGAACCGGAATCCAATATATGGTACGATCACAGAGCGGAGAGCATATTCCATCTGATGTTCACTCTTGTCGAACAGGAGATGGAGGAGGGTTTCGAAAAAGATGGGTTGCAGTACATGATAGGTTGTGATCAGTTGACACAGCAAGATCTCAAAGGTTTGAGTTCAATACTCAGTGATGACGGTAGATTGCGTGATCTCGTTGAAAGGCTCTTCAACGATAAAGGTGTAAAGATATACATAGGTTCCGAACATGGTGTGAGGGAACTGCGTAGCTATTCCATGGTTCTGGCAGGTTACAGAAGGAAGGACAGGATCATAGGTAAAATGCTCGTGATACTTCCGAAAGCCGTTCCATACGAAAAGGTTCTTGGTTACACTGAGTACATGGCTAACAGACTCACCGAATTTTTCAGCAGTGAGGAGGTGTTGAAATGACAGAAAAGGAAGAAAAAATAAATGGTGTCGAAAGCGCCGGAACAGGGAAGACGACGGAAAGTGAAACCGACGTTGATATAGAAAAAAAGCTTGGGGAACTGGAGGAGCGCAACCAGTATCTGGAGAACAGGGTGAAGGAACTCGAAGAATACGCCCGTCGTTTGAAAGCCAACTTCGATAACTACGTTCTGCAATCTCAAAAGGAAAGGGAGAGGATTCTGAAAACGAGCAATGAATACATGATCCAGAAGATGTTGCCGGTGCTCGAGAATTTTGAGAGAGCCCTTGCGCACGGTAACACCAACAATTTGGATTCCATAAAGAAGGGATTGGAGATGATATACAGACAGTTCAAAAATGTCCTGGAGTCTGAAGGATTGCTCGAAATATCACCGGATATCGGTGAGGTTTTCGACCCCTATTATCATGAAGCGGTCGAAAAAGTGGAAACATCCGAATTTCCAGAACACAGTATAGTGGAGGTGGTGGAAAAAGGATACAAATTGTCCCATAAGGTTTTGAAACCTGCAAAAGTTAAGGTGGCCGTGGTTCCAGCAACAGCGAAAAAGGGGGAAGGGGAGGATAAAAGCATCGAAGAGGGTGAAAGCTGATGACCAGAAAAGACTATTATGAAATACTTGGAGTTCCGCGTACTGCCACCCAGGAAGATATAAAGAGAGCCTACAGAAAACTGGTGAAGGAGTGGCATCCGGATAGGCACCCTGAAAACCGGAAAGAGGCTGAAGAACGCTTCAAGGAGATACAGGAAGCGTATGAAGTGCTCAGCGATCCACAGAAAAGGGCTCAGTACGATCGTTTCGGCTACGTAGGTGAAACCGGTGGAGGGGCCACGTGGCAGGATGTGCACGCCCCTGGTTCCATATTCGAGGACTTCTTCGGTGATTTCAGCGACATATTTGACATGTTTTTCGGTACATCGCGCACCTCCGCAGGTCGTAGAACGACTACCCGTGCGCGACGGGGTGAGGATATAGAGCTTTCCATAAACATAACGCTGGAAGATGCAATAAGGGGAAGAAATGTACCACTGGAATATGATAGATATGTAGTCTGTAGTCGATGTAATGGTACAGGTGCCGAACCCGGTACAGGCAGAAGAACCTGTCCTCGGTGTGGTGGAACCGGTGTGATAAGAGAAGAAAAAAGAACCTTTTTCGGTTTGTTCGTGAACACCTACACGTGTCCTGTTTGCGGAGGAGAAGGGTATGTAGTCGAGCAGGAATGTCCCAAGTGTGGTGGGAGTGGTCGCGTCAAAGAGAGAAGGCGTATAACCGTGAAAGTGCCACCAGGAGTTGAAGACGGAGCAAGGTTGAGGATAAAAGGAGGAGGAAACGCCGGGACCAATGGAGGGGATTACGGCGATCTGTACGTTACTGTACGTATTGCACCTGATCCAAGATTCGAGCGAAAAGGTCGTGATCTCTTCACAACGATTACCATTGATCACGTACAAGCTGCACTAGGCACGACCGTGCAGATACCCACCCCTGAGGGTTATGAAACCGTGAAGATCCCTCCCGGTACGCAACCTGACACCGTTTTCAAACTCAAGGGCCTGGGATTCCCGGAAGTCGGGACGGGTCGAAGGGGTGATCTTTTCGTCAAAGTTAAAGTCGAAATACCACGTCCCAGCAAGAGAGAAAGGAGAATACTAATGGAAATAGCGCAAAGAAGGGGACTGAAGGTCGATGAAGAGTAACGTTAGGACAGTGATATTTGACTATGTACTCGTCACCATCGGTTCGTTGATAACCGCTCTTGCGCTGGATATGTTTTTGATTCCTTACAAGGTTATCGCAGGTGGTGTGAGTGGATTGGCTACCATCGTTCATTACATCACGGGATTACCTGTCGGTGTGCAGATGCTGGTTTACAACATCATTTTGTTCGTAATGGCTTTTTCCATTCTGGGAGTGGGGTTCGGTGTGAAGAGTATATACAGCGCCGTAACGCTTTCCATACTCGTGGATTTTTTCATGTATGTGGTCAAAGTGCCCGTTCCAGATCTCACCTCGGAAGGTCTTCTGGCTCCAATATATGGAGGGGCGCTTGCCGGCATAGGCATGGGCATGGTGTTCTGGAGAGGTGCTTCCACCGGTGGCACGGATATAATCGCCATGATCGTCAACAGATTCACCGGTCTTTCCTCTGGTATGGCCCTGCTCTATACGGATGCCATAATAACGGTGTTTGCCATACTGGCTCTCGGTCCCATACCTGCGCTTTATGGAATACTGGCAATAGTGGTCACGGGTAAGGTCATAGATGCTTTCCTGGAAGGTGCGGAACATTCGAGAACGCTGCTCATAATATCCGATGAGGTGGAGAAAATAAAGGAGAAGATATTGAGGGATCTGGAGCGCGGTGCAACCCTCATACCCGCCCGGGGAGCTTACACCGGCAGGGAGAAGAATCTTCTGATGGTGGCCGTCAGAAGAAAGGAACTTGCGCGTTTGCGTTCCTTCATTCTCAAGACCGATCCCCGTGCCTTTATAATAGTTCTGAATAATGCGGAAGTTTATGGAGAAGGTTTCAAGAAATTGGGATGAAAAGGAGAGATGCGTTTTGCACATCATACCCATCGTGGACTTCGGTTCTCAGTATACGCAGCTGATAGCCAAAAGGGTTAGAGATCTAGGTTATTACAGTGTGGTGGTGCAGATAGACGATACACGAGAGTATCTGGATTCGCCATGTGTGATACTCTCCGGAGGCCCCAGTAGCGTTCTCGATGAGGATCATCCTCTGCTGCCACAATGGTTGAAAAAATATGAGGGAAAGATTCTGGGTGTGTGCTATGGTATGCAATTAATGGTCAAGGAGCTGGGGGGCAGGGTGGTGAAGGGTGGAAGAGGAGAATATGGCCGTGTGAAAGTCAGAGTGGTGGCCGATTCTCCTCTGCTCGATGGTATACCCGAATCTTTTGAATCCTGGATGAGTCACAGAGATGTTGTGAAGGAGATACCCTCAGGTTTTCGGGTACTTGCCGTGAGTGAAAACAATATGATAGCAGCCATAACCGATGATGAAAGATACTGGCTTGTGCAGTTTCATCCTGAGGTGAGGCATTGCTCGTATGGTTTTGAGATACTCGAAAACTTCATGTTAAAAGTGTGTGGCATAAGGCCGGATTGGAGTTTGGAGGATTTCGTACACCGAAAGATCGATGAAATAAGAGAAAAGTTGGATGGTGGGAAGGCTATATGTGCCCTCTCAGGTGGTGTGGATTCGTCTGTCGCATCCGTTCTGGTACACAGAGCAATTGGTGGCAATTTAATCAACGTGTTCGTGGATCATGGTCTGTTACGTAAAAACGAGGAGATAGAAGTTCCCAGAGTATTCAGAGACAAGCTGGGCATGAATCTGGTCGTGGTGGATGCGAGAAAAAGATTTCTGGAGCGTTTGAAAGGAGTAACGGATCCTGAGAAGAAGAGAAAGATAATAGGTGAGGAGTTCATACGCGTTTTCGAAGAAGAGGCGAGAAAGCACGATGTGGAATATCTGGTTCAGGGAACGATCTACTCCGATGTTATAGAAAGCGCCAGATCTGGTAAGACCACCAACAAGATAAAGAGCCATCACAACGTGGGGGGCTTGCCCGAAAAGATGAATCTTAAGCTGATTGAACCCATAAGGGAGCTTTTCAAAGATGAAGTACGGCGGGTCGGGGAAATCCTGGGGATACCGGACTTCATCGTTCACAGACATCCTTTCCCCGGTCCAGGCCTGGCTGTGAGGATAGTGGGAGAGGTGGATGAAGAAAGTCTACGAATACTCAAAGAAGCCGACAGAATATTCATAGATACTCTCAGGGAATTGGGCTGGTATGATAGAACCTGGCAGGCTTTTGCGGTGTTGTTACCTGTGAAGAGCGTGGGAGTTAAGGGGGATGAAAGAAGTTACGGACGTGTTCTGGTGCTGCGTGCCGTGGACAGTGTCGAAGGGATGACAGCCGATTGGTCCAGATTACCTCATGAAATCCTGGATGAAGCGGCCAGACGCATCCTTAACAGTGTACCTCAGATAGGCCGTGTGGTGTTCGACATAACTTCCAAACCTCCAGGGACCATCGAGTGGGAGTGAATGGTTATAAGAAAGGCAGAAAGCGCTGGTAATGTGTGCTGAAACGTTTAGTTAATTGACGGGACATTTCATTTGCTGTATAATTGTTGGCGAAGATGATTTCAGGCCGAGGTGGCGGAATTGGCAGACGCGCATGACTCAGGATCATGTGGGCATAAGCCCGTGCGGGTTCAAGTCCCGCCCTCGGCACCAGAAAGCCCCCGTAGTTCAACGGATAGAACGGCGGATTCCTAATCCGCAAATGGAGGTTCGATTCCTCCCGGGGGCATTTAATTTTTTACAGTAACGTGTGTTCGCCGAATATCAGAGGATCAGCATCTTCCAGGAGTTTTTCTCTGATCACTTTTCCAACGAAAATGGTATGATCTCCTGCTTCACATTCTTCGACGACTTCGCATTCTATGTACGCTATCGTTCCTTCCGGTATGGGGAAGTTTCCCTCACTCAAGGTGTATTGCACGTGTGAAAACTTATCCATAGTACGTCCTGAATTGGTACCGAAGAGTTCTGCCACTTCTGTCTTGTCTTTTCTGAGTATGCAAACGCAGAAAGCCTTACTCTCAGCTATCAGTTCATGGGAAAAGCGAGTCTTGCCCACCGATATGGCTACCATCGGAGGCGACCATGACACCCTGGTCATCCATGCTATCGTTATGCCGTTCGTTTTGCCCCTTGCCTTCATCGTAACTACCGCTGTCGAGGTGTAGAGTTTACCCAGCGCATCCGCCATCAGCGTTCCACCTCTCTACTATTGAATCTTCCTTCATTCATCATTTCCAGAAAAACATCTACGATGTTCGGATCGAATTGTTTTCCTGCATTTTTCTTTATTTCGTTGAGAGCTTCTTCTGGAGTCATGGCATTTCTATAAGGCCTATCGCTTGTCATGGCATCGTAGCTGTCCGTTACCGCGAGTATGCGGGCACCGAGAGGTATTTCCCCATCTTTTAACCCCCTTGGATAGCCGTTACCATCCCATCTTTCATGGTGATAGAGCACTATTTCAACCAGCTCACGGGTTTCCTCTACTTCTTCCAGAATTTTTGCACCTGCAACGGGATGTTGCTCAACGACCTTTTTTTCTTCGGGCGTAAGACGTCCGGGTTTGTTGAGTATTCCTTCTTCCACCAGTATCTTGCCCACATCGTGAACCATTCCTGCCCAGTATATCAGCCTTATTTCGTTGTGACTCAATCCCAGGCGTTCAGCCAGCTCGGCTGAAAGTCTTGCAACCCTTTCTGAATGGCCCCTGGTGTAAGGATCTCTTATTTCTATGAACTTCACCAGTGTTCTGATGAGCGCACTCTGAAATTTTCCTTGCGTTCTGGCGAATTCCCTCATTGCCAGAAAAGCTGAACTGAGTGAAGCCAGTGCTTTCATTATCTCTATGGATTCTTCTGAGAACTTCGATCCTTCCGCCAGATCCAATGCTATGTTTCCTATCACGTTGTTACCAATCTTCAGGGGTATGAAGGCCACTGTTTTCACAGGTTTGGAAGCTTCAAGAAACTTTTCGAACAGTTCCGACGGCATGACTTTTTTATCGTACTCGAAGATGTTGTTTATTATGGTGACATCTTCCGGTATGATCATGTATTCTTTTTTGAGAGGCAGACTGTTGAGTTTTTCGAGATCATGTCCCACCGTTGCTATGAACTTCCATTTGTTTCCATCGATCATGGATATTGAACCGTACTTTGCTTCGGGAACCATTTTCAATCCAAGATGTAGAAGATCTCTTAAAAATGTGGTTTCGTCGATGTCCTTGCTGCCCATCTCTGAGATAGTTTCTATGAGCGTTTTTATTTTTTCCAGGGTTTCGTTCAGCTGAATGTTCATGGCTTCAAGCTCTTCGTTCATGGCCTGCAATTCCTGGTAGAATGCTTCCAGTTCTTCGGTTTTGGCCTGTAGCTCTTTCACCTTACTTTTCACCATACGTCTCAAAATGTAGATGCCTGTCGTGAGAAGAGCAAAGGCAAGAGCGGCGAAAACAGCAACATATTTCAGCCATGTGGGGAAAATGGGTTTTTCAAAGGTCAGGTACTCCTCAATCACTTTGTGGTAGGTGGAATCTTTCCTGCGCTTTTCTCTGGCAAGCCAGCTATCCAGTGCTTTTGCGAATTGTGCAACGCGTTCGTCTCCTTCTTTGAGGGCAAGTCTGAGCTCGGATGGTCCGAATACAATGGGCGATTCCTTCACGTTGTATTTCCCCGCTTCCCGTTTTCCGAAGATCATGCTCACCACACAGGCGCTCACTTCATGGTTTTCAACCATCTTCATAAGGGTAGGGTAATCTTTCCCTACTTCCACAAAAATGGGCTCTATGCCGAAATCTTCGAGCTCCTCCTTGAGGTACTTGTAATAGATATCTTTTTTGACCACCGCAAGCTTTTTACCGTCGAGATCAAAATACGAAAGGATTTTTTCAGAAGGATGGTGGTAGATTTTACCCCAGTTGTGCACGATGGTTTCATCGTTGAAATCGTAGATCTTTTCTCGTTCTGGAGAGTAAGCTACTGCACACAGGGCATCCAGCTGAGCATTTTCCAGCTTTCTCAATCCTTCTATGAAGGTCACCTTCTCAAAGTGGATAGCCCAGTTGTACGTTCTAGCAAAGATCCTGAGAATGTCGGGGAATATGCCTCTATAATCTCCGTCCTTGACGTAACATAGAGGAGGATTGTCGTAAACTCCAACGCTTATCTCGCGGGCTGTAACAATTGAAAGTACGATGACCAGGAATACTGTGAGGAACAGGTGCCTTCTCATGTTTTCCTCCTTTCAATCGCTGGGGAGGAGAAATAATCACAACATCTATGAACGGGACATTCTCGACAACGTGGATTTATAGGTTTACAAATCCGTCTTCCAAATTCTACCATCGCACCGTTCAAATCTTTCCATAAGTTCCTGGGAATGATTTTGTACAATTCTTTCTCTGTTTCGTAAGGTGTTTTGGTTTGCACCCAGCCCAGACGATTGCTTATCCTGTGGACGTGTGTATCGACCGCTATAACCTGTTTGTTGAATGCTATGGATAACACTATATTTGCTGTTTTGCGCCCCACTCCCGGTAATTTCAAAAGCTTCTCCATTTCATCGGGTACCTTACCTCCGTATTCCTCTAGAATGATCCGTGCAACTTCCATGATTCTTCTGGCTTTCTGTCTGAACATTCCCGAAGGTTTTATCAGTTCCTCTACTCTTTCCATGGATGCACGGGCAAGCTTTTCAGGAGAATCGTATATGGTGAACAGATTCTCACACGCGGTATCAGTGTTTTCATCGCGCGTTCTCTGACTCAGGATCGTGCAGATGAGAACCTGGAAGGGATCCTTCCGGGTATGAATCCTTTTGAATTCATCAATGATCCTTTCTGCTATTTTTTCTGGTGAGCAATCTGTCATCATTCAAAACTCTCCAGAAAGACAGAGAATGCCATATAGGTTTCATACATATCGTATTTGGATGCTATCTCAAATGGTGAGTGCATACCTATCAACGGTGGGCCGGCATCTATAACTTCCATGCCAAGCTCCGCAAAGTATTTGGATATTGTCCCTCCACCTCCCTGATCCACTTTGCCCAGCTCTCCTATTTGCCATATGATACCCTTTTCGTTGAACAATCTTCGTAGTTTTGCAACGAACTCAGCGTTTGCCTCATTGGTGGAATACTTTCCTCCTTTTCCCGTATACTTCATGAGGGTTATACCGTGATTCAAACGAGGTGCGTTGGAAAGATCGTGTACATCGGGATACGAGGGGTTAACCCCCGCACACACGTCACCCGATATCATGGAACATTGCATGAGCACGTCATCTATTTCCAGTTCACCGCCCAGAGACCTGAGAATATTCCTGAGGATCTTCAACCAGAAGTGATGACGTGCACTGGTGTTGCCTTCACTGCCTATTTCCTCCTTATCAACCAGAATTATTCCCATGGAGCGTTTCGGGTTTTTAGCGTCTACAAGAGCTTTCACGGCAGCGTAAGCACATACCCTGTCATCCTGTCCGTATCCTCCCACCATGCTGCTGTCTAACCCCACGTATTGAGGCTGGATGGCCGGCACCACTTCGAGTTCTGCACTTACAAGGTCTTCTTCGTTTATGCCATATTTTGCGTTTAATACTTTGAGCACCTTCAACTTCAAAGCATCTTCTTTTACGTCTTTTTCTTCCACACTCGCGAGAATAACATTCAAGTCTTCTCCCTTGAAAACTTCCCCCACTTCCCCTTTTCTTCTATCCAGGTGAGGAGGCAGATCGGCGATGACAAAAGTATAACCCTCTCCATCCAGATCGACGTTAAGCTTTGTCCCGTCGGTTTTTACTATCACACCGCGTATTGCAAGGGGTATGCCAAACCACTGATACTTTTTGACACCACCATAATAATGGGTTTTGGCGATCGCGAACCCTTCTTTTTCGATCACGGGGAGAGGTTTAAAATCCAGTTTTGGTGAATCCACGTGGGCGCTTACAAGGTTCAGTCCGCATGAGAGATCCGGCAGCAAATGAAAGGCTACCAGCATCTTTTCTCTGTAAACAGCGTAGAACCTTTTGGGAAGATCGAGTGGAGTTTTTCCAATTTTCTCGAAATTCTCAAACCCCTCTTTTTCCAGCAGATCTGCAAGATACAGAACGGTTTCACGACTGGTTTTACATTTTCCAAGGAAGATTTTGTAATCTTCAACGTATTCGTTTACCGCTTCTTCGCTCCTGATTTCGTAAACCTTTTTTGGCTTCATCTTCAAATCCATGGTTAACATCCTCCCAGAAATTAGCAAATATCGCCATAATAATAAACGATGAAAATTACCGCTTCCGCTAAAATGTATGACATTCAGGATAAAAAAAAAAAAAAAAAAAAAAAAAAAAAAAATTAGGGTGGAAAAATAAAAAAGGAAAAAAATATTTACCATT
>JAGGZV010000095.1 GCA_021161835.1 Thermotogae bacterium | reverse complement strand
TTTGCGATTGCGCCATGATACAACTCTGAAATTCAGCGTTTCGTTGAAGGGCATTTATGAATACGATTCTTCTGGTTTCAGTTCTGACTGCTGGGAGCTGACTCCCAACATTTCGTTGACCAGAGATACACTCTCCTTCAATGTGAACTACACCATGAACGGTGCCACTTCGAAAGAGAGTACCCATACGGTGGGATTCGATGTTTTGACGGTGTTCGATGAACACGCTTACAATTATTTAGATTTGAAGTACTGCTTTAACAACAGCACATGGAAATATTACGGAGTAGTTTGTTTCAACATCTTCCCGTACAGTCAAAGCGGTTGGACCATAGGTTTACAGGGAAAAGGGCTCGAGAGTCAGGAGTTTCTGACATACATATACATGGGATTCCTGGATTTAAACAACGTTTATATGATGAGTGGTATCAAATTCAAAGTCGATGGTACTCAAAGCTACTTCTATGGTATCGGTACCAAACCTCATAAAATGGATCTTTTCATGTATACAGAGGATTACTTTTTCTGAATGCTGGTACACATATGATGTGGAAGACAAGAGTTCAGTATAAGGGTGTGTTAACCTGACAAGCAGATAAAAGATTTGTATTTACCCAATTCTGGTGATTCCTTGCATTCTCTGTCTTGATGCGATAAGGTAAAAAATGGTGGTAGATCTGATAAGAACCAAACTGTTCCGGTCTGCAGTAACTTTACAACTCCCTGGAGTGGAGAAAGTGATGAATCACTCATTTTTCAAGTGGTATAAGAATACGCACCAAGAAAAGGGCCGGGAGGCCTCCTCACCATATTACTTCAAGTTTTTCGCATATTCTGTCTCCCATCTCGGAGGTGGAAATGGCTTTTTCTGGAATCTCAGCTATATCGCGTGTTCTGTAGCCCTCTTCTATCACCATCTCTACGGCTTTCTCTATCTTTCTGGCCACATCCACCATGTTGAAAGAAAACTCCAGCATCATGGCGAGTGAAAGTATCTGTGCTATGGGGTTTGCAATGTTCTTACCCGCTATATCCGGTGCGGATCCACCGGCTGGCTCGTAGAGATTCACCTTTTCTCCAAGGGAAGCGGATGGAAGCATGCCCAATGAACCTGCGAGAGCGGCAGATTCGTCGGAGAGGATGTCTCCGAACATGTTGGTGGTCAGTATCACATCGAACTGTGAGGGGTTCAGAATTAGTTGCATTGCGGCGTTATCAACGTACATGTGTTGAAGTGTCACGTCGGGATAGTCTTTCGCAACTTCTTCCACTACCTTCCTCCAGTAGATGGAACTGTACAGCACATTCGCCTTGTCAACCGATGTGACTTTTTTGCGCCTGTTTCGTGCCGTTTCAAAAGCCACCCTGGCTATCTTTTCAACCGTTTTTCTATCGTAGACCATGGTATCGTATCCTTTTTCTTCATCCATGCCTCTGGGTTCACCGAAATAGACCCCCAGTGACAATTCTCTAACTGTTATGAGATCCACACCGTCTTTGAGCACTCCTTCCGATAGGGGAGAGATAGAGATCAGGGATCTGTACACTTTTATCGGTCTCAGATTGGCGTACAATTTCAGAGATTTTCTGAGCGCCAGCAGTCCTCCTATTTCCGGTTTGAGGTGTGGAGGAAGCGAATCCCACTTACTGCCACCAACACTCCCCAACAAGACAGCATTTGAATCGAAGCACAGCTTTTTCGTCTCTTCGGGAAGGGGGGTTCCGAACTTGTCGTATGCTTCACCACCTATATGACCGAATTTCGTCTGGAATTTCACGCCGCTCTTTCTTTCCACGACATCGAGGATTTTCAACGCTTCACGCATCACCTCAGGGCCTATTCCATCGCCTGGAAGGACCGCTATCTTGTATGTCATGTTTCCTGCCCCCCAACAACCGTCAGACAGTATTCCAACCAGCCTCCCGCTTTGATGATGTTTCTCAGAAAGTCCGGATAAGGTTGTATTTTATATTCCTTTCCTTTCGTGACGTTTTTCACCACACCTTTTTCGAGGTCCACCTCCACCTCATCTCCTTCTTCGAACTCCTCTATATTCGACAGTTCAACGATCGGCAGGCCTGTGTTTATGGAATTCCTGAAGAATATCCTCGCGAAGGATTTTGCGATCACACACGATATTCCAGCTGCTTTTATGGCTATGGGAGCGTGTTCTCTTGAAGAACCGCATCCGAAGTTTTCACCTGCTACTATTATTCCGCCTTTTATGTCCTCACGGCGTCCAAATCCCGGACGGATGTCTTCCATGCAGTACCTGGCAAGTTCTGCAGGATCGGAGGTGTTGAGATATCGGGCGGGGATGATCTCATCGGTGTTTACGTTGTCGCCAAACAGAAACACTTTCCCTTTCATCTTCATGTTCTCACCTCACAGTTTTCTTGGATCCGCTATGTATCCTTTAACAGCCGTGGCAGCGGCTACGGCAGGAGAGGCGAGAAAAACTTTGCTTTCTGGATGCCCCATCCTTCCGACGAAATTTCTGTTGGTGGTGGAGAGAGCCACTTCTCCAGCTGCGAGTATTCCCATGTGTCCTCCAAGACACGGACCACAGGTAGGGGTGGAGACGGCACATTCCGCTTCCAGGAATATATCTATCAAACCTTCCTTGATGGCTTCCTTCATGATCTTCTGTGAGCCAGGTATCACTATGCATCTAACGTGTGGGGCCACCTTTCGACCTTTCAGGATTTCAGCGGCTATTCTCAGGTCTTCCATGCGTCCGTTGGTACAGCTTCCTATTACCACCTGATCCACCTTTATCTTTTCCTTTTCAGCTTCTTCTATACTTCTGGTGTTCGAAGGCAGGAAGGGGTAGGC
>JAGGZV010000063.1 GCA_021161835.1 Thermotogae bacterium | reverse complement strand
GAACTGTGATGTAGCTGTAGCGTGAGTGTTCCTCAACTTCGCTAGAAGAGCGCATCCTCATTTCATTAGAAAAGTGAAAAAAGTAATTAGCAGAAAACTTTTGTACTATTAGTTGCTGGGGGAGTAAAAATACAAGTAATTTGTACAGGGGAGGGGAAAGTATGAAAAACCGAGCAAGCATAATGTCTATGTTAATTGTTATGGTTCAGCGGTTTTCAAAGGTTAACATCTTAGGGTTTCTAATCGGTATTTTGCTCATTAGTAATGCGACGCTTGTAGCTGAACGTACAATACATTTTCGCGCGACTCCCTTGCTTCCTGAAGAAGAGCCTGCAACATCCTTTTCATTAACTTGGCGTTATGATTCCGAATTGCACATCTTCGTTGGGAGCAGAAGGTACGTCGATATAAGTGTCGAGGATTTCAATGTGTTGGTGACGTTTCTCGATGAATGGATGGATTATGGAGCGTTTTTAGAGCTGGAAAACAAGCATTTAAGAGCTAAATTGGAGACAATCGCTGGCACTGTAACGTATTTAAAAAACGAGTTGGAAAAGACGAAAAATGAACTAACAATCGCCAGTTTATTACTTATCAGCGTAATAATCGGCTATGGTATAACAATTTCGCAAATGCAGCAATAATCATATAAACCAGCTTGGCCGGTATAGCCTTTGTTAAGGAATACTTTATATCATCCAGAATGGGATTTCCCAGACGCCTGGTGATAATTCTCTTGGCTTTCCTTCAATGGTGACGATGTACGCGGCTGTGGCATTTAGATCTTTCCTGGTTTCTACAAGTCTTTTGAGAGTCCAGAGGGTGGTGCCAGACCTCTTCACTTCAAAGAGTGTGAGTATTTCTCCCTTTTTCACAAGAAAGTCCACCTCCAGATTCTTTGACCTGTAATAGAATAGCTGCCCGTTCACAATATCTATTTGAACCTTTAGCTGGTTGAAAACAAGATTCTCAAGAAGTTTTCCTTCCCATTCCTCTGTCAAATCCAGGTGAAGTGTGTATCTCACAAGTGCGGGATCAATAGCATATAATTTTACTCTCTTTTTCACACCCCCAGAACTTTTCGAAAAAACTGGAAGCTTGATGCTGATATTCAAAGATGTGAGGATGGACGAATACCGGTGAACTGTGGGTTGTGATACCCCTATCTCCTTCGCAATTTCAGATTCGTTGAAAAGCGATGAGATGGAATGGAAACTCATTACCATGAACGATGCGAACGATGAGAGATCCACTATGTTGCTAAGCATCCTGAACTCCTTCTCAACGTACGTTGTTACATACATCCTGTACCACTCGTTCCAACCTCTATCCATGAAAAAAGGCTTTGGGAATAATCCCTTCTTCAGAAGGTCTGAGAATGAAAAACCTGGTGGTTCAGCGTCTGAAACTTCTCCTTTCAAGAGATCAGGGAGATTCGGGGGTTTTTTCATAATTTCGCCTATCGTGAATGGGTACATGGTCACATATCCAGCTCTTCCGGCCAAGCTTTCGGAAACACCTTTCATAACTAGAAGAGATGAAGAACCTGTCAAAAGAAATTTCCTGTTGGCATCTTTGTCGACGATTTCTTTGATGACAAGCAATATCTCTGGAAATCTTTGAACTTCATCTATAACAACCAATTCTGAATCGGGGATGATTGACTTTGGATCGATTTTTGCGCTGTGTAGCACGTATATATCGTCGAAATTTACGTAAGCCCCCTCTTCAGAGAATATTTTAGCAGTTGTTGTTTTACCAACCTGTCTTGGTCCTGTCAAAACGACAACTGGAAAGATGTCAAAAAGTTTCTTTATCTTTTCTTCTGCCCATCTACTAACGTACATCGGCTCTCTTCTTCACCCACTTTATTCACAACATGAATAACATCTATTCACATAGATTATAACATTCATTCGGAGGTATCCAGGGAAATCTTTACGATATCTTGCCTCACCGGGGATCCAGAAATTCACTGTGCTTGTTCTTGCTAACAGTACCGATAAAGGATGAGCTATTGTAATTCCCATGCGGTAGTAAGTGTATGATAATCTGTTCTCGCAGAATAGCAAATTTTTGTTGATATCCCTTACTTAATCTTGGACACAAGAAGGCGTTTTTTATTCATGGCACTTTGTTGATTGTATCGGCTCCACTTCTTTCATCGTCTTCACTGTTATCAACTGTTGATGATTTGTTAATTGTGGCGTCGTCAAAGATTGTCTTTTGCAATGCGCGGATCGGTAGTGCTGTATCTTGCTAAAGGAGCGTTTTATTTGGAAAGGTATTTTATATGGGCGCAGTGAATGTCTATGTTATCTGGAATAGAATTTCCCGGACGCTTGATGATGGTTCTTAAACTTCCCCGGATTTTCACCTCATTATTCACGATATGAATAACGTTTATTCGCATTGATTTTATAACACTGCACTGTTCTTCTTTGATGTTTTTCGTCCGTTTGCCGAGGATGATACACTATCACCGGTGATAGTTACTATCAGGGGTGGTAGTTAAATGGAGATGTACTGGGCTTTGTAGTGTTCACCTGTGTTTTCGTAAAGTTGCTTATCGAAAGCTCTCATATGATTTTCGCTGCCTGCTATCAGTCTGGAAAAGACATATTTGATATCCTGGTTGTCGATGGCTTTGAGTTCTTTTTCAAGGTCGTATATATCCTTGTCTTCTATGGCTGCCCCTACCCAGAGAGCTCTTTCGATGCTTTTGTAACCTTCTTTGACCAGTTCATCGTAAAGCTTCTGCAATTCCTTGTTGTAGAATGTTCCTATCTTTTCTGAATATTCATACTTTATTCCATACTTTTCGAGCAGGGTTTTCACCATGCTTATGTGTGTTTTCTCTGATTCTGATATATTCTTGAATATCTTCAAGTACCACTTATCGTAAAGAGTTGTGTAAACATCATATGCGGGCTTTTCTTCCTCCACTATGAATTTCAACGTGTTTAGCTCCTGTTCAGAAAGACTTTCTTTTGGGAAGCTCAGGATAGCTTTTGCAGGGTTTCAAGCTTGGATATCTTTTGGCGATGGAAATCCAATGTGTTTGTTCTTGCCTGGATTACCAGCTATTGTTAATGCTTTGTTAATTCATAGCATTGCTAAGAACCATTCTTTGTAGTGCAAGGAATGTGTGATCCATCCCAGGTCATACAGCAGGGTAGTGTTCCTTTGCAAGTTACGCTGGTGGCTCTGTCGCGGCGGCCGGTTAGAAAGGAATACCATATCGCCTGTATTCACCACAAACGCAATTTCCGGGTCCTTGTTGATCATTTCGATCATCTTCCCGAAGGTGGAGATGGAGTTTTTGTTGTCGCCCATGACGGCAAAGGTATAATCACCCTCAAGTTTTTCTATCCTGGAAAGGCTTTTGTATATTAAGTCTTCTTCAGGAATCGAGAGTAGTGGCAACAATATTTTTAAAAGCGATATTGAAATCAAGGTTGTTGTTATCAGCCACACGAATCTTTTGCTGAGCACGGCATTCCTCCGGTTGATCGGCATCGTATCGACAAACAATTATACTCCTTAAGCTTCACACTGCGGAGAGACATTCATGGGCTTGACATCCTTCATCTCTCATGGTATTATCTTAATGATACTTTTTTCAGTGAATAAAGATAGTTATGGGAGGTTTATTTTGGTGAAACTTACTAAAGATATTCTCAAGGACCACAACGAAAAGATTGTTCTCAAAACCATAAGACAGCTTGGTGAAGCCAGCAGAACAACCATAAGCAAGGTAACCGGGCTCAGTACCGCCGCCGTTACAAACATCACCGCTCGTTTGCTGGAAGCAGGGCTCATAAGGGAGAACCGCCATGGGAAGTCAAAGGGAGGCCGACGTCCCATACTGCTTGGAATAAATGAAAAGCATAGTTGGGCTGTGGGCGTGAAAATCGGTTATCTGTATCTCTACTTTGTTGTCACGGATTTGCTGGGTACGCCGGTTCTGGAGCATGAGGTGTCGTTGAGCAGTGCAGATCCTGATGGGGTCGTTGAGAAGATCGTGGAATTCGTTGATACCGTTGCAAAGATCCCGGAATACAGTAACAGGCGGTTTCTGGGCGTGGGTATCGCTGTGTCTGGTTCTGTTGATGATGAGCGTGGGATGGTGAGAAGCTCGTACATACTGAATTGGAGAAATGTTCCCATAGGTTCGATGCTTAAAGAGAGGATAAAGGTACCTGTTCTCGTATACAACGATGTTGATTCTTTTGCTGTTGCACACTATGCGATTGGAAAGGCGAAGAATTACAGAAACTGTATTTTCATCACCGTTGGTAGCGGTGTGGGTG
>JAGGZV010000043.1 GCA_021161835.1 Thermotogae bacterium | reverse complement strand
CGTTATCTGCGATAACTCCCTCAAAGTTGGACAGCATTCCCATGGTTCTATGTAAACCACCGAGGTCTCAAGATCATTCTGAAGTTCCGTTGGCCAATTGTCAACGTAGTTGAAGAATATGGGTTTATCGATGCGTTCTTTCAACATTGTCACAAATTCCCTGAAACCTTTTGATGTCATGTATGATACGTAAGAACCGTCCTCCAGAATCAACGTTTCCCCATCTTTTGGATATCCGTATTGATCCAGATGGATCCCATCAAAGCCGTATTCGACAGCCTTTTCACACTCCTTAAGAAGAAGCTTTGTCCACCCGCTGTTCCTGTAAGTGTTCATTATGCAAAGTTTTTCGGAGAAATCCAACGGTTTGATTTCAGTCCCCTTACGCGTGTAAAGAACCCAATCTGGATGCTGGTCTGCTACACTCCTATGCACACCATAAATGGATACGTACGCCATGGAAGCGATATTTCTTCTACGGGCACCATCTATCAACTTTTTCAAAACCCTGTTGGAAATAAGCCTTTTCCTCCCCCATGCATCTTTGTACAGATCTCCCTTATCGTACACGAGCTCATGATAATCGTACATCCAATCGTAGTACTGAAGAGCGTTGATATGGTACTGCGCCAACCAATCAACCGTTTTATCCACGTCGTACCTTTCAGGCTCAAAGTTTGCGAGATACCCATAAACGGGAAAATCAGTCCATCTTTCTCCTACCACTATGCCCCTGTGAATCTCATCAACAACGTGTCCAGCTTCGTCCAGCACCTCCACATCGACACCGTAACCGCCGTACATACCGTACGGTATAAAAACCCTGACCATCCTCCTCATCGTGGTTATTTCCATAATCTGCTCTACCAGTTTGGAGATTCTTATTCTAAAGGAACCTTTCGAAGAAGTCTCTATCCCCAATATCATAACGTCACCTGGATGATAGAAAGCCTTATCGAACCTTACCCGCACGCTGCTACCTCCCTTTGAAAATCAAAACTTCAATCCTCCTTCTGATACCGCTTTTACAAAGTACTTCTGGAGCACGAAGTATATTATCAGCACGGGTGTAACCGCTATCATGGTTCCCGCAAAGATGAGATTCCATCTTACCGTATGCTGCCCCTTCAACGCCATGATTCCTATGGGTAAAGTCCAGTTATGCTTCGATTGCAGAATCAAAGAAGGCCAGAAATAATCATCCCAGATACCCAGAAACGACATTATCGCCAGGGTCCCGATGGCCGGACGGGCCATCGGGACCACTATATACCAAAAGACCTGAAGAGCGTTACATCCATCGATTTCCGCAGACTCCTCGATCTCCTTCGGTAAGCTTTCAAAAAAACCCCTGAGAAAAAACGCGTTGAATGCAATGCTGCTTGCACCAGCCGTTAAGATAACCGTCAGTTTGTTATCTATGAGAAATCTAAATCGACTGACAATTTGAAACTGGGGAATTATCAGCAGCAAACCGGGTACAGAAAGTGTTGCTATCAGCAAACTGAATACAAACTCTTTGAAGGGGAAATCGTATCTTGCAAATCCATAAGCTGTTAGCGCTGAAAGGAAAACATTGAGGGCCACGCCTGGTATGGTTATCGTAACACTGTTTAAAAAGTACCGGCCAAAGTTTGCTTCCTTCCACACGAACACATAATTTCCAAAAGTTGCCGGTTTGGGTATGAGCTGTGGAGGAACGGTGAATACATACGCCGCCTGCTTGAGTGACGTGATGAACATATAATAAAAGGGGAAAATCATTATCACCACACCAACTGAAAGAATCACAAAAACGAATACGTTCATCCTCTGTCTCCGCGTCATCATCCACTTCACCTCACACTTCAACACGCTTGAAAAGCATACGCTGGAGCTGTGCAATGGTGAAAACTAAGATGAAAAAGATTACGGAAATGGCCGCTCCATATCCGAAATGGAAATACTGGAATGCCTGCTTGAACATGTATGTGGACAATACCTGCGTGGCGTTTCTCGGTCCCCCACCCGTCATGACGTATACAGATAAGAACACGTTGAAACCGCCTATCGTCAACATCACCAGTTCGAAAACGAATGCAGGTTTCAAAAGAGGTAACGTTATTCTCCAGAAGGTTACCCACGCGTTCGCTCCATCAACACGTGCAGCTTCATAATACTCGCGGGGAATAGCCTGGAGTCCCGCCAGGAAGATCAACATCGACCAGCCTATCCCCTTCCAGATGCCCAGCGCGTATATGGGAATCATCGCCATGGAAGGTTGCGAAAACCATCTTATATTGCTTGAAACCACATGCAATATATCCTTCAACAGGAAATTGGCGATCCCACCTCTTGTCGCAAAGAGGTACTGAAAGACGGCAGACACAATAACCCAAGAAGTGACAACAGGGAGATAGTACAAAAGCCTGAAAACTATCTTACCCTTCATGTTTCGATTGAGCAACAGAGCGATCAAAAGACCAAGAATGATCTGACCGGGAACCGTGATAACAACGTACATAACGGTGTTCTTCAATGCGAGCCAGAACAGACTATCGTGGAACAATTTTCTATAATTATCCAGCCCAATGAAACGGGGAGGAATCTCAGGGTTCAAACTCCACTTATAGAAACTCATTGAAAAAGACTTGATGATGGGATAAACGGTCCAACTGAAATAAGAGATGAGCCCAGGTAAAACGAAGAAAGTCCCCACTATCTTTCTATGAGTGCTCCTCTTCAGCACAAAAAGTTATCCTCCTTTGTAAAGCGAAAAGCTAAATGATCGAGGATTCGTGAACGCAGGAACGAGGGTGGGAACGATCGCGCTCCCACCCCCGGTAAAAACTCATTGGAATTCTTCAAGAACCGCCTCCATCTCTTCTGCAGCCCAGTCCAATGCCTCCCGGGGATCCACTCCACCTATCACCGCATCTTCCCAGGCTTTCTGCAGAATATCACTTATCTGATTCCATCCAGGATGTGGAGATCTGGCCACAGCTGTTTCAAGCTGCTTCAAATATATACCCATGAACGGATGGTTCTTTATCACAGGATCATTCAGCAACGACTTCAGAATCGGAATCTGTCCCACCGTGGAAAATTCCTTCTGAACTTCGTATGAAACCATGTACTTGACGAATTCCCACGCTTCCTTCGGATACCGTGTGCTCTTGAAAATCACGATGTCTTCTCCTCCGACGACGGATCTCGAACCACCCTTTCCCGCCGGGAACAACGCATAGTGGATCTCCGCATCGGGATACTGTCCCTTGATGATTGGCCAACTCCACGGACCACCAACGCTCATTGCATATATACCCTCAGAGTATCCTTCGAATGTACCGATGTTACCGCCACCTGCCACCGTATCAGCTATATACCCTTCTCTGTACAGTTGAGAGAAAACCTTCAGTGCCTTGACGCTGTCAGGAGAGTTGACGTACCCTCTGGCCTTTGAATTGGTTGGATCCAGTATAGACCCGCCCATCGAATAAATCCAGGGAATCGTGTGCCAGGGATTCAAACCACTGTCGGCGTAACCCCAACGATCGATAACTCCAT
>JAGGZV010000101.1 GCA_021161835.1 Thermotogae bacterium | reverse complement strand
TCCGACCTTCCTTCCATAACCTCCTGTATTTTGGAACTATCGTTGTCATGAGCTCAAGATGTTTCTTCAGGACATACTGGAGATCCTGGCGAGTGTAGCCTCCATCCTTTTCCATTAGCACTGAGAGCACTGGATCCTCCTTGATGTAATCTATGTTCACCCAGTACAGGTTCCAGCATACCTTGAGATCCAGGATATCCTGATCCGAAAAGCTCAAACCGTTGACCTTTTTCTCCATCAACTCACGGTATCTCGCATGCGCGTTAACGAAGCGAGGGTTGATATCGAAAAAGTGTTCGATGATGAATTTTTTCTCCTCTTCGGTGAGTTCCTCTTCGGGTTTCATGGAAAGTCTCATGTACTCGTCCTCAGCACCCTGTAGATAATCGTTTATCTGCAGAAGCAAACTTGGAACGATGTTGAACGTTACCTTACCGTTCTCAAGATAATCTTCAACTAGATCGGCCATGTACGGATAATCATTGACTCCATGGGCTCTCACCCATGGCATCATATAATCAAGACCACCGGGCACCTTGTAAAGAGGTTGATGATGGTGCCATATGATGATAACGTTCAAAGGAGGGAGGGCAGGATCACCAGATGGTACTTCGCCGAGAACCTTCTCTGGGTCCAGATGAGACGCGTAAAACAAACATCCAACAAGGAAGAATAAGAGCAGGAAAACCAATTTGCATCTCATACACCCACCTCCACGATCAACGTTCAGGCCGGAAGAACACATTCGAAGCCCATACGAGCAGGAAAATGCCACTCAATGCGAATACCACGTTCATCATCCAGAAGGCATGTTCACTCATGTATTCCACCCCAAGGGTATATCTCACCCCTTGAGCCACATATTTCACAGGGATGAAACTGGCAAATGTTTGAAGAGATTTAGGAAGAAAGGTGATGGGAAAGTACACACCCGCAAAGAACGTTGCAATAACCATAAATATAGAAGCAGCATTGGAAGCAGCTTTGCTGGTTTTGAACAGCGAAACGAAAAGCACCCCCAGCGCCATCATGGCCAGGGTGGATGTTATCGCCAGCACGAGAAACTTTGCAAACGACAGATCGAAAACCATTGCCAGCATCGAATGGCTCAAATACAACATGAATATCGCGGCTATGAGCGATATCACGAACCTTGTCAGCGTCATACCAGCCATCATGATTACAGGTTTAACAGGTGAAGCTATCAACCTCTTTATAAACTGTTTGTGTGCACCGAACACCGATATAACAGAAAACATCCCGTTCGACAGTATGGATATCGCGATCACACCAGCCAGGATAAAATTCCTGCCGGTTGAAACCACTCTACCAGCTTTATAATTTTCCTTTTTAACTTTGACTATTTCCACCACTTCGTTGTATAACCTTTCCAGAACGGTTTTTACCATCATGGAAATATTCTGTACCTCACCCATTATGGCAGGGCTACCTTCCCTGTAAATGAGTTTGATCTCGTTTCCCTCTATTATCACACCGATTTCATGTTTTCCGTCGATCAGAGCTGCTCGTAGTTCAGACCCGGATTCATAAGGAATCAACTCCCAGGCGCCTGTGTTTTCAAGGGTCCTTTTCACAATCTCCGCATCGGGTGTATCCAGAAATATTCCTATCTTTGTGGTTTCATAACCGCCACCTGTGAATACATTGGCAAATATGAGCAAGAACACCAGGGGAAAAAGGAAGGTCAGAAACAGCGCCGTTTTATCCCTTGCAGAATCTTTCAAATACGCCTTGAAAACCACGATCAATTTTTTCAATTCATTCATATCCCATCACCTTCTTGAAACGTAACGAGAAGATCACAAGAGAAACGGTGGCCCAGATGGCTGGAACACCGAATATCGAAACCCATGATAACCCTGCTATATCGTAACCGAAGAACTTTCTGAAACCCTCAACCAGATAAGTGGAGGGAAGCGAGTAAACGATGATCTTGAGAGTAAAAGGCACCTGAAAAACGGGGAAATACAACCCTCCCAGGAACATCAGGATATAGTTGGCGATGTTGGATATCGCCACCGTGGTTCCCTGCTTCCTGGCGAAAGCGCTCAACATTAACCCCAGAGAAAATAGCGTGAAGATAGAGTAAAGTATCATGGCAATGAATTTGAACTCCCAGATGTGCTGCTTTACCCCATATACGAAATATGCCAGCGCATACAATCCTATGATGGAAAGCCCAACCATCATGAACATGCCGAAGACGTAACCCCAGAAGAATTGTAATGGAGTTATGGGAGTTGCGAGCAACCTCCTGGTCAAACCATTTTTTCTCATTTCCAGAAAACCTATAGGAAACGAAAAAACCGATGTGGAGATGATGGCTGTCAACATCACACCCGGGAAGAAGTAATAACGAAAGTCGAAATCCATGGCTTCTTTCTTTCTTATCGGTTCCATGGCCACATTGAAGGAACGATAGAAGCCACCACGTCTCCTGGTTGCCTCCAGATTTATGGAATCCATGATGTTTTCAATGATGTTCGCTCCAATTCTTGATGCAGTCCTGCCCTCGACGTAGAAGATAAGTAATGAAGCTGGAGGAAGGCCGCCTTTTCCTCCTCCCAGCATGGCTCTCAACATGTGGATACTAGTCTTTTTAGGCACCACAAACAGGACATCTATGGTATCCTTCTTGAGGGCCTCCAATCCTTCTTCTCTGGTGGCATACTCTGTTTTTTCGAAAGGGCCGTTCTTACCGGAAATTTCGGAAAGTACCATCTCTATTATTTTGCCGGGTCCACCCAGTTTATCCTCATACACCACTCCGAGTCTGATACCCATGTTCCCCTCATCGAAATGCCCGAATATGGAACACATTATCATATAAAGGATGAGAGGAAAGATCAAAATCCAGAAGGAAGAACCAAACTCCCTGAAGGTTGATAGGAAAAACCCCTGCCCTAATCTGATTATCTTCATTCCCCCTCCCCCTTTCAATCCCTGAGGGATCTACCGGTGAGATGCAGGAAAACATCTTCCAGGTTTGGGCGTCTTATCACGAGATTTCTGATCTTGACACCATGCTTTCGCGCCAGCTCGTAAACTATCGACAACGTCTTTTCCGGATCATGAGTGGTTATTTCGTACCTTCCATCTTCGAACTTTCTGCTGTCCTTGAAATATTCCTCCACCGGCATTGTTCCGTCCAGATCGAACTCTACAACACTTTCCATACCGAGGGAATTCACCAATTCGTTTACCGTCCCGCTGGCGATGATCCTACCGTGGTCTATTATGAAAACCCTGTCAGCGAGTTGTTCAGCTTCTTCCATGTAATGAGTCGTCAGAAAAATCGTCTTTCCCATTTCTTTCAATTTAACGATGATATTCCAGAGCGTTCTCCTGGCTTGAGGATCGAGACCTGTGGTGGGCTCATCCAGGAACACCACTTCAGGATCGTTCACCAGAGCAACGGCTATGGCCAGTCTCTTGAGCTGACCTCCTGAAAGATGTTTCACCAGTGTTTTGGACTTATCCTGCAACCCCAGGATATCCAGCAATCGCGTCACATCGTTTTTTCTGCTGTACAATCCCGCAAAGAACTCGAGATTTTCCTTAACGGTAAGATAATCGAAAAAACGTGAATCCTGAAGCTGCATCCCTATTCGTTCTTTTATACGCATGTCTATCTTCTGGACACGCTCACCGAAATAATATATCTCTCCTGCATCGGGCCTTCTCAATCCCTCGAGGATCTCCATTGTGGTGGTTTTTCCTGCTCCATTGGGTCCAAGCAGAGAGAAGATTTCACCTCTGTAAATCGAGAACGATATCCCATCTACCGCTTTAACTTCTTCATAACACTTCTTGAGTCCAACAACCTTTAAAACCTCTTCCAAGGTTCCCCCCTCCTAACATTCCCGATTATACTTGATTATACACAATCACATCGACTGCCCCAAAAATCGCCTGCATAGCATTTTTTTGATCTCTTCAAAGTTCAAACCATCGATATTTATAGAATCGAGCGATTCCTGTATCTCCTTCATCACCAATTTCGTGACAAAGTATCTTTTCCGTCTTCTCCTTCTTTCTGCTATTTCTCCGCTGCTCACCATATCAGCATAATGCTTCTCAACCACCATTTTCAATTCTTCAAATCCTCTATCGAGCACGCAGCTGGTGTTCACTATTTGCCTGGATCTCCCACTTTCATCCATCATCAGAAGTGCCTCCAGCTGTCCACGCAGAAAACTCGCTTCTTCGACGTCGCTTTTGTTCACCACATATACATCCGCTATCTCCATTATTCCCGCTTTCAGTATCTGTATCTCATCACCCATACCCGGTGCCATAACCAGCAGGATCGTATCCGCCACATTCATAACGTCTATATCAGCCTGACCTGCTCCCACCGTTTCCACAAATATCCTGGTGAAACCGAAACCGGCGAGCAGGTTTATGGCATCGCAAACGGCAGGTCCAAGCCCACCCAGAATACCACGACTTGCCATACTTCTGATGTACACACCCCGGGTATTCAAATCTCTCATCCTCACTCTGTCACCAAGAAAAGCCCCTTGCGTGAAAGGACCTGAAGGATCCACAGCAAGGACAGCAACCCTTACACCATCATCCAGGAACTTCGCAGCAAGTCTATCGATCACGCTACTTTTACCCACACCGGGACCGCCGGTTACACCGATAACATGGTAGTTTTCCACGCCAGGCTCTTCGAAATGATATTCACCATCCTCACAAAGCGTGATCAATCTTGACAATGCAAAGATATCTCCATTTCTATAACGTTCAAGCAGAATATCGACACCCATCATTTTCTTTCACCGACTGCCGTTCTTATGTCTTCCACTATCTTCGAAAGGGATGTGCCGGGACCGTATACCTCAGCTATCCCCATCTCTTTCAATTTTTCCACATCCTCATCGGGTATTATCCCACCCACAAAAATTGGAACATTCAAACCTTTTTCCTTCATCAAATCCAGAATTCGCCCACACAATTCCATGTGCGCGCCGGAAAGTATGCTCAGACCTATAACATCCACATCTTCCTGGATGGCAGCGGTGACAATCTGCTCAGGTGTTTGTCTCAAACCCGTGTATATAACCTCCATACCAGCATCGCGAAGCGCGTGGGCAACCACTTTCGCGCCCCTATCATGTCCATCGAGCCCCGGTTTTGCAACCAGCACTCTTATTTTCCTTCCCATCTTCGTAACCCCCTCCCACATACAACTCGCGGTATTGAGCACGACATGCATGAGCCAGCATGAATTCTCTGAAAAGTTTGATGAGCCCTTCCACACTACCCTCACGCATCATCATTAGCCTGTATTTTCTGGCATTACGCATTCCTCTGGTATAACCTGATATGAACTTCCGGAAAATTGCGGCAGCTCTGGGTCCCTTCGACGACTTTAAAAGCCGAAGATGCAACTCGATGGTTTCGAGCATCTCATCAACACCGGGACTATAAACACGACCTTCTTTCATGTAAAGCTTGGAACTCCTGAAAATCCATGGAAATCCCACCGCTCCCCGAGCTATCAATACGCCATCAACACCGTATACTTCGAAAAGCTCCCTGACATCATGAGGGGTGAATACATCCCCGCTCGCATACAGTGCAACAGGAAAACGTTCCTTGATGTACGCAAACACCTTTCTATCTACTTTTCCAGAATACAACTGTCTGGCAGTTCGGGGATGAAGCTCGACAAGATCAACGCCTTCCTCGAGGAGAACAGATATGATTTTTTCCACCACGTTTTTTTCGAGCCCGAGGCGTATCTTCACGCTGAGGGGTTTTTGCAGAACGCTTTTCATTCTCCTGACGATTATTCTTAAACGCCTCAGATCACCAAGCAGAGCAGCTCCGGCACCTTTTTTCATGACTTTCCTAACGGGGCATGCAGCGTTGAAATTCACCCACATTGCACTGGATTCCACCAGCCTGGCAGCTTCCGCCAATTCCTGAGGATCTGAACCAAACAACTGTACAACCGGAGAATCCTTTGGAATATCCCCTCCAGCGAGCAAAAACTTTGCGGCTGTCATTTCAGAGTAGACCAGATCAGCCCCCCACAATCTGCATACCGCTCTAAAAGCGAAGTCACTGTACCCCGCCATGGGTGCAAGAGCAATAACCCCCTCAGGTATTTTCCGCAACTCTCGCCACCCTCTTTGCCAGGTAAATGAACGGTGTATCCAGAACGGCAACCATCATCTTTAGAAAGTACGTTGTGATAAGTATATCGAACCACGTCCGAAAGTCATAAAGCCCCATAAAGGCTATGGCACAAAATATGAGAGAATCTATGAATTGACTCACCAGCGTGGAAAGGTTGTTACGCAACCAGAGATGTTTGTCATGGGTCTTCTTCTTCCAGAAATGAAATGCCCATACATCGTGAAGCTGAGAAACCAGATAGGCTGTGAGGCTGGCTATCATTATTCGAGGCATCAGTGAAAATATGGCCCTGATGTGAGGATCAATGAAATCCGCCTCAGCTGGTTTGAAGAGTAAGGCCATCTGCATGTACGCCGTCATGATGATGAGGGATATGAACCCGATGTACACACCCTTTCTGGCATGTTCCTTGCCGTATACCTCACCCAGAATGTCCGTTGCAAGGAATATACCACCATACAAGACGTTCCCGAGCGTGGCTGTCAATCCAAACAACTCCACTGTTTTTAGAACCTGGATGTTGCACAGTATTATACTGTATGTTATGACCACATACAATCCAAACTTACCAAAGAATCTGAACATCAGCAAGAGTACCGACAAATCCATGATCAAAAACGCAAACCACAGAAGTTCGTTCACCTGCACCCTCCTTTCAACACCCCTGGAATACACGGACTCACTTTTCCGAGAATTATTGTATACTATTTTAAAAAACCTTACAAAAGGGTGAAAAAGGATGCATGATTTTCTCAAAGCGCTCATCGATTATACAACGTCTTTTTCACAACTGTTTGCCATCTTCGTTATAGTGGTTGGAATGGCTAAAGGTCTGGTAATCTTCGTGAAAGATTCCATGTTCCAGACAGAATCCAAAGAAGCTTTGAGGGAAAGTCGAATGGAGCTGGGGCATGCCTTTTCACTGGGACTCGGTTTTCTCATAGGAGCCAGTATACTCAAAACCACCTTTGCGCCATCCTGGAACGATATAGGGCAGCTGGCATCGATAATCGGCATAAGGACCGTCCTGAATTTCTTCCTTACAAGGGAAATCGAACGGCAGGTAGAGAATGGGAGGCAGGGCCAGACATGAAGGCGTCATCTTCTATCTTCACCATTGTCAACCCCGTTGCAGCAGGCGGGAAAGCTCAAGCGGATTGGCGGCAGATCATCGTAAAGCTCTTTGAAGAGATAGGTATCGAGTGTGAAGAGATTTTCACCGAGCGTCCAGGACATGCTTTTCAGCTCACCATCGAAGCGGTGAAAAGAGGTTTTAAAACGATCATAGCGGTCGGTGGTGACGGAACCGCAAACGAAGTGGTAAATGGCCTGCTGCATCAGGAAGAAATAGACCCTCTGGAAATCACTCTTGGCGTGATACCTGTTGGAAGAGGAAACGATTGGGGAAGATCACTGGGACTGCCGGAAGATTATCGAAAGATCGTGGAACGAATCAAAGAAGGTCGTACAGTGTATCAAGACGTAGGAGTGGTTATATACAATGGTAGTGGTGAAAAGCGATATTTCATGAACGCAGCGGGAATAGGATTCTCAGCCGAAGTCGCGCATAGAGCCAATAGAGCCCGTCATAGACCTAGAGGGACCCTCACCTATCTTTTGAATCTACTCATAACCCTTGTGAAATATCGATCGAAAGATGTGGAAATATACGTCGATGGTGAACAAGCATTCAAAGGTTTGTTTTTTACAGCACTTGTGGGAGTGGGAAAATACAGTGGAGGCGGAATGAAACTGTTACCGGAAGCTGTGCTCGACGACGGACTGCTCGATGTATGTATAGTGAAAGATGTCCCCATGTTCAAGGTTCTGAGAAATATTCCCAGAATTTATGATGGTTCATTCGTTAATGACCCCGATGTTATTCTGGCCAGAGGCAGAGAGATAAGAATATCGTCCGTGGAACTTCTTCACCTCGAAGTCGATGGTGAATCCCTAGCCCCTGGTAACTTCACCTTCAGTATTCTTCCCGGGAAACTTCGGATAATAGCATGATGATATAATTAGTTTGCCGTGTTTCACCTTCAAACCCCTTTAAAAACTTATGAATGAGGAGGGATACACATGAGCATGAGGATGAAATTCATCCTTATTGGTGTGCTGCCCGTATTGGTACTATGGATAATGGGAATCTTTACTCTGTCCAACATAAAGGACATAGATTCCTTTACCGATGAGCTCATAGACAGTTATATTAAAGCTATCGAGCTAGCCGGTGAAATGAAAGCACACGCTTTGAACATAAGATACGATGTTGCAACCTACCTTCAAAGCGGGGCAGAAAGCGATCGCAATCTCATGAAAGATCATATAACGGTTCTGGAAGAAACCATGAAAAATCTCTCGACCCTCGCTATGGAAACGCACAGAAAGAAGCTTGGCGAACTGACACGGTATGTAGATGAACTGAAGAACTGGATAGTGGAAGTCGAAAAAGGCGACATCACTGCTGATTTAAAAGAAAAAATCGGGGAAATCGTTAATCGTATACTGAAGACAGCAGATGAGATCCAGAATATCACCAAAAAGGACATCGTGAAATCCGAAGATAAACTGACAAGAAAAATTGATCTTTCATATACCCTGCAATTATATGCTCCACTCATCATCCTGCTGGCCAGTGCTGGTATCGTTCTCCTGTTCTCACGCGCGATCTTCTCGCAACTCGGTGCACTTATGAATGCTGCATGGAAAATGAAGGAAGACGACCTCACATTCGAATTCAAAACAGAATACAAAGGAAAAGATGAAATTTCCCGACTCCTAGAAAGTTTCAGAATAGCCACCCATCATCTGAAAGAAAACATCGGTATAGTGAGAGGAAACGCCAGCAAAATATCGGAGGAAATGGACGTGATAACGTCATCCATGAAAGATGTGGCAGGAAGGCTGGACGATATAACCGATGCTGTTGCGAACATTTCCAGCAAGATGGAAGGAATATCCGCAAGCATTCAGGAAGTCACCGCGGGAGCCGAGGAAATTTCCGCTGCGACGAAATCGGTGGCCAACAACGCACAGGAAGCAGCAGAATTCAGCTCCAGAAGCGCTGAGCTTGCCCGCGAAGGCGGTCAAATCATAAGAGAGGTCATAGATAACATCAAAGATATATCCGATATAGTTCGCGAAATACACAACGTGGTTGAAAACTTCAACAAGGGTGCCAAACAAATAAAAGATTTTGTGGATACGATTACCGCTATAGCAGAACAAACGAACTTGCTGGCTCTAAATGCTGCCATCGAAGCAGCCAGAGCGGGTGAGAGTGGAAAAGGATTCGCAGTGGTTGCAGACGAAATAAGAAAGCTGGCAGAAGAAAGCAGGAAGGCAGCAGAAGAAATAAGCATCGTTGTGTCATCGATCGACGAAGTTGCGACAAACGCCGTAAGTGTATCCGAAAGGATACAGAATAAGGTGGAAGAAGGATCAAAACGTGCTGATACCGCGGGAGAAAGACTGGGAGAGATCATCGACAGAATCAACAGAGTTACATCCATGATGGAAAACGTTGCGGCAGCTGTTGAGGAACAAACCGCTGCTGTGGATGAAATCTCCCAGGCCATGACAACCAGCTCTCAAAGTGTGACGTCTGTCACGGAATCCCTGGAAGAGATAAGTGCTTCGATGGAAGACATAAATGCCTCCGCGCAGGAAGTTTCGTCCGCTGTTGAAAGAGTGGGACATGAAGTGCAGAGTTTGAGAGAAGTGGTGGCCAAATACAGGATATGAAAAAGCCTCCCGCGAGGGAGGCTTTTTTAAGCTGCTTTCTTCTTCACGCGATTTCCGTATGTTGTTCCGACTTTCCTGTTCAACCTTTCTATCATCATCTTGACACAAGGCAGACATCTCACATCGGATTCGAAAACACATATCTTTCCAGGATACAGCTGATAAAGTGCCCTGTACGGTGTAGGTGTGAGATTGGGCATTATCACGTTTGCACCACACTGCAGGGTTATCTCGCGTCCACCAGGCTTTATAGTTCCCATCGCAGTTGTGGCAGGTATGTTGGAATCCGGAATCAGAATCCTGGTGAGTGCCACCATCTTCAAACACATAATGAAATCTCCTGGCTTTTCATGGGCAAGTGGCGTGTCGGGATGTGGTATGAAAGGGCCTATACCCACCATATCGCAGTCCATGTCCCTGGTGAATATGAGATCCATGGCCATGTCCCAGGCAGTTTGACCCGGTAGTCCCACTATGCTACCAGCACCCACTTCATAACCCAGTTCACGCAAAATCTTCAAACATTTCAACCTTTCCTCAAATCGGGAATCCGGATGCAATTTTCTGTACAACTCTGGATTGGCCGTTTCATGCCTCATGAGATATCTGTCGGCACCACTGTCTTTCCAGAGTTTGTACTCACGATAATCTCTCTCTCCCAAACTCAGGGTAACGGCCACATCGAACTTCTTCATTTCCTTTATCATGTCCGCTATCGTTTCAGCGGTGAAGGTGAGATCTTCACCGGATTGGAGTACGATGGTACGGGCACCCATTTCAGCAGCCATTCTGGCACGCTGGACTATCTCCTCAGGCTTCATGCGGTATCTCCTCAACTTCCTGTTGGATCTCCTCAACCCACAGTACTTGCAATCTCGTCGACAATAGTTTGAGAATTCTATAAGTGCTCTTATGTGCACTTCATCTCCCACGTATTCCCTTCTCACTTCATCGGCCGTTTGAAAGAGGTATTCGTTGAACTCTTCATCGTTTTCCTTCAGAAGTACTGTGAGTTCTTCCAGAGTAGCAGAATAAGGATCAGCCTTTATTTTTTCGAGTATCACATAACTCTCCCGCAACTTCTTCCCTCCCCCGAAAGTAATCGTCCAACCTTTTAACCACCATGTCTTTCTGCGATATCTCCAGCCCCTCGACGAACACCCCAATGTTGTCATGTTCGTAGATCAACTCTGCTGGTAAGAAAAGCTCTTTTCCCGCCTTTAATCCGTCAATGTAGGCCCATCTTCTGCCTATTTTACAGGCAACCCATATCTTACAGTTATAAGTTGTGGCGATTTCGTCAAGAAGTTTCTTTATCTCAGAATCTGACGTCTCTCTCACCACTTTTTATCTTCACCAACCCTTCTTCGACTTTCTTCCTTATGGCTGGGGAAAGTTTTTGAAGTTCTTCATTTATCACCTTTTCACCTATCCGCCTGGTTTCTTCTGAGGCGTAATCCTGAAGATACTCGCACAACGTAAAAAGAGCATTGGGTGTACAGAACCTTTTGACGAATCCGGGTATGGCAAATTCCATGAAGTGCTCACCCGTTCTTCCCGCTCTGTAACACGCGGTGCAGAAGGATGGAACCATACCACGCTTCAACAGCTCACGTATTACTTCATCGAGACTTCTGGGATCTTCAAGCATGAACTGGCTCTTCTGCATCAACATACCATCCCTTTTCGAATACGAACCTATACCTATACAGGAACCCGCATCTATTTGTGACACACCCAGTTTTATGACCTCATCTCTGAGATCGGCGGGTTCACGGGCCGTGAGTATCATTCCGGTGTATGGAACGGAAAGCCTTATTACGGCAACGAGTTTCTTCAGTTCTTCATCACTCACGGGATACGGTGGATTTGACGAAAGAGGTGTGTTGACAGCCGGCTTCAAACGCGGGAAAGAGATCGTGTGTGGGCCAACACCGAACCTCTCCTCCAAATGTATGGTGTGATAGAGGAGGCCCATGACCTCGAACTTCCAATCGTACAATCCAAAGAGCGCTCCTATTCCCACATCGTCTATACCTGCGAGCATCGCCCTATCAAGGCCGTAGAGTCGCCATGCGAAGTTCGATTTGGGACCACGTGGGTGCAGCTTCCTGTACGTTTCCGTATGGTAAGTTTCCTGGAATATCTGAAACGTTCCTATACCTACGGACTTTATGATCCTATAACCCTCCACCGTCTGGGGTGCAGCGTTCACATTCACTCTACGTATCTCACCGTTTCCCACTTTGGTGGTGTAAACTTTTTCTATCGTTTTTGCTATGAATTCCGGAGAATACATGGGATGTTCGCCGTAGACCACTATAAGTCGCTTATGACCTTTGGTCACAAGAGCACGGACCTCGTTTTCGAGCTCTTCCATGGTCAATGTTTTCCTGGTGATTCCTTTGTTGGAAGTACGGAATCCACAGTAGGAACAGTCATTCACACACATGTTTCCTATGTAAAGCGGAGCGAAGAGCACTATTCTGTTACCGTAAACTCGCTTTTTAAGAGTTCCAGCACCTTCGAATATTTCTTGCCAGAGCTCTTCATCTTCAACGTTCAAAAGTGCGGCTGTCTCTTCAGGTTCAAGCCTGTTTTTATCCAGAGACTTGGCTATTATCTCCCTTATCCAGAGCGGATCGGGATCTCTGGTACTTTCCAGAAGTTCCGCGATTCTGTCCTGAGGTACGAACGTCTTCTGATCTTCTCTTTCTTTTACGAATACGTACACACCATCACCTCCCAACCACCATGGAACGCACCTTAACACCATCTATCTGACCAAGCTTTCCCGAAAGTCCACCCAGAAGATCCGTATCTCCCTTCAGAACGATGAAAATAACGGAGATGTTCTCAGCGTGGATAGGATATCCCACTCTCAAAAGGATGTGATCGGCGTAAGCATGAAGCACATCGTTAACCTTCGAATAGGCCTTTTCGCGATCTTCCACAAGTATCGTTATTACGAAGATCCTTTTTCCCTCGTCCAAAAATAAAACCTCCTCTCTTCTCAGACACCAGGAGAGGAGGTATGATCGAAGACTGACAACACACCTTTTCCTCCCCTGGTGTCAGGTTTGGCACCCTCCACCTCAGGAGTTCATGAAAATTTTAACATACTTTCCGGGAAAATTGAAGGGCTATCTTTGTAAAAATACAGGGTATAAATGAATCCGCATCTTGAACAAGATGTAGGTTGTGATGGTATAATAAGCATGAGCCGAGGTGGCGGAATTGGCAGACGCGGCGGACTCAAAATTCGCTGGGGTTGATAGCCCCGTGCGGGTTCGACTCCCGCCCTCGGCACCATTCTTTTAAACACCGTGGACTCACAGCTCCACGGTGTTTTTTGTGATTAAAATGGAAAAATTCCCGGCGGAAGGGACGTACCAACGGTGGAATATTGCAGATGGAGAAATCTCAACTTCGTTCTCGGAGAGCGTTCAGAAGTATTAAATCATCTTCTAACATCCATGATGAACGACAAACTATTCATCGTAACTGCCAATATGCAAATACTGGACAGATTCATGAATGACGATGTGTATCGCAAATGCCTGGAACATGCCTCATTTGTCGTTCCAGATGGTGTCGGTGCAAAATTACTTCTGAAGAAAGTGGCGAATGTTTCCGTACCACGTTATCCCGGCGTTGAATTGATGCAGGATCTATGCAGCAAAGCTGCGGAAAGGGATCTGAAAGTTTATCTGCTTGGCGCACGTGAAGAAGTGGTAATAAAGACAGCAGAAGTGTTAAACACTGAGCATTCCCGCAAGATTGTCGTGGGCTACCACCATGGTTATTTCGACGAAGGAGAAGAACAGGATCTGGTAGATGAGATAAACAACAGTAAGGCCGATATGCTCTTCGTTGGTATGGGGGTGCCAAAGCAGGAAGAGTTCATATGCAGGAATATGGACAGATTGAATGTAAAATTGATGATGGGTGTTGGAGGTAGTTTTGACGTAATTTCCGGAACGAAAACCCGTGCACCGGCTTTCATGAGAAATCTTGGGTTGGAGTGGTTGTACAGGGTGTTACAGGAGCCTCATAAAAGGTATAAGGTTATGGGCCAGTTCTGCCGATTTGCCTTCAGGCTTTTGAAGGAGGGTAGAGAGTGAAAGCTTATGCAGGATTGACGGTTTTTACTGGCGATCTCAAAATGCCCATAATTTCGGATGCCATCATCGTAATAGAGGAAGGCAAGATCATATACGTTGGTTCCGAAGAACGAGGCTGGCATTATCTGGAGGAAGCCGAAGAATTTGTGAAGCTCGATGGAAAGCTCATTATCCCCGGAATGGCCAATAACAACGTCTTTTTGAATTCATTCCTCCATCTTCTCAGCGACCACCCCTCACGCAAAATAACGGAAACATTCTCATCTTTTCTAAATATGCATATTCCATCGGATTTTGAACTATCCGCCAAATGGGGAGCTGTAACTGCCGTTAAAAATGGGGTGACGCACATGATAGGCATGTTCATATGGGAGAAAGGAATGGATCTTGCAAAGGTCTTGAAAACGCTGGAAAACATCCCGGTGCATATGATCGCATCACCCCTCGTAAAACTGAAGGATCTGAATGAAGATCTGTTGAAGTTGTTCAAATCCTACGACCTGATTCCAACGGTGAAATTCGATGAAAGCCTGGAAGAGAAACTTCCGCAACTCGCAAGGTTCGAAGAAACATCGGTGGTACGCTACCTCATCCCCAACTGGGATCATCTGGACAAACTCTTTCTATCCTCCATAGGTAAGAAAGCGATAGAAATATCCATAGGTTCGGGAATATTTTCCCCCAATGTTCAGGTTGTGCACGGCGGAGGATTCAGTACCGGTGATCTGGATGTCCTCGCAGTTAGAAATGTTGAAGTTGTCAAATCACCACGTTTCGAGTACATGCTCGGCAGCAAAAGCGGAGATATTAAGGAATACGTTGTGAGAAGCATGAGGCTCAGTCTCGGCACTTCCGTTTTTGATCTCTCGCCCGTGAATGAGGTCAAACTGGCGTTGTTCACCGAATTCTCTTTCTGGAACTCCACTAAAGTTTTGAAAGACGGTATGTACAAACTGCTGTTCCAAAGTTCATACGATTTTTACAGCAATGTTCTGGGATCACAGTGTGGCAGAATACGTGAAGGGTATGAGGCCACCTTCGTGGTTGTCAATACACTGGGCAATATAGAAACTCTGGATGATTTCATGGATTTCATGCTTCGCAAGTGGGATCCCTCTCTCATAGATCGGGTCCTTGTAGAAGGCGAAGAGGTGTATGTGAACAAGCAAATACGTTTCGTCGACGAATATCAGCTGATGCAGAATATATCCAAAAAAAGGAGGGCTGATTAGCCCTCCAAAAGCTGCTGCAGCGATTTATTTTAAAAGGAGAGATCGGGTTCATTCGAGTTCCGTAAGATCAACAGATATCGTTTGTTCTCCCCTTTCGGCGGTTATGCTCAACACAAGTGTGTGGTATCCCTCTTTCACAAACGTCAATTCCCAGTTGCCAGGCTTTAAACGCAGAACCATTGGAGTTTTACCACGATACTCACCGTTCACGAAAACCATGACTTCCTTCGGATTGGTCTCCAGGATTATCGAAGCTTCGTCTGGAACTTTGGATTTGAATGCGAATTCCACCACCGTAGTTGCACCTGGACGCACCTCGAAAGAGCGAGAAACTTTCGCTCCTTCATGGTAGAACACGGCGATATGCCGTCCCTCATCCAGTTCCATGACCACCGGAGTGGTGCCCACATACCTTCCGTCCACATAAAGCGATACATTGGAGGGATCTGTCAGAAAGCGAACAACCCCCATCTGTGGTTTTGAACCCACATAGAAATAAGTGGTGCTGGACGTCCAGCGAATTTCTTCAGATTCCTCCAGCAACTTTTTAATACGGGATAGCGATGTCACAGAAATACCGGGAAAATACGTCGGTTTCTCCGAAGTTGCGATAACCTGAATGATCCGCCTACCAGGCATGCCCGATATGCCCAGTGAATACCCGCTCGATATATCCGGTATTCTCCTCACACTTTCTGCCGAAACGTAATTGTTTTCCTCGTACTTGTTCGGGAACAGTAAGCGTGCTTTACTATAAGGATCGATGATGTAAACGTAAACATACGCGCTTTCACTGAGTTTCAAAAATACGTACAGCTCCTCATCAGCGGCGTATACTGCGCCCTGCGGTTTGTTCAACCAGACATCGACCTGGAAGTCAGAAGGCTCCGGTGTGAGAACTATTTCTCCCAGATCTCCGGATCCCGTGAATCCAAGCAGCAAAACCATCAAAATAGCATATAACACGAGCCCCAGCACTTTTTGTTCCACACTGCACCCCCCTCTCACTTACCATGGTTTAGACTCAGAAAATTTTTTGAAGGTTCAAAGATATGGAAAAACGCGCACATAAAAAACGGAAAGCAACAAAAAAGGGAGGTATCTTCCCCTCCCTTAACCCACATTTTACAGGGCTATCTGGTGGCGGCGGTGGGACTTGAACCCACGACTCTGCGGGTATGAACCGCATGCTCTAGCCAGCTGAGCTACACCGCCGATAGAAATATTATCACAAAATCCCCGGCCTTTCAACCTCGAGCCCTGACGTTATTCGAACAAATAACCACCTGATATCCCTTACCCTTTCTGTAATTCCTTCATCCGCTCTCCATAAAGGCCGTGTGCTGTCTGCTAATTCATTTTCTGTCTCTATGACAAACAAACTACCACTGTCCACGTACAACCTGCTCCCTTCCATCAGTAAGTTGAACACATTGTCCCCTATATTTATTTTCCACATTATCTCTTCTGTTTTCTTATCAAGTGCCAAATATCAAAAATCTTCTGACTCGCACTTCGTTTCACCTTCTTTCACCTAAATCCAGCAAAGTCCTTTTCGATCAATTTCGATCAATCTGAACCTGCATGTTCTCTCCACATTGTCATAATAATACCTGTTTTCCGCAGCATTTACCATCCGCAACTTTCCATCGTGCAATTCGCTGCTTCACCCAAACGGTCCTTCTTGCGATTCCTATGATCCAGTTATCAGCTGTTTTCTCTTCATGAAACCTGAAAGAACCGAAAAACCATGCTCACCGATTTTCGTGCTTGCCTTCCACCTGGTTACGAGGAAAATCTTCGCGAGGAACCGAAAAAGGAAATAATGCTCACCCAAGTTCTTCTGCTTCTATCTCAACTCTTTTTGATGAAAACGCTATCCCAAAACCTATTACCCTGTACCCATATCCCTTCATCTTTTTGTAGTATCCCCTCCCCCTTATCTGATCTAACGCCGCCTTCGCAAAATCTTCAAGTTTTTCCCCTCTGTCCGCTCGCTTGACTTCAAAAATAACAGCATACCCCCCATATCTCTTCTCCCTCGGATACACCACAACATCAAGCCTCCCATAACCTGACTCCTTTTCACTCTCAACAATATATCCATTCACAGCTATCGATAGAATCCCAAGCAAAAACGCTTTATAAACTCGCTCTGATTCAGATCCAAAGTCGTGGTAACTCATACTGTTCACTATGAAGCTTTTCAAATACTCGAGGAACTCCTGTTTGTCTCCTTCCATTAGCATTTTCTTCAAGCTTTTGTATAAATCCTCCGAAGGGAAATTTATCGTGTCTTCAAGCCACTCGCTCACCTTTTCCTTGAAAAACTCTTCTATCTCTTTGTTCGGAAGTGAAACGTGATAAAATCTTCTCTCATGATAAACTGCATTCAGATATCCAGATGATGCCAGGAGCGTCCACACACCAGATGGCCTCGCATCGATTTCCTTTAAAGATAGCCAGGGATCGAGTTTCTTCAGAATCCTCTTTCCCTCGAGCAAACTGTCAAGTTCTTCTTTCAAAGTCGGATTGTTCCTGATTTGAAGTTCTATCAAATCGTTCGAGGATGTGTTAATCCAGAAAGGTTGCAAAGAAGCCTCAATATCAAGTCCTGACAGTCTGCTGTCTATGTACATCAAAACGCTCCATGGATTGTATATGCGCTCCCTCATCCCCACTCTGAAGCCATCGTACCACTCCCGAACAGCTTTTATTTCTTTCTCATCGAGACCATAATGTTTGATCAATTCCATGACTTCCTCTTCCATAAAACCAAACCTGTCCGTCATCTTGTTCTCAAATACCGTGTAAACAGTAAGATTGTTGAGACCAGAAAATATCGATTCTTTCGCTACCCTGTAAACTCCTGTCAAAATCCCAAACTCTAAATGTTCATTGTCTTTAAGCGCTGCAGTGAGCATATTCCTCATAAATGCCACCATGTTGTCGTAGTACTCCGCGTCCTTTTCCCTGTACATGTACGCCGCCTCTATCGGAACGTCGTATTCGTCTATCAACAAAATCGCTTTATTCCCCGTCTCCCTATGAAGAGCTTCTGTAAGGTATCTCAAAAAGTCCATGTAATCAACATCCAACGCCCTTGTCTCCAATATCTTCTCAAAAAATCTCCTGTCGCGTTCGTCCGTTATCCGTTCAATAAAGTTCCTCGCAAGATTGGCAAGAACCCTCTTCATGTGATCCAACGCATTCTTCCAATTCGTATCCTTCACTTCCTTGAACGTTACAAAAATAACAGGATATTTATGGTAATAATCCTTCACTATCCCTCCCTCTCCCCATATAGCAAGCCCTTCAAACAAATCTCCTACCCTGAAAATCGAAAAAAAATGTTCCATCATACTCATGTTCAAAGTCTTCCCAAACCTTCGAGGACGAGTTATAAGCTTTATCTTCCCAGGAAGCTCTATCACATCCTTTATCAGCATGGACTTATCTACAAAGTAATACCCTTCTTCTATCATTTCCTTGAAATCATTCACACCTATCGGTAGCCTCTTCACACCAGCAACACCCCCAAAAAAGATTATAGCAGGGCGGAAAAAGCATGGCATCAGGAAATCTCTCTGGTGTTTGAAACAAAAACCGCATCGCAGCTGACGATGATGAAATCGTATTTTCGTCGACAACGTATTGATACCCATCGTCAAAGTTGAGAGAGCGTTTTCGTTTAAAAACCCACACTGGACTTTCCTCAAGATCTCCCAAAAATTTGATATAAACCTCGTCTAAGTTATTTCTTGAAAGAAGGATGCCTGTGGCAGTAAGATGAAAAGGGTCACAATGGTCACTTCCATGAAGCCGCATAACTATCACCGCTTTTCCTCAACGATCATCAGATGTTCATCGCCGAATTTGGAGTTATGCGCACTTGTACCGGCTATGATATCATTTTCACCGGTGGAGTGACGAGAAATGAAAAGTCTTGTGGAAATCAAAAAAGTACTGGCTGCGCATAGGGATGGGTTTTAAGGAGGGAAAGGTTTGATCGACGTTAAGGAAGAATTAAAAAGAAAGATAGATGAACTCCCCGATGAGGTTGCCGAATTTCTGCTGAAGGCGTTCGAGGAAATCATAGAGGATTATTATGCATTAAAAATAGCCAGAGAGCGCAAAACTGATGAAACACTCAGCTATGAAGAAGCCGTTAGGGAGCTGAAAGAAAAAAGGATATCTACAAGTCGTTCTATTACTTCTCTCTTTTCAGGTGGAAGCTTTCTTATTTTCTCCTCAAAAGTCATTTCGGGTCATCTCCATAATAAATCACCTCATTCGATATCAATACGCACTTCCTCGAGATCTTTTCTTCCTTAAGCTTCCTCCGAAATCTGTACTGTCCAAACCTCGCACGTTTTTTCCACAGATTTATGCTGATCTTGAACATCAGTATGCATTTCCACGGGGACGTATTTTAAGAACCTCTATATCATCATCGATCCAGCGAAAAAGCACCCGATATTCTCCAACACGGAGTCTATAAATACCCTTATGCTGTCCTTTAAGAGTCTAACATCTCCTCTACCTGATGTGTAGAAGTTTTTCACCGCTTCTATGATCCTGTTAGCCAATTGTTTGGGAAGTCTCTTAAGATCCTTCCTCGCCCTTTTACTCCAACGTATCATTGTTTGAATTCCTTCTCTATTTCTTCATGAGATATGAACTCATCTCTGAGAACCTCTTCGATATCTCTCTCGTCCTCCGGTGTGAGCGATTCGGGTTCGAGGGAATCTATCAATTTTCTCCAAAGCTTCCTTGGAATAAGTCTCATCAAATCGTTTTCCTGAAGCCACTCGTATATTTCCCTCAAGACCTCTTCATCTTCCGTCTTCTCGATGATTCTTATAACTCTCTCTATCTCTATTGTCGCCGTCATAACAACACCTCCCCTCCACGCCAGCTGAATGTTCACCCTCTATTTCCTCATCGAATCATGATTTCATGCTGAAGTTTTACCGCATCCTTTGCATCAACCTTATCCTTCAGTATTCCTCGCAACTTTCTGAAATCTCCATTCCGCCACATGATGATGGTCCTCTATATTCTCCCATTTACTTCAATTCTGCTATGAGTTTCTCTTCAGGTAAATTTTTCAGCAAGCTCAATCGTCTGATGATTCCTTTCAAAACTCCTATGCTGATGATCCTGTGCTTTGGAACGATTATTACAACCCCAGAAATATGCTCGTCCCTTTCTGTGATTTCAAACAAAAGTTGTGCCTTCTCAGGAGAGCATCAAGTTCCTTCCATGAAACCACAGGATACTTACCCGACATTTATCGTTTCTCCTTCTATGATGTACTCTATCATGACACTTTCGCCCGTAATTCCAAATCGCTCACGGTCTTTCTCATCTTCAAGAGCCAGCGTTATTGCCTCCTTGGAGTTTTCCATGCACTCTTCCACGCTTTTCCCTTGAGAAAATACCCCAGGCAGCTCCAGGACTTCCGAGTAATATAGGTCCGTCTCCTCATCTTTCAGAATCTTAACATGCAGTATCATCGTTCCCCTCCTTTTTTCTTTTCATCATTTCAAGATTTTATGCTACCAGTAAACGCCTTCTTTCCCTATCCCCCTCAGAACTCCTATCCACTCAAATTTTGGTTTGTCTTTCTCATTTGATTCAAGGAGAACATCTACGATCTTTTCAACGATTTCTTTTTCCCTCGGAGAAAGCTTTCTAATCTTTTCCTCAAGAGTCATTTCGGGTCACCTCCATGAAACCACACTGCTTTTAATACCATCACCGCTTCTTCTCGACGATCATCAGGTACTCATCGCCGATTTTCGAGAAGTCGAGAATAATTCTGGGAGATTTCAAAGGGAGACAACTCCTCACAGTTCATTCAAGATCTCCTCCGGGGTCTTTCTTCCACACGGGGTTCTTTTAAAATCCGAGTCATAGCTCACGATTATGAGGTTGTATTTTTCAGCAGCAACGTATTGGTAAGCATCATCGAAATCGAGGTTGTATTCAGATATCACCTTTGGAATCTCATAAAGATCTCTCATCCTTAGAAGTATGACGTTGATGGTTTCCGCGTATCGTAGAAATTTTATGAACTCCCCGGTCAATCCATGTCTGTTTAAAAGGATACCTATGGAGAACACAGAGTACCAAGTGATGTAAAGATCCAATTCCGAAACTTTCTCAAGAAAGGATTTAACTGCCGCGTAATGTTTCCCGCCCGTCATAACCTCCAATATGATGTTCGCATCAAGGAGATATCTCACGTTTTGAGATACCTCCTCAGCTTTTCAGCGATATATTCCCCTGCACGGTGTTGAAGCTCTACTGAATCGTCGGTATCGAATTTCCCTTTTAGTATCCCCTCGATCTCTTTGAGAGCTTTCTTTGAGCTTTTTTTTCGCTCCCTTTCAAGCAAAAAGTCAACGAAATCCTCGACTTCCCTTCGCATGTCCTCAGGTAGCATTTTTATCTTCTCTTCAAGGGTCATAATTGATCACCTCCTCAGGAAGCATCCTGGCTCCACCACTCCAAAACTTTGTGTTGCCAATAAACGCCATCTCGCCCGAGTTTTTCAGCCTTTCCAGCCCAGTTCAGGGAAAGTTTTCTCCCAGGTTTGATGCCCTCCAGAAGGATATCCACAAGTCGTTCTATTACTTCTCTCTTTTCAGGCGGAAGCTTTCTTATCTTCTCTTCGAGGATCATTCGGGTCACCTCCATAATAAATTACTTCATTCGATATCAATACGCACTTCCTCTATGTCTCACATCAACGATGATGAAATCCTGACCTCTACGCTTGAAAATGACTCTCCAATTACCGACACGAAGGCGAAGATACCCTTTCAAATTCCCGGAAAGGGACTTTATATCTCCATGTGGGAGATTCGAGACAGCCGAGATTATCCGATTCTTAGTGGCGGGATCGAGCTTGTCAAGGCTTTTCAATGCTCTTTTTGTCCAGAGGATCATGGTTTGTACTTTTTAACAGTTTAACAACCTCTTCATGGGGGATCAGTTCCTCTTCACCAGCTTCAACTCTACGAACGGTTCCCATGAAGTCCGGATCGTTTTCAAGCTCTATCTGAAGCAGTATGTCATCAAGCTCCTCGAGAAGCTTCTCCGCTACCCTCTCATCAAGGTTTTGAATTATATTGATAAGCTTTTCCTTAGCAGTAACCACAACCCCACCTCCACCGAGGAGTATAGCATAGATGGTTCACTATCATCGTTTCTCCTCGACGATCATCAGGTGTTCGTCGCCGAATTTTGAGAAATCAAGAGCGATCTGGAAATCTTTGAGGGGTTTTGAAGAGCGAACGATAACTTTACGACGCTTTGACTACCAATATCATTAGCTTCTCCACGAAAAAATGCTCCCATGAAAATCATTTTGGAAAACTTTCTTGATATTCAATAAGGCTTATCCCTTGAGGTATGGTTATTATCATGGGATGAGGATCTCCGAATTTATCAGGATAAATTTCTGCTGCTAGTACTTCTACGTTTCCGTCAAATACAATTATACCTATTCTGGATGAAATATAACTCCATGTTTTAAATCCAGAAAGTTTTATTGTATATTCTCCATTTTTTAGAACAAACTGCTTGCACATGCGTCCTATATTCCTTTGACTAACAACTGTTGCTCCGTTGATTTCTACTTTTGATCTCTCTCCATTGTCACTTATTGCATTAGCGGTACCAAATATTAGAGGGGCATTTGATATCCTTATCGAAAATTTTATGTAAGCTTCACCGTTCTCCTTCACAAACCCATTGTCATCTATTTTATCAAAAGGCCTCCACCTCTTTGCAAGCGGAAGCCACCATCTTTTGTCAGCCTCTGGTTTCTTACCTGGATATCCCCACATCTCATTTCCATAAAGAAATCCTATTACTATTGTCAGCTTGTAACCCGTGTTATTGTAAACAGTCACATTCTTAAAGCTAGGAATGTACATTGCTCGCCACCATAGCCAATACTCATTCCACAGGGATCTGTCATTGATTTTGATAGCACCAATTCTAATGAATTCGGAAATAATGGAGAAGATCCAGTTAGCAAAGACCCTTGACACATTTGCTGGTCCTAGGGCACCCCAAATAGTTAATAAATATTTTAAAGAGTCTATGTCCGAGATACCTATCAAAAATTTCCCTGAATCTTTGTGATATTCTATTGTTCCTGAGGCTTTCTTTAAAATATACATAATGTGCACGTGTCTACTAGATTTATGCATGATTGACCAGTTCCAAATCACTTTGTTTTCCTTTATGATAACTTTATATCCATTTCTCCTCAGCGCGTCAACATTAACACCTATAATATTTCTATCAGCGAATTCCAAAGCGAATATATACCGCTCTTTCTTTCTCCCAAGCTTCAAATCTATCTCCTTCCTCTTCCCCTTTACCACCAAAACCACGAACCTCTCACTCTTAAACCCTTCCTTCCCAACCACTACCTCGTGCCTTCCAACAGGGAGTTTGAGCAGCGTTGGCGTCTTGTCTTCAATCCTCCTACCATCGACCACGACGCTCGCCCCTATCGGCTCAGTCTTCACCAAAAGCTCCCCTTTCGCTTTCTCAAGTTTTATATCAAGCTTTGCAAGTTCGTCCTTCTTTACCTCGATTTCCTTCACGAAATCCTCTATTGCAGGGCCTGTTATCTTTATCATTCTTTTTCCTGCAGGGATGTTTTCAAGGTATATCACACCTTCTTCGAGCATATCCCGGGTGAGTGAAACCAATCTTTCGTCTATGAAGAGCTTCGCTTCGAGGAGAAGTTCGGGATTTTCAACGGTTATTTTGAGGTAGCCTGTGGCTGCTTGTTGAGTAGGAATTTGAGGTTCAGGAACTTGTTTTTCAGGCACCGCTGGCTGAGGTTTTTCTTTTTCTGCTTTCGGCAGGACTGGCTGAATCTGAGGAGATGGAAGTTTCACTATATCGCCTTTTTCAATCTCTGTGGTTTCATTCAAAACCCTGGCACTCGAACCTTTGCCACTCACTTTCAGGACCTTTATTTTCCCTATTTCACTCACGTCTTCAAAGATGACATTCCCTTCCTCATCCTTTACCTGCTCCACTCTATAAACTGTCAGTTCCATTCCTTCTTTGAGACCTTCTTTAGATGAAAGGGTTATGTAGACGATGTCATTTTTCCTGAGCGCAACTT
>JAGGZV010000038.1 GCA_021161835.1 Thermotogae bacterium | reverse complement strand
GCATCCGGTCGTGGTGGTCTCCGCGATGGGAGACACCACGGATAAACTTCTGGAAATGGCGAAAAGCATCAACCCGGAACCGGATCTCAGAGAGCTGGACATGCTCCTTTCCACGGGTGAGCAACAGTCCATGACGCTGCTGTCCATGGCACTGCAGGCACTCGGTGAGAAGGCCATATCCCTCACCGGTGCACAGGTGCGGATAATAACCGATACCAACCATGCAAGGGCGCGTATCATAGATGTGGGAAGTGAGGTGCTGGAAAGGCACATTCGATCGGGTAAGATTCCCATAATAGCCGGGTTCCAGGGAGTATCCTACGAAGGGGAGATAACCACCCTGGGACGTGGAGGTTCCGACACCACAGCGGTGGCCATAGCGCGCGCTCTCGGAGCTGATATATGCGAGATGTACACCGACGTGGATGGGGTTTTTACGGCAGATCCAAAGGTCGTGAAGGATGCCAAACCCATAAAGGCGATATCCTGGGATGAGATGATAGAGCTGGCGAGTTCGGGTGCCACGGTGTTGCAGGCAAGGAGCGTGGAATTCGCCAGGAAGTATGGAATAAGACTGCTGGTGAGAAATGCGCACAACGATTCGAGGGGCACCCTTGTGTGGGAGGGAGAAAACATGGAGGAACCCATAGTACGCGCCGTAACGTTCGATAAGAACGTGGTGAAGGTGGTCCTGAGAAAGGTGCCCGATAGGCCAGGGGTCGCAGCGAGGATATTCAGAGCGCTGGCGGAGTACGGTGTGACGGTGGATATGATCATCCAGAGCATGCACACAGGCCAGGTGAACGATGTGGCCTTCATCGTTCCCACGGGTGATGTGGAAAGGATAAAGCTGGAGAATCTGAAGCGTCGAAGTGAAGCACAGGAAGTGGTTATAGATGAGAACATAGCGAAAGTATCGCTGATAGGCGTGAACGTGACGAGCTCGCCGGATATAGCGGCCACACTCTTTGAAACGCTTGCCAACGAAGGCATAAACATAGACATGATAAGCACCAGCAACAGCAGGATATCGGTGATAATAGCCAGGGATAAAGCGGAGGATGCGGTGCGGGCCATACACGCGCGTTTCGATCTGGGAGGTATGGAGTGATGATGCTACTTGAAAGGTACAAAAAGTTTCTCCCGATCACCGAAAACACCCCCATGGTGACCCTGCATGAGGGTAACACACCACTGATAAGAGCGAGGAACATAGAGGAGTACCTCGAGTTGAAGGATGTGCAAATCTATCTCAAGTTCGAGGGGATGAACCCCACGGGGTCTTTCAAAGACAGAGGCATGGTCATGGCCATAGCAAAGGCGGTGGAAAAGGGAGCGAAGTGTACCATATGTGCATCCACCGGCAACACCGCGGCATCCGCCGCCGCGTATTCGGCGAGGGTGGGGATGCAGTCCGTTGTGCTCATACCCGAAGGGAAGATAGCGCTGGGCAAGCTCGCACAGGCGGTGATATATGGAGCGAAGGTGGTGCAAATAAAGGGTAACTTCGACAGGTGTCTGGAAATAGTGAAGGAACTTTCGGAAAATTATCCATTTGAACTCGTGAATTCGTTGAATCCCTTCAGACTCGAGGGGCAGAAAACGGCTGCTTTCGAAATAGTGGATGTTCTGGGACGCGCACCAGACTATCATTTTATACCCGTCGGGAATGCGGGCAACATAACCGCCTACTGGATGGGATACACGCAGTACCACAGGGAAGGCATTTCCCCCAACCTCCCGAAGATGATGGGTTTCCAGGCGGAAGGAGCAGCGCCGATAGTGCGGGGGAGGAAGATAGAAAATCCCGAAACCGTCGCCACGGCCATAAGGATAGGCAATCCCGCAAGCTGGGAGAAAGCTGTCAGGGCGCGGGATGAATCGGGTGGGGTGATAGACACCGTCACAGATGAAGAGATACTGAACGCGCAGAGACTCATAGCTTCACTGGAAGGGATATTTTGTGAACCGGCCTCTGCGGCATCGGTTGCGGGTATATTCAAATACAGGAAAATCTTCAGGAGAGGGGATATCGTGGTGGCAACGCTCACAGGACACGGTTTGAAGGATCCCAACGTGATCCTGAAGAGTGTGAAAGAACCTGTTGTGGTGGAACCATCCGTGGATGATGTCCTGGAGGCGATAGGTTGGAAATAGAACTCTTCGTGCCCGCCACGACGGCTAATCTGGGTTCGGGGTTCGACATACTCGGAGCAGCGCTGAATTTTGGAAACACCTTCAGAGCAAAGAAGAGCGAGAAAAACACGCTCGTTCTTTCAGGAAAGTACGCACATGAGCTCGGTGAAGAAGGCAGGGAATATTTCTTTCGGAAACTGGAGGAAGCCGCCGGAATCCTGGATCTTCCACCCATTTCTCTTGATGTGCGGATGGATGTCGGTGTACCGCCGAAAAGGGGACTGGGGAGCAGTGCCACGGTGGCGCTGGCGGTGGTGGAGCTTCTGCTTTGCTTCCACGGTGTGGATCTCGATCTTTACAGAAAGCTCGAGGTGTCGATCTCACTTGAAGGACATCCCGACAACGTTGTGCCGGCCATGGTGGGAGGAGTTGTGTTCACCTTTCAAGAGAAGGACATTTTCTTCTATGAGAAGCTGCCGTTTCCAGAAGAATGGAAGTTTGTATTTTTCGTTCCCGACTTCACCATCTCCACTTCGATGGCCAGGAAGATATTGCCCGAAAGTTATGGAAGAGATACGGTGATAGCACAGATGAGAAGGATATCCTCACTGATACTGGCTTTTCACAGGAAAGACGCCCATCTTCTTGAGAGGGGAACGGAAGATTTCCTGCATCAGGATTACAGGCTTGGACTTTCGGAAAAACTGAGAGAAATCTTCGAAAGTGTGAAGGCTCTTTCCCCGCTCGCCGTCTTTTTGAGCGGTTCAGGCCCTACCATCGGTGCGATATTCGAAAGGTGGAGAGATGTCGAAGAAGTGGAAGGTACTTACAGGTTGGAGAGCTTGCCTGGAGAAGGATTGAAAAGAAGGGAGCTGTGTTAGAATTCTACTGTGAGAGTGGAAAAGGGGGATAATCATGAAATGGGCCTTCACGAGCAGATTGAGAATGTTTGATGATATCCTATGTTATCCCGAGGACGTTGCCAGAATAATAAGAAACTACAAGATTAGCGTCGTGGTACGCCTGGTGAAGTGGGCGGAAGCCGAAAGGGCTTACCTTTTCGTGGATGGCATCTTCGGTGAAGCCGCTTCACCGGATGACGTGAAGAAACTGGAAGATTCGTATCCCTTTTCCTCGCCCCTCCTGATCCCGCTGGATGATGTTTCTGCCTGTTCAAAGGCATTCGAAGAGCGGCGCAGACGTGTGAAGATGGATGTCTCGCGTGACGGAGAAAACCTGAGGTTCAGAAACGAAGAGATCGACATCACACTCGATACTTCCGATTTTTCCATATACGAAGCTGCTGGGATAGCGAGATTAGCCATGTTCGAAAAATCGAAGATGGAGAGGCTGGAGTTGCGGGTTCCCTCTTTCAAACTGGAGAAGGTGTACGTTTTCGAGGGATGCGATGTTCCACACGAGGCTTCCACCTTCCCAGGGGTTTCAGTTCAGATACTGGAAGGTTACGTGAGCGATCCGGAGAAGTTCATCGAGAGCTACAGGTCCCGAACGAACGCGGTGGTTATAAACAAGTTGAAACCTTTCGACCCGTCGAGAGCATCGCCCGCACAGTTGAGGATGCTGGAAGCCTTCAAATCCAATTTTGAAAAGGTCATGTTATACGAAAGTCTGGAGGAGATGCTGGATGAAGATTAGGGAATTGCATGTAAGGGGATTCGGCAGGCTGGAGGATCTTTCCTTAAAACTGGATGAAGGGTTGAATCTGGTCTTTGGCCAGAACGAAGCGGGTAAGACCACGTTGTCCAACTTCATAATGGCTTCCATGGTGGGATTGAATCCCGAAGATAGGGATCGCTTCAAACCCTGGTACGCCAAGGAATACGCTGGAAAAATCGTGTTGAAGAGAGACTCTGGAGATGAAGAAGTGATAGAGAAGGATTTCTCCCAATCCATTCCTTCCACGCCGGTGCTGGAAGATGTCGATACCGTTGCTCTGCGCCTGCTTCTTATGGTCTCCGAGGACGAGTCACCCATACTGGAAGAAGATCGCGGAATACTCAGATTCCTGCTCTCATCCAGGATGGAACTTACAAAGGATGCCGTGGAGCTGAAGGGAACCCTTCGTAGACTGGAATCCCACGAGGAAAAACTTAACAAGAAGCTCGAAGCGTATTCGCAGGAACTGGGCGATATCGAATCACAACTCGTTTCCACAAGGCGTGAGAAGGATGAATACATAGCCAAATTCACCCATTTGAGGAAGCTGGAGATGAGACGCGAGGAGCTGGAAAAAGAACTGCGGAAGCTGGAAGAAAAGCTGGAGAACCTGCGCTTCATGAAGGAGTACATGATGTACAAAGAACTCACTTCACTGGAGCAGGAGCTGCGTGAAACCGAAGAGCTGCTCAAGAGCAAGGAAAAATATTTGAAGATGGAGGAAAGGGATCTACTCGAAATAATGGATCTGGAAGAAAGATTGCACAAGACGGAAGAGGAGATAGATCGTATAACGGAACGGGTGGAAAAGATAGCCAGACGTCTCGAGGAGTTGGAGCTCAAGGATAGGGAGCTTTCGGAAACACTCAGAGTTGCTCAGCTGGGTAGTGTGGATGAAGTGGAGATACGCCTCACCAATGTGAGGATAATAAAGAAACTCCTGGGCGAGAAAAAGGCGAAACTCGGGGAACTTCAGAAGCTCAGCGAAACCACCATCAAAAACGAGAATGTGCTGGAATACGTGGAGAAAAACCTGAAGAGGATGGAAGAAAGTGATCCCAGAGCATACGAGAAGGAAATAGACAGGTTGATGAAGGAAGAGAACTCTCTCCTGAAAACACAGAAGGTTTTCAAATTTCTCACGATACTTTTCCTGGCAGCCGCCGCAGTGTTCGCGAGTCTGGGTTTCGTAACCTACTATATCTTCTTCTATCTGACGATACCGTTGCTGCTTTCCACCATCCTCACCTTCGTGAAAACCAGAAAGTACGATGAGAAACTGCTGGGGATTCAGCGTGATAGGGTTCAGGCACAGCTGCAATATAACAGAAACAAGAAAGAGTTTGAAGAGGCGAAGAAAAATCTGGAAGCGGTTGTGGGACATTTAGGTGTTGGAAGCGTGGAGGAGCTGTTGAAGAGGATGTCGACCGGCACCGGTCTCACCGGTGAACTGGAAGCGTTGAAGGACGAGATAGAACAACTGGAAAAGAGTCTCCAACAAAATCTCAACGTATTCACAACGGATGATATCACAACCCTCATGAAAAAACTCGAGGAGTTGAAAAGAGTGAAGATACATAAGCTGGGGTTGTCTGAAGAGTTGAAATCCCTGGAGAATATAAGGATTTCAAGACGTGAAGCGGCAGAAAATCTGAGAAATTCCATAGTTGAATCCAGGGAAAGATTGGGTATAGAACCTTCCAGGAGTATTCAGGAAGTGATGGAAGAGATAAGGGACACACGTGGATTACTCAAGAAGAAGGAAGCCCTGGAGAAGAAGGTTGAAGAGCTGCGCGGGAAACTCCCCGATCTCACCAGGTTTGAAGGTGTATCGGATGAAGATATCGTGAAAGTCGAGGAAAGCGAAGAAGAACTGGTGACGTCAATAGAAAGAGTGAAAAACGAAATATCCGTTCTGGATAAGATGATAGAAACGGAAGGGACCCGGCTCCAGAGAATGGGTGATGTGTTCAACAGGCTGGCAGAATTGAAAACCAGGGAACGCCAGATAGCCAGCGAAGTGCGGGAAATAAAGGAGAAGATGCCATATCTGGAAGAGCTGAAAGAAAAGCTCAAGGAGAAATTACAGGAAATAAGGAACTCATACGTTCCACTTTTCACGAATCGTTTCAACGAAATAATGGAGAGAATAACCGATGAGGAATCCAACATAGTGTTTGATGAAAGCTTGAATGCTTCTCTGGTGGTGAAGGGAGGGCGTTTCTCACCGGATCAGCATCTTAGCAGGGCCACACTGGACCAGTTCCGCTTTGCCTTCAGTCTGGCACTGTACTATGTTATGGCGCCACCTGAGTCGCTTCCTCTCATACTGGACAATCCATTTGCGCGTTATGATGATGAAAGGTTGAGACGTGTCGCGGAGCTGGTGAAGGATTTGTCCAGAGAGCGCCAGGTGATCCTGTTCTTCAGCGATAAGCGAATCACAAAGCACTTCAAGGAGTACAAAACGGTCAAACTATGAGATACCTTATCTCTGGTGTACTCATAGGCTTTGCCAACCTCGTGCCCGGTGTGAGTGGAGGTACCGTAGCCGTTTTGACGGGCGTATATAGGGATCTCATCATCTCCATATCCTCTCTCTTTCGAATGGATTGGAGTAAGCGCGCACTCAAAATCGTGGGTTTAACCGTTGTGGGTGCACTTCTGGCGATAGGCTCCGGGGCGATGGGATTGAAGAGATCGCTGGAATATCACACTTTCGCCACGTATGCGGTGTTCTTTGGATTGGTGCTGGGATCGCTACCCAGCGTACTGAGAAAACTGGAGAGATTCCACCTGTGGTTCGTGCTCGTGGGAATCGCTGTGGTGAGCTGGCCGAAATTCACCGGAAACGCTGTGGAATTGCCTTCCTCTCCCCTCATGCTGATTGTCGGTGGATTGGTGGCGGCAGGTGCCATGGTTCTCCCCGGCTTGAGTGGGTCGCTACTCCTCCTGATAATGGGGCTGTATGAAAGAGTTATAGACGCCATAAGCGCTATGGATATG
>JAGGZV010000092.1 GCA_021161835.1 Thermotogae bacterium | reverse complement strand
ATTGATGAACAACCTGACGAAGGAGTCGGAGAAACTGGAAGGTACCACAACCAACATTCAGAACCTTCTTGCCATATCAGAAGAAGGAGTAGCTACCATTGAAGAAATAAGCTCTTCCATACAGAAGTTTTTAACAGAACTCAAAGTTATCCTGGAAGATGTGACCAAAGTTGAGAAATACATCAAAATTTTTGATGAACGAACGAGCACGTTCAAAGTTTGAACACCCGGATTTCGATTTTTTTACTGAGGCCTGTTATAATTTGTATTGGACAACTGAATATACCTCATCTCCGTGGTGCCCGCAGGGCTTAAAAGGGAAGCCGGTGAGAATCCGGCGCGGGTCCGCCACCGTGACGGGGGACGAAACCCGCTGAAATGCCACTGGGCTTCAGTGCCTGGGAAGGCGCGGGGAGTAGGATGATCCCGAAGCCGGGAGACCTGCCACGAGGGATGGAGAACCACTTCCCTTCGGTCACAAGGGAGTGGTATTTTGTTTTTAAAAAGTGTACAGTAGGAGGTGTTGGAAAAATGAGGAAAACCCTGGTTGGTATCGTAATGATTCTTTTGTTAAGTGTGTGTTCTCTGGCCACAGCGGTTTACCCCCTGACCATCGTGGATGATCTGGGAAGGATGGTGAGCATTGACACGGAACCTCAACGTGTGGTGATCGCTGCTCCTGCGATAACAGACTTTTTGATCAAACTCGGGATATCCGACAGGATCGTTGGCGTAACCGATTTTGATCCATTTCAAGGTGCCGAGAAAATCGGACAAATGGTACCCCTGAACGTGGAGAAGATTCTCTCACTGAATCCCGACGTGGTGCTGCTAGCAGGAGGATTTCAGGAACCCGAGGTGTACAAACTGGAAAAGCTTGGTATAAAAGCGGTGGTGATAAATCCCGTTGGAATCGACGATATTTTCAAAGATACGATGATAATCGCCAGTATCTTCAATGTGAGGGATAAGGGCAACAAACTGGTGAAAAAGTACAGAGATATCTACCTATCCATAGCGAAAAAAGCCTATAAGATACCTCTGGATGAAAGACCAAGGGTTTTCTACGGAATGCCGAATCAGAACATGTCGGAAATATGGACATGCGGAAGCGGCAGTTACATGAACGAGATAATCACTCTCGCAGGGGGAGTAAATGTTGCAGCCGGTTACACGGGCAACAACGGATGGTTTCCTGTAGGACCGGAATTCGTCCTCAAGGCCAATCCGGATATCATAGTGGTACCGTACTGGTATGCTGGAGGAGAAAAGGCGGCAATCGATCAGATTCTCAACTACGAACCTTGGAAGAACGTGGAAGCTGTGAAAACCAAAAGAGTATACGCTGTGGATGGCAACCTTGCAAGTCAACCCAATCTGAAATTGTTCGATCTTATGAAGGAGCTGTATAGGTTATTCTATGAAGAATAGAAAGAGACGACTCTTAAGCTTCGTGCTCATCGTTTTGCTGCTACTGATAACTGCGATGGTGTCAAGTTTCTTTGGCACCGTGAGATACAGTTTGCGGGAATTTCTGGATATAGTATTCGGAAAGGCAATCGGAGTAAAAGCTGAAATACTGATGAAACTCAGAATACCGCGTGTTCTGGGGGGCATGATTGTGGGTGGCTCCCTTGCCATGCTGGGAGCCGCCCTTCAATCTTCGTTGAGGAACCCTCTGGCTGATCCCTATATACTCGGAATTTCAGCTGGAGCAGCATTCGGTGCGGCTCTGTCCGCCGTTCTTCAGGAAGTGAAAGCGGTGAAAATTGGATTGACCCCACTTCTGGCGTTTTTCTTTGCCCTGCTCGCTTCCTTTCTCACCTACGCCTTTGCAAGGCGAGGTGGAAGAACGCCGGTTACATCTTTGATTCTGAGCGGGGTGGTTATCAGCTTTCTCTTCAATGCGGCTACCACCATACTCGTGATTCAAGGATGGAGGAACATAATACACGTATACGCATGGATATTCGGCAGTCTTTCAGGGTTCACCTGGAAGGATGTCGGTGTGATCCTTCCATTCACTCTCGGATTCGGTTTCCTGCTGACCAGCATGGGTGTGAAATTGAACGTAGTTTCTCTGGGCGATGAAGAGGCAATACATGTAGGGGTAGATCCTGAAAAGCTCAGATTTGTGGTATTTGCACTTTCGAGTTTCATGACCGCTGTCATGGTCTCGGCGGCGGGTGTGATAGGTTTCGTGGGTCTCATTGTTCCACACATTGCACGGTTGATATTCGGTCCGGATAATCGAACGTTACTTCCCACAAGTATGATACTCGGTGGTACCTTCCTGGTTATTTGTGATACGATAGCACGTAGTGTTTTCCAGCCCACCGAACTTCCTTTAAGTAGTGTGACAGCCATTGTCGGTGTACCCGTTTTCGTTTACATCATGAGAAGGAAGGGGCGGGAGTGATGAAAGAAGTCGTTAAGATCAGAAACCTGTCGTTTTCGTATCCACAGAACGGCTTCCAACTCAGAGAGGTGAATCTGACCATCTCGGAAGGAGAGATGGTGGGATTAATAGGTCCCAATGGGTCGGGTAAAACGACTCTGCTGAAACTGATATCCGGTGTAATGAAAAACTACAGCGGTTCGATAAAAATCGGAGGGATGGAAGTCAGGAGATTATCAAAAAAGAAACTTGCCAGGCTGGTTTCCTATGTTCCACAGGAGTTTGATCCCCTCTTCAATTATTCCGTTGAAACCATCGTCTCCATGGGAAGAATACCCTACATGAAGCCATTTCGCTCTTTCAGCGAAGAAGACGTTCGAATGGTTGTGGAATCCATGAAGGTAACCGATGTGCTGAGATTCAGAACCCGGGGTGTCAGGGATATAAGCGGTGGAGAGAGAAGACGCGTCACCATTGCCAGAGCTTTCGCTCAGGGAACGCCGGTGGTGTTGCTGGATGAATTTCTCAGTCATCTCGATCTGGGACATGTACGCGACATAATGGGAATAATGCTGTCAAAACTGAAGGATGAGAAGATAACAATAATCGCCGCTTTTCACGAAGTTAACCTAGCTTCCCTTATGTGCGACAAACTGGTGGGAATCAAAGATGGGAGGATCATATTCCAGGGCGCTCCACAGGAAACGCTGAATGAGGAGAACATCTTCACACTCTACGGTATAAGGCCTGTGCTTGTCGTACATCCCAGGTTCGGGAAACCCCAGGTTCTCATCACCTGAATTCCGCAAGCAATCTATCGGTGAGCCCATCGAGGAGAAGCTCAGGAAACCTGAGTTTCGAAAATTCCGTAGGAATTTTCACCATTTTCTTCGTCTTCAACGCTTCCGAAACCTCTTCGACAAAGTCCAGATACTTCTTCGTGAAAGAAAGAGCATCCTTTCCTGCCACCTTTCCATGACCAGGCACCACATTGGAAACGTTCAAACCAACCATAAAATCGAGAGCTTTTCTCCACGCATCCATATCGCTGTCTACGACAACCTCTGCATGCACAGTGGATATGAGCAGATCACCTGCGAACAGCACCCCCACATCTTCAACGTGAGCAATACTTGAATCATGGGTATGGCCACCAAGGCGGTGGAAACGTACGGTGCGTTTACCGAGTTCCACTTCCATCTCTTCGGAAAAGGTTATGGAATTATCCAGACAAGGAAGTTTCAGGGTTGCAGCTTCCTTCCCCACCCTGCTTTTTATATCCTCAAGATATTTATCATTGAGAGAACTAAGGGTTTGAAAAGTTTCAACGGAAAGAATCCTGGTGAAATCGTACTTATCCAGTCCAAATGAATGATCAGGATGATAGTGTGTCACAAAAACGAACTCCACCGGTTTGTTGATCACTTTCTTTACGAAATCTTTTATCTGCGACAGTTTTACAGGAAAAAGTGAAGAATCCACTATCAGAACCTTTTCCTTTCCAACCACTATACCCACATTTGAACCACCGGCCTCGTTTTCCACAACGAAAATGTCCCTGGCTATCTCCTTTACCAGAATACATCACTCTCCCCGTAATCTGGATAATCTTTCCCTCACTCTGCACATGGCACAGACCCGTTCAGTCGTAGGATACCCGCATATTTCACAACTGTTCAATTTCACATCCCTGGAAGTATCAACCCCATCGAAGGATAGGTTCAATCCCAGAAAAGTGTGGTAAAACCTATGTTTTGTACCAGGATGCTTTCTCTCCAGCTCGTTCAAGAGGGCTTTGTACTCCAAAGACGTTGCTCCATGCGCATTTGGGCACTCCTCTTCCACGTAATTTATACCCCTTATGATGGCATAAGCTGCCACTTCGCGTTCCGTCAGATAGATCAACGGTTTAGCCTTGGGTATGAACTTCTCGTGTCTCTTCTCAAGTAACGGTTTCTGTCTTGTCAGATACCCTACCTGCCAGTTTATGATGTTACCAAGCAGCGTGGCAGCTTCATCATCCATGTTGTGACCCGTCACGAGTACATCGTATCCCTCTTCGAGCCCTACCCTGTTCATGATATAGCGTTTCACCAGACCACAAAGTGAACATGTAGCCCTTCTCAGCTTTTTCGCGGCCAGTGGAACCGTGAAACCTTCAAGATAATCTCGCACATCCACAACGATCAATCTGTAGCCTTTTTCAGAAGCGAAAGATTCCGTAATATCCCTGGACTTCATTGAATATTCACCTATGCCCAGATCTATGTGAAGACCGTCGGCTCTGTAACCCAGTCTGTTTAAAACATCCCATATGGCCAGACTATCCTTTCCACCGGATACGGCAACCAGGATATGAGCATTTTTCGGAAAAAGCCTGTACTTTCCTATGGCTTTTCTAACCCTATCCAGGAAGAAATCATCGAAGTGCTGCTCACACAAAGCAATGTTGTGCTGGGAAATGTATATCACAGCATTTTCTCCACATTTCCTGCATCTCAACTCAATCGCCGCCTCCTCGACCGGGTGAGGAAACAGGTGTGCCAGCGAACATGGAAGAACGTGGAGGTAAAACGGCCATGGGATCCTTGCGATGTCCCATGACCATGACCTCAAAGTGCAAATGAGGTCCTGTGCTCAAACCACTGTTTCCAACACGACCTATCATCTGACCCTGGCGCACCAGCTGACCTTTGTAAACGCAAATAGCACTCAAATGAGCATATCTGGTGGTGCGCCTCCCCGAAGATATTTCCACCATGTAGCCGTAACCGTCCTTCGGTCCGGCGAATGTCACCACACCATTTATGGCAGAGAATACAGGTGTGCCCTCATCGGCAGCTATGTCTATACCAGTATGAAAACTTCGCTTCTTCGTTATAGGGTGAATTCTGTAACCATATTTTGAACTCACCACACCATAAACAGGCCAGCAGAAGGATGCTTCATGATTCAACAAGGAACCGATCTTTTCCCACGGTATGTACACCTCATCTCCCGGCCATATTATGGGACCCACCAAGCCCGTGGCTTCGAATATGTCGTCCAGTGTGACTCCATATATGTGGGCTATGTACCAGAGATTCTCTCCGAGCTTCACAACATGCTTTATAACATTGGCATCGGGAATCTTAAGGCGCTGACCAACTCTCAGAAAAGGTTCTTTGAAAAGTTGCGGATTCCAATCCATCAAAACAGATGGGGAGATGTCGAAACGCCTGGATATGCTCAGGATTGTATCCCCTTTTCTTACCTCGTACTCAAGGACATTCAAACCCATGAGCGTACCACACAGTAACAGTATAAAAACCCAGCAATATTTCAACGCCCATCTCTCCCGTTACACGGTATGGCCATACCATCCACACGGATTCTACCACATGCGATCACTTGCCAGCCACATCAACGCTTTCAACCACCACTGAAGGCAGGTAAGCCAGCGTGTTTGGGCTCAAAGTGAGTTCCAGATCTGTATCGTTTCCCACCAAACTTATGTTCTTGAACATATCCAGAATATTCCCGGAAATGGTGATCTGCTCCACGGGATAAGTTATCTCACCGTTTTCCACCATGAAACCTTCGGCGCTTATGGAATAATTACCGCTTATGGGATCACACCCTGCATGTATGCCCGCTACATCGATGATCAGAATACCTCTTTCCACAGACTTTATCAGCTCCTCATAGGAAAGAGAACCTGGTTCAACGACAATGTTCATGAACCCCGCACCCGATCCTCTTGCATTACCTGTGGAAGTCACTCCATCCTTATGAGCCGTTTTCAGATTGTGTAAGAATGTTTTCAGTATTCCCTTCTCCACCACTCTTTTCCTGGAAGTGGGATAACCATCGGTATCGAATGGCCTGCTGGTAAAGCTCCTTTCCATATGGGGATCATCAATTATGGTTAACCTTTCGACCCCTATCCTCTCGTTGAGCTTTCCTGCAAGTGGAGACAATTTCTTTTGAACACGTTCGGCTGAAAACATCACCGAGAACCATCCAAGAATTTGGGCAAAGGCATTCCTTCTTATAAGAAGAGTGTATTTCCCACTGGGTAGACTTCGAGCGCCTATCTTCTTTATACCTTCCTCGGCAGCAAAACGTGCAACCTCTTCGACATCCAGCTCTTCCGGTTTCTTCACCACAACCGCCTTGAATCCTTCTTTGGGATTATCTCCTTCTGAAGCCAGAAGGCTACAGTACGCGTATCCTCCTTCATTCGAAAAAGAAACGTCGAGTCCAAGGGTGTTCACTATCCTTTCCGTTACACCGAAATGACCCACCACGTTCATGGGCACCTTCACTATCCTGCCATCGTAGCCTTTCGCTACTTTCTCCATCTTCTTCGCCAGTTCTATTTTTTCGGCACCTGTCAATCTTTCAAAATCGCCGGTGTACAATTTCAGATCCTCATATTTTCCACTTCCATCATGCAGAAATTCCTTGTCGGGAGATTCCACCACCTTGAGGTTCTCATACGCTTCTTCCACCAGCATGTTAGCGGAATCCTCGTCCATTATCTCCGTTACAGCAAAGCCCGCTTTGTCTCCCTTCAACCCCTTGAAGTGTATTTTCAAGTGCCTGGCATCCTTGTATCTGTCCACCTTGCCATCGCACACCATGACCTCGAATTCGTGGGTATTATTGAGATGCAGCTGACAGTGATCAAACCCCTTTTTCCTGGCTACACTGAAAACCCTGTCCTTGAACTCTTCGAAAGTCATCTGTTTCTACCCCCTACTATCAATTCAGAAACTCTTATGGTGGGTTGTCCAACATCGGCAGGTATCGAACCAGAAATGGAACCACACATACCCTGCCCACGCGCCAGATCGTTGCCAACCATGTCTATCTTCTGGATAACCTCCCAGCCTTTGCCTATGAGAATCGCTCCTCTCACAGGTTTGGTGATCCTTCCTTTCTCTATGAGGTATCCTTCTATCACGGCGAAGTTGAATTCACCTGTTCCAGGATTCACAGAACCTCCTCCCATGGTTTTGGCATACAAACCATAATCAGTTGCGGCTATTATCTCCTCGGGGTGGTACTCTCCAGGCAGTATGAAGGTGTTGCTCATGCGGGATGTGGGTGGATACCTGTAACTTTCCCTCCTTCCACTTCCCGTGGATGGAACCCCCATTTTCCTGGAATTGAATTTATCCACCAGATAACCTTTCAGTATACCGTTTTCTATAAGCACCGTACGCTGAGTTGGTGTTCCTTCATCGTCCACGTTCGCAGAACCCCACGCGTTCGGTATGGTGGCATCGTCCACAGCGGAGACGACCTCACTGGCTATTTTCTGTCCGAGCTTCCCGGCAAAAACGGAAGCTCCTTTCGCCACCGATGTTGCCTCCAGTGCGTGTCCACAGGCTTCATGGAATATCACCCCTCCAAATCCGTTGGCTATTATCACAGGCATTGTTCCAGCCGGTGCGAATTCGGCATTCACCATCTTATGGGCCATCCTGCCGGCCTTTTTTCCTACTTCTTTCGGATCCACCAGTTCAAAGAACTCCAGACCCATGCCAGCACCTGGACCGTCGTACCCTCTCTCGCTCACACCATCTTTGCTTGCAACAGCAGAAACCATCAATCTCGTTCTGACCCTTTCATCCTCCACATAGGTTCCCTCGGTGTTCGCTATCAACACGTTCTGTACGTAGTCCCAGTATCTGACGACAACCTGAACTATGGTGGGAAAAGAGGAAGCGCCCTCGTGCGCAAGATGCATTATTCGTACCTTTTCATCTTTGCTGGCTTCATCGGGTTTGTAACGGATCAAATGCCTGTTTTCGGGTGTGACTTTCTCCAGTTCCTTGGCCGTCACATCTTTTTTCTCTTTCAACGCTTTGCCCACATCTCTGGCCAGGGATATGAGTGCATCCCTCGACACATCGTTGGTAGAAGCATAGATCTGTTCATCCTCTCTGAATCCCCGTATTCCCACGCCGAACTCCAGTTTGGAAGTTGCTTCTTCCACCTTACCGTTGGTCATGACAATGGATGTACTCTTTTTCCTCTCAACGAATATCTCGGCAAAATCTCCTCCCTCATGCAAGACTGCATCGAGCACATCCATCACCAGATTCCTATCAAGCATTCACCATCCCCCTTTCCGTCCATTGTTCACACTCCGAACAATTGTATTCTACTACACCTCCATATCTCGAATCTCATCGCATTCAAAACGTCTGGAAATTGCACCATATCCGGTTAAAAACCAGGAAATGGAGGTTGGCCATACAGATCGGGAAGCTGCCTGAGGAATAACCAGCAGGGTTACATGTTTAAATGTGAATCGTACTGAATTCAAAGTCTAATGATGATATTCAACATATAAAAAGCGAAGAACATGAACAGGACTCCCATCACAAACTTGGCTCCTCTCATCATCTTTACCTTTTTCACAAGATTTTCAATTTTCTTAACTGAAATGCCGTAGTATGTGCCTTATAGGATGTCACAAAAGAGATAGACCTTCCAAATTCATTGGTGGTACCATTGAAATATCCCAATTATTTTTTCAGTCATGCTGACTTATATCAACATCTTCCACCAGAACTTTTTCTTCTTTCAGATCCACTACCGTTATTATTACATCATCGGGAAATGCATCTCTTAGCAGCACTGCTTTATCACCTATTATTGAAAGTCCAAAAATCCCTCCTTCCATTATCGGTGTTATTCTTGTGAATTCCCCTGTTGAGGGATCGTATTTTATCAATGCTGTCCCATCGAACCCTTTAAAAGTGTAATACGGTGTCATATACACATACCCATTCCACACTGAACACCAGCCTGTGCCATAATCATCCAGATACGAAACCTCAAACAATTCTTCAAGTGGTATATCCACCAGCTCCATTTTCTTTTCCTTCATATCCACAACTACCAACCTCGGCTTGCTCGCCCATTCAGGTTTGTCATACGTCATGTATCCTTTGTACACAGGCATGTAGAAATACCTTTCATCTTCCGATGGCATTCCTCTGCTTGTACATATAGCTACCCCAAAATCAAATGCCAATTCTGGTTCTGTTTCTCCTGGAACAAATCTCAAAAGTTTTGTACTTTCACTCCAACCCATGTCTTTCATCATGTAATATGCATCTGTTGCAGGATATGTGTAGTGTGTGTAGTTTGTAGGTTCAAATAACCAGAGAACTCCTTCATTGTGCCAGTGCACTCCTTCCACCTTTTCTTCTTCTACATTTATTATGCTTATCCCACATCCTTTTTCCCGATCGTATCCATTTGACACAACATAGAAATATCCTGCTTTCGTAACCCCAAGTCCCAAACCAGGTTGTACAACAGAAAGCATCTTTATCTTTCCTGTTTCAGCATCTAGTATCCCTACTTCGCTCGTTGCCCACGATAAAAATACATATTTCCCATTCCAATAGTATACTGTATCTACAAATGCAACTACTCCAGGAAGTGGTATGACTTTCGCTACTTCAAGTTTTTCAAGATCGTATAAAACCAAATAACTCCCCTTCGAAGGATCCTTTTTCCATGCTGAAAGTATTGCAAATGCTTTCCCATTCAAATACGATATAGGTTGGCGTGTATTCTGGCATCTGAATCTCAGGTTGTTTACTACAACTTTGAAACATGAGTGTACCGGCAACCATCATTATTGTCATGAATACTACAAACAACATGTTCTTCATGATGAATCTTCTCCTTACTCAATTCCAAGATATGATATTTTCATGACGGTGTTGTCATCTCCATAAATATCCGATGGTGTTACGAACCACTGATTTAAAGGCCACCATTTCGGATCGAGGTCTATTCCCTGCTCATACCAGCTCCTCCAGACCAAAGACGAACAGTAGAATGTGTCGGTATTTAACTTTGTGAATGCTACATTCGGCACTTTTTTCCCGAATATGTTTATATCTGGAGGATAGGGTTTTTTCCTCTGGTTTTCAGCATACTGTGCCGCAGCGCTCGCTTCAGCATTCGACACGATCTTCCAGTAACCTGACCACCAACCAGTTGAAATCCACTTCCTCACATTCATTCCGTATATAACCGCATCCTTGGAAACCAGTCTACCAGACCAGAATTGCCTGAAATCATAACCTACTTCATATTTTAATTCATGTGGTGCCTTATCATAAGAAAAAATTCCACGGATCGTTCCACGAAGACATCGCTACACATGAATAACGATTATACTTTTCAGGGTCTCCGTTCATTACCCATATTGCGGCATGACCAATACCCTCACCTGAAGAATAAGAAGTGGAATCTCCTAAAGATGAACCCGCAGATGAGTCACTTGTTGAAATACAAACCATCACATCTCCTCTCCGCAATTGTTTCAATTCATCATGATGAAGACCTTCTAGTGTTGCACCTACTTTGGCATTCTTAATCGATATTCTTGCAGATTTGTTTGCAGATTCAGAAGACAAGAGAGCATTACTCTGCGCCATCAGTTTGTTTATATAGTCAAAAAGCCCTACTTTCTCTGCTTCTTCCTTATATCTATTGAGCAAGTCTGCTTCCGAAATTTCCCCTTTGTAATAAAGTTTCTTCCGTTTTCCAAATCCTATATTACTGCGTATCTTCTTGTCGTAAAACACCAACTTTCTCATATATTCCTTCACACTTTGAGGCGTTTTATCCCATTTTTCTCTTAAGGATTTACTATACTCACTCGTTTTCTCTTTGAGCATACTTTTGATATCTTCCTGCGAGATATCGAAACCTTCTTTTATACATTGAATCTCAAGCGTTTCATAGTATCTTTCCACATAATAATTCACCACGTCTTCATCACTTATTTCCTCAATGTCCTGCGCTATCACATCAACATTTTCCATTTCATGAATTCCTTCCTGTGTAACACCAGCATTTTCTTCATCGATGTAGCTTTGACATGAACCAAGCACAATCGCAAGAATGATCAAAATAGAGCTTAAAATCACCACCCATCTTTTTCTCACTTTTATCCCTCCTCGAATAAAATTATTGTTTTCCCTGTACGAGAACTTCGACCATGCCAGTAATTGCAGTAACGCTAGTTGTTTCCAGAATTTTAAAACATCGTCCCCTCAATAAACCAACTTTTACAGCGATACTTTTTGCATTTTAGAACACACTTCATCGAGGCCTCGCGAGACACCTATGTAGGCACCGGAGTTACATGTAACATCGTAAACGATTATGTAGCCAATGTAGGGTCCACATACATCTCCCATACACATCAACGGTCTAGCTAGTACAGTTGTTTCCATGCTTACCAAAACCAATACAGTAATCATAAATAATCGCAAAAAATACAACTATTCTTTTCTCCATATTTTAGAAAAGAATACTTTATTTTTCTTACAATTCAAATGGTTTATATATTACCAAAAACCGCCGATATATTAAACTTTTTCGCGTATAAAACAAAATATTTCATGCAAGTGGATATAGATCATCTTCGAGTGAAAGGGCTGAATGGTTCAAATGTTTTGTTTACGGCATGTTGCATAACTATCTCCTGAGTGAGATTTTCATATGTTCTCTCTATCGGTTCCACGTGATGTGTGTTAAACTATTCGCGTGGAAAGGAGGGAAGAGAATTGGATACCAAGAATTTCACCGATACAACTCTGAGAGATGCTCATCAATCTCTTCTTGCCACCCGAATGAGCACCGAAGAGATGAAACCCGCTCTGGAACTTCTGGATGAAGTGGGATACAATGCTTTGGAAATGTGGGGAGGAGCTACCTTCGATGTGTGTGTCAGATTCCTGAATGAAGATCCATGGGAAAGACTTCGAACTATACGTTCGAAAGTGAAAAACACGAAATTACAGATGCTTCTGCGCGGTCAGAATCTCGTGGGATACAGAAATTTTCCGGATGATGCCGTTGAAAGGTTCGTGGAACTTGTGGCGAAAAACGGTATAGATATCATCAGGGTTTTCGATGCGCTCAACGACGAAAGAAATCTAATGAAATCGATAGAAGTTGCAAAAAGATGCGGTGTGCATGTCCAGGGATCCATATCATACACGGTGAGTCCGGTTCACACGGTGGAGTACTATCTGGAATTCGCCAGAAGACTGGTTGACCTTGGTGTGGATTCCATATGTATAAAGGATATGGCCGGCCTGCTCACACCAAAGGTGGCGTATCAGCTGGTACGTGAGCTCAAGAAGATGTTCGATTTGCCTGTTGAAGTCCACTCGCATTGTACAACGGGACTGGCTCCCATGGCGTATACAGCAGCCATAGAAGCCGGAGCGGACATACTCGATACAGCTATCGCTCCTCTTTCCGGTGGAACCTCCCAACCTCCCGTGGAAACGTTCCTCTACACGTACACCAGCGTCATGGAAGATACTCACAAAAGGAAGGTACTCGCCCAGCTCGATGAACACTTCACCAAGGTGAGAGAGAAACACTTGAAAGATGATGTTTCCATGAAACACATAAATCCTCAGGTGCTGCTCGCACAGATACCGGGTGGTATGTACTCCAACATGATTTCCCAGCTCAAAGCCCTGAACATGGAACACAAACTGGATGAGGTTCTTGAAGAGGTTCCAAGAGTCAGAAAAGATCTCGGTTATCCTCCCCTCGTTACACCCACCAGTCAGATAGTGGGTGTGCAGGCTGTGATGAACGTGGTCAAAGGAGGACGCTACGTAACGGTTATAAAGGAAGTGAAAAATTATGTGAAAGGCCTTTATGGCAGGCCGCCCGTTCCACTGGACCCGGAATTCGTGAAGATGATACTGGGGGATGAAAAACCCATCGAATGCAGGCCCGCAGATCTTCTTGAACCCGTGCTGGATAAAGCAAAAAAAGAGGTGGGAGTACTCGCCGAGAACGATGAGGATCTCCTCATATATGTGATCCTTGGCGAAGTGGGGAGAAACTTCTTGAAGGAAAAGTATCAGGGCAGAAGCGGGGTGGACGAGGAGCTGGCCGAGGAACTACAGGAAGTTTCCGAGATACCGGTTTATCCCGCATAAAAATACAACATATGAATTTCAGGGAGGTGTCTCGATGGGCAGGAGAAGGGTCATCATAATGGGTGCCGCTGGAAGGGATTTCCACAATTTCAACGTTTTCTTCCGTGATAACGAAGAGTACGAAGTGGTTGCCTTCACCGCCACCCAGATTCCCGATATAGCGGGAAGAAAGTACCCGGCTGAATTGGCAGGAAGGCTTTATCCAGATGGCATACCTATAGAGCCAGAAGAGAAACTCCCCGAGCTCATCAAAAAATACAACGTTGATGAAGTGGTGCTCGCCTACAGTGACCTTCCACACCAGTATGTTATGGAACGTGCCGCCGTTGTACTGGCAGCAGGTGCAGACTTCAAACTCATGGGTCCAAAATCCACAACCATAAAGTCTTCGAAACCTGTTATAAGCGTATGTGCAGTCAGAACTGGATGTGGAAAGAGTCAAACGACGAGACGTGTACTGGATATCCTGCGCTCCAGGGGAATGAAAGTGGTTTCCATACGCCATCCCATGCCTTACGGTGATCTGGTGAAGCAGAAGGTTCAACGTTTTGCCACGTACGAAGATCTCGATAAATACGAATGTACCATAGAAGAACGAGAAGAGTACGAACCACACATAGATAGAGGATCAGTAATATATGCGGGGGTGGATTATGGAGCCATACTCGAAGAGGTGGAAAAGGAAGATCCCGATGTGATACTCTGGGATGGTGGAAACAACGACTTTTCCTTCTACGACAGTGATCTGAAGATCGTCGTTGCCGATCCTCATAGACCGGGACACGAAGTGAGTTACTATCCGGGAATGGTTAACATGCTTTCAGCTGATGTAATCGTGATCAACAAAGAAGAAACGGCCGATCCTGAAGGTGTCGAAACGGTGAGAAAGAACATAGAAAAATGGAATCCAAAGGCCGTGGTTGTGGATGCAGCTTCACCCATATTCGTGGAAGATCCTGGGGTCATAAAGGGTAAACGTGTGCTGGTGGTGGAAGATGGTCCTACCCTCACGCATGGGGAAATGGCGTATGGAGCAGGCTACATAGCAGCCAAAAAATTCGGTGCCAGCGAGGTGGTAGATCCGAGGCCGTACGCGGTGGGAAGCATCGTCGATACCTACAGAAAATATTCACATCTGAGCGTGATACTTCCAGCCATGGGATACGGGGAAAAACAAATAAAAGAACTGGAAGAAACGATAAACAAAGCGGATGCAGATGCAGTTATAATAGGTACTCCCATAGATCTGCGGAGGGTCACTCACCTGAATAAACCAGCTGTCAGGGTGAAATATGAGCTTCAGGAAATAGGAAGTCCAAATCTTGAAGAAATAATAGATGAATTTTTGAAAGAAAGAGGACTCATAAAGTAACAACATTCGGGAGGCTTCAAAGCCTCCCGATATTTTATTTTTTACTGCTAACTCCCACAAATTCTCTTACAGTACTTTCCAACTGCATTCGACTTTTTCGAAAACATCACGATAAAGATTCGAAACAGAAGATATTGTGTGTGCAGCGTTTGAATCATACAGGTTCGAAAGTTCGAAGAAGTATCAGACATTTTTCGAACCAGAACGATCTACCAATAAGATAACTGAAACATTCGAACTTTTCCTGGAATGGACGTTGTTCCCTCATAACCCTGACATGAAGGGAGGAACCGTACCTTCTCGAACAATCCGAACCAGTGTATTATAAGTTGGTTTTTAAAACATTAAAATGTATAATTGAATCGATCTGCCAGGTGGGAAGGAGGCGGCTCCACCATGGATTTTGAAAAAACCATAAGGGAGCTCATCAATGAGGGGTATATAAGCCTTGCGCGTGAGCTTTTAAGCGTTGTTGAGGAAGATTATCCCCATCTACGACTGGAAATCGAAATGAAAGCCGGAAACTGGAAAACTGCCCTGGAAATCTACGAAAAATTACCTGAGGATGTGAAGAAAAATTACCCTTACGATATTCTCATGAAGAGATCGCGCGATTTCCCAACCGAGGATTACGTGAAAACGGTGGAGTACTACGGAAAAGGGAATTACACAACGGGCTTGATGGCTGCCCAGGTTTTACGGAGTAGACACCCAGAAGTTCTGGAATTTCTGGCACTTGAACTTTTGAATGCCAGAGAAAAAGGAGACAGAAACAGAGCGAAAAAACTTGAAAAGATGCTTGCAAAAATTGATAGATCCCATCCTTTGTTGCGAATCAGGACAACTGAAGCAGTGTGGAATGTTTTTGTGATAATCGCTCTCATAGCTATTTTGGCATTCAGCATTGTGAACCTCTTCGTGTCTCCAACATTGAATATTGGTCCCGAGATCTCGAAGGTAACGACGAAAATTGAAACTCTTGGAAACGAAGTGGCAGATTTGAGAGGAGCGGTGGAAATATTGAAAACCGATTTAAGTAGTCTGGGAACAAATATGGAAAAAGGGTTCGAAGAAATGCGTGCCAAGGTAAGTGGTCTGGGAGAAATGGTGGATTCCCTTGAACTCAATCTTGAAGAACTTTCGAAGCGGATGGAAGGGCAGAATGCTGATCTTCAAGCTTTCATAGCGGGAACGGTGAACGAAGTTTACAACTCGATAAAAAGATCTTCCGAAGAGATGAACAAACGATTTTCGGGTAAACTCGAAGAGATTGGAAGCAGGGTGGAAGAACTCAGGATGAAACTCGAAACCCTTGAAAGCGGGGTAAATGTTATAAAAACAAAAACTCCTCTGTTTAGCTTCACACATCTGAAAAATGTGAATATACTTAGAATACTATGGATAGTTGCACATCAGTATTACAGATTGGGAGATTTTCCAACAGCGATAGCCATACTGGATAATGTGATAGAAAATATTGAAAGAAACAACTTGAAAGATCTCTATTTTGCAGATGACGCTTATTACTATCGAGCGCTTTGCTATTACGAAATGGGAGATTGGTCGAAAGCTCAGAACGAATTCAAGAAATTCGTGGATATCTTTTCAAATAGCCTTTATGTACCACACGCGGAATATTTTATAAGGGTAATAGCTGGTGAGTAAAAACAATGGAAAAAGGAGGGAACCATGTGGCAAAAAAGGTGTTTCTAATCCTGGTATTGAGTCTTGTAATCATCGTATTTCCGTACAACGTGAGACAGGGTGATGTACTGGAAATAGATGTTATAGGGTATCCGGAGATTTCCGGTGAAAGGGTTGTAGATGTGGATGGATGTATCAGCTTTCCATACATAGGACGCTTCAAGGTTGTGGGGATGAGCATAGAGCAGATTCAGGAGTACATCTCAAGGAAATTGCCAGAGAGTTTGAAGAATTTCCAGGTAGTGGTTTCGTTGGTTAAAATGGCTCCAAGGCGTGTTTATGTGACAGGTGTGATAAACAGCGTGGTGGATCTTGGAATGAAAGAAGTTACTTTATCGCGCTTCATATCCATGATCGGGACCACTGCGGGGAGTCTGATGGATGAAGTGGATTTTTCGAAGATAAAGGTCATTAGAGGGGATAAGGTATTTGAAGTAGATCTTTCCAGATTGATGAAAGGTGTTCCTCCATCGAATGATCTCGTGCTTGAAGAGGGAGATCAAATCCTGCTACCAAGAAAGGGTCCAGAAGATTACGTAAAGATATTGGGGGCCGTTCAAAAACCTGGAATTTACGAATATCAGGAAGGGATGACCCTTCTGGATATTATTTCTCGTGCGGGTGGTTTGAAAGCCACAGCAGGTAAAAAGCTGGAGATCCTCGGGGAGAAAAAAAGTCTGGAGTTACAGGTGGACAAGATTTTCGAAAAACCATTCGAATTGAAAAAGGGAGATACGGTATACGTTCCAGAGCGTGAAGAGAGATTTGCGTACATCTTTGGCACAGTGAGAAATCCAGGTGTATACACGTTTCTGGACGAAGAAGAAATGACCCTGAAGGGTTTGATTGCCAGGGCGGGGGGAATAACTAGGGAATTGAAATACATCGAGAAGATAGTGGTAACACGTTCTGGAACAGTGGTTGGTTCCTATGAACCTGAAAAATTGATGGAAGCAGAGATGGACATTGGATTGGAAACGGGAGACATAGTTGATGTGAGAGCTTATATCAATTGTGAGGTGCACGTTCTCGGAGCTGTGAGGAAGCCGGGAGTTTTTCTGGTTTCGCCGAAAGAGTCAGTTGATCTGAAGGAAATTCTCGCTGAAGCAGGTGGACTGGCAATGGATATAGACGAAGTGGAAAGTATCGTTATTATGAGAAACAAGGAAGTGGCGGCGACTCTAGATCCTGAGAAGGTGCTGATGGGTGAAATAAGTTTTGAAGTTTTACCGGGGGATGTAATACAGGTCAGGGAGTATACGCCTAGGATGGCTTATGTAACAGGATACGTTAAAAGACCCGGATTGTACACTTTCGGTAGAAAGGAGAATTTCACTCTGGGAAATTTGATAACCAAAGCCGGTGGATTCCTTGAGGAAAGAAACGTTGAAAAAATTGTGGTAACGATCGAAGGAAAAGAGGAAGAATACAGTGTAGAGGATGCCATGAAACACGACATAGTTTTGAAACAGGGTTGTCTTGTGCGTGTTGAACCCTATGAAGAAAGATACGTGTACGTGTACGGATTGGTGAACAGACCGGGATATCTCATCTTCGCACCGGACGAGAAAATGACCCTTGGAAACGTTGTGGCCAAAGCCGGCGGTTTCACAGCTGAAGAAAAAGTCAGAGAAATAAGGGTGCTTGGAAAAGAGGGAAAGGAAATAGGAAGATTCACGACCGGGGAAGTTTTGAGCAGTACGCTGGAGCTTGAAAGTGGAAGTATCATTTACGTTGAGCCTTACGAAGATATGTACGCTTACGTTGTTGGTCTCGTAATGAAACCCGGTTATGTTTCTTTCCTGCCCGATGAGAAGATGACGTTGAGGAAGGCATTGGCAAAGGCCGGTGGTGTTCCCGAATTTCAGATTCCGATGGTGAAGAGCATAACCATTGTTAGAATGGATGGTGAAACCCTGAAGCTGAACCCCGACGAAGTGCTCAGAAACGGAAAAGATGTACAGATAGGTAAAGGAGATATGATCTTCGTTGAGAAGAAGGAAGACAGGTTTATCTATGTTGTTGGAGACAATCTGGCAAGGAACGGGAGGATGTCCTTCGAACCCGATGAAACCTTTACCGTTTCAACCGCGATGAAGAAATATGGCGTGAAGGATACCGCTCTTCTGAAAGAGGTCAAGTTGATAAGGGACGGGCAGGAAGAGCTTCTCGATCCTTCGAAGGTACTCACCAGCTCAAGAAGTTTGAAGAATGGAGACACATTGGTTGTCAGGATGAAAAAAGAAACAGTAGTTTACTTCACGGGTGATGTAACGGGAAGCATCCTCTTTTCTCCAGAAGAATCACCCACTCTGGATCGTGCAATGGCGAAACTTGGAAAGGTGAGAATGGACTACCTGAAGAGTTTGAAGATCATCAGAAGGAATGGAGACGTGATCCAGCTGAAGGATGTGAAACCTCTGGAGCTGGAAGACGGTGATGTGATAGAGGTGGATCTGAACGAAGAGGTGAGGGTGTACGTTGGGGGATTCGTCTACAGGCCGGGATTGGTGGTATTCCAGCCGGATGAAGAACCGACCCTCAGAAAAGCCATCACGAGGATAGGAGGGGTAAGGGAAGAAAACGAAGTAATGGCAAAGAATATAGTTCTGATAAGAAACGGGAAAAAGAGAATTTTCGATGTGAAAGAAGTTGTCAGCGGTGATGTGGATTTCATCCTGCAGGATGGCGATTACATAAATGTTACATGGAAACCGTTGAGATATGTTTTCGCCTTTGGTGAAGGTGTGAGGAACGGGAAGGTGATCTTCAGAGAAGAAGAAAAGTTCGATGTGAGAACGCTTTTGGGCAAGATAGGAGGCTTGATGGAAGCTGCTTCCGATGAAATATCCATAGTGTATCCCGATGGGGAAGCTACGGTTGTCAAATATGAGAATGTTGTAACAGGTGGTGGACCCGAGCTGGAAACGGGAGCTGTGGTATTTGTTGGCGAAGAAACGGAAAAGTTCGTGTATGTGCTTGGAGAGGTGAGATCTCCGGGAGCGTACAGACTCAAGGGAGAAGTCAACCTTCTCAAGGCACTCGCCATGGCTGGAGGGTTGAGAGATTGGGCCTCCAGAACCAGGATCATATTGAGGAGAAACGGCAGAGATCTGGAGATCGATGCTTCCGACCTTGCCACTATGGAAGGAACCGCGATTTTGCCAGGCGATGTGGTTTATGTGCCGGCAATCGATGTGAACAAAGTGTACGTACTAGGAGAGGTCAGAAATCCAGGGATCGTACGAATAGACATGTACTCCACGGTATTCGATGCCGTAATGAAAGCAGGAGGATTTTCGCAGGATGCGGTCTACAGTAAAGTCTTCCTCTTCAAAGGAGGACTCGAAGGAGAGGTGGTCGTCTGCGATCTGGCAGGGGTGGTGGAAGGAAAAGGTGTGGGACTGAATCCAAAGCTCACCCCGGGTGATGTGATATATGTTCCCAGAAATCCTCTCATATCCGTTACAGAAGCTATACCTATAATAAAGGACATTCTTTCCATAATTGCGACCACCAAAAGCATAGCGGGATGGTGATGGGAGCAATCAAGCATGGTGCGGGCCCATGAAGCCTGCCCCTTCTTGTTAACCGGTGGAAAGATGATGGTATGGGTGCGCGTCTTATTAATAATGGTGATTTTCTGTACATCGTTTACCGGATTCGGCACCGTGGAAGAGCCGTTGAAATTTTCGTACGATGTTGAAGGGTTGTACAGAACGATAATCGGAGGTGGTATTCCGGATACCGCCGTTTTGCCGATACCAGGAGAGTTCGCTGATGAGGGATTCAGTTTCAGGATAACCCCTGCGTTGTACATAGGAAGCATTGTACAGGAGAAGATACCGCGGGATAGATATACCAAACCCCTGAACGCATACGAAAATTTCTACACGTACGAGAAGACACCTCCTTTCATGACGATGAGCTTCGATTTTCTGGCCGGATCTTTCAGATTTCATGTGGACTATCCATTGAAAAGGGAATACCTTCTCTTCAATTTGAGGGATGAATCCAACCTGCCGATAACGGATCAATATCCTCACATTTCTGTCGACCTGAACTTTCCTTACAATGCATATGGAGTGTTTCAATTGGGTCAGCAGTATATCGTTATTGGAAGGTGCAAATTGAGATGGGGTGAAGCGCTTTATCCTGTTGCTCTATCGGATACGAGTCCATACTACGATAATCTCACGTATCATCTGAACGCAGGTGATCTGAAATACACTTTTCACTACATTTCCATTAATCCCATACACACAAAGAGCGAGTGGGAGGAGCAAGAAAAGGTCACAGGTTCTAACACCCCCAGATTGAAGACGCTGGTTGGACACAGACTCGATGTTTACATATCTAAAAACTTCAGATGGGGAATAGGAGAACTCACCATGATAGGTGGCAGGGTACCCGATCTTCATCTCATCAGTCCTTTCGTTATATACCACAACAACTTCGAAAGTAACACCAACACCATGGGGGTTCTGGACTTTTCTTGGACGCCGTTCAGCGGTTTGAACATCTACGGCGAGCTCGCACTGGACGATATAATCATTCCACCCTCAGAATCCTTCGATAGTCCAACTATCTATGCCTACAATCTTGGCTTGAGGATACCCTTTAAGATCCTCGAAGGATCTTTCCTGTTGAATCTGGAGT
>JAGGZV010000047.1 GCA_021161835.1 Thermotogae bacterium | reverse complement strand
GGAAGTTTCCCGGTGTGAAGTTCTATCCGAGAATACTCTTTTCTTCAACACGGAAGTAGGCTACCTTAAATACGTACGCAGAAGTGCAGGTGGCATGTGGCGACTCTATAGGATACGTAAAAACTATGACAGACCAGGTTACAGCCTGATACCGCTGGATGATCACCTTCTCTCTTTTTCAGAGGAAGCATCCTGGGTTCGTGTGGAGCTCGATGATCTATCATTATGCCTTCCATATACCAGATGATCGAGCCCTTTTCCATGAAGGTGTAGAATCTATCGTGGAAAGAGTTCAACGTTTCTCCATCGAATGATAAGGGGTGGGGGAAAGATGAGGGGGAAGGTTGTCATAGTTACCACCGGTGGCACGATAGCCATGGTCAAGTCACCGGGTGGAGGAGTTGTACCGCTGGAAGGCGGGAATCGCTTGATAACAGCTATCGAAGGGTTGCAGGAGATAGCGGAAGTGGAGCTGATCGATTTTTCCAACATACCGAGTCCTCACATGACTCCCAGCAGAATGTTGAAGCTCTCGAAGAGAGTGAATGAGATTCTCAGGAGAGAAGATGTGAAGGGAGTGGTTGTGACCCACGGGACGGACACACTGGAAGAAACGGCATATTTTCTGGACCTCACCGTGGATTCGGAAAAACCTGTTGTCATGACAGCGAGTATGAGAAACATAAATGAACTGGGAACCGATGGTCCCAGGAATGTGCTTTCCGCTGTGAGAGTAGCCGCATCCGACGAAGCCCGGGGACACGGTGTATTGGTATGTTTGAACGATGAAATACACGCCGCACGGGAGGTCACCAAGACGTACACGAGTAACGTTGCTACTTTCGACTCACCAGGATATGGTAATCTAGGTATAGTGGACGAAGATGCGGTGATCTTCTTTCGTCGATCTCTCACCAGAAGCGTTTACAGGGTGGATCGCATAGAGGAGATGGTGTACCTGCACAAAACTTTCACTGGTGACGACGGTCGTGTGCTTCTCGAATTGCCGAGAATGGGATACAAGGGATTGGTGGTGGAGGGTTTTGGGCGGGGCAACGTCCCACCAAAACTGGCGGATGTTCTGGAAGAGTTGGTGGTTGAGTGGTCCATGCCTGTGGTGCTCGTATCACGGTGTTTCAAGGGGCGAGTTTTGAACGTTTATGCCTATAAAGGTGGAGGTGCTGACTTGCGTTCCAGAGGAGTGATATTCGGTCAGGAAGTGTCGGGGCAGAAAGCGCGCATAAAGCTCATGGTACTCATGGGTTTGACGAATGACATGGACAGGATAAGGAAAGAATTCGAGAAAATGGGAAAGGCGAGGGAGATACACGTATGATTCTCAAGGGTATGGATCCAAAATCCAAGGTCGCTCTGTTCATACTGATATATTTGCTTACCTTCTTCTTGATGGGGTGGATATTCCCGAAGATCTTTGCCATGCTCATCGCTGCTCTGGCCATAATATTCCTGGTTGAACCCATAGCTAACATCATAAGGAAATATCTGAAGAAGAAAGCTTTGAGCTCCGGGTTGGCTTTGGTGGTGTTTTACGTTTTCGTGGTGTGGATAGTGGTGGCGCTCATACCTCCCATGCTCAAGGAGACCAATACCCTCATAAATTTCATAAACACCTTTTTCGAGAAGGAGATGTGGAAAAGCGCGAAGATTTTCAAGGATTATCCACAAGTTGAGGAGTTGATAGGACGTATTGGAAAACTCGTCGAACCGAAACTTTCAGAGTTTTTGAGTGGTCTGATCACCACCATAACCACCGGGGTACCCAGTGGCATAGGATTCATCTTTTTCGTGGTTCTTCTCAGTGTTTACGGCGTGGTGTACTTCGATGGTCTGCGCAGAAACATCGACTATTTCTTCCCTGCAAGCACGCGTAGCATAGCCCATGAATTCATGAGGAGAATGTATGGGCACCTGCAGAGATACGTGGTTGCCGTGACCCTTACCGCTGCGCTTACCGGTCTGTCGATGGGAGCTTTTCTGAAGCTCATAGGTGTAAAATACTATCTCACACTCGGTGCGTGGGCTTTTCTTACCAACTACATCCCGATAGTGGGTGTTTTCCTGGAGCTCATCCCCATGATCATCGTGATACTCCCGATGGGCGTGAAGATCCTGATATGGTTTGTGGTTGTAACAACCGTTGTACATGCAACCGCCTTCATAGTGTTTTTGAGGCTGATGCAGGGATACTCACAGCTGGGCCCCATCGCAATGATCATCGCCATAATAATAGTGACGGAATTGTTCGGTATCCCCGGAGCTTTCATAGCCGTTCCCATGGCGATAGTGGTCAGGGATTACTGGACGGAGTTCGTGAATCCTCGCTTCGAAAAAATGTGAAGGGGAACGTGAAAACGTGTCATGATGTTGAAAACGATTGCTTCAATACTCTGTTTTGTGTTCTTCGCGATCCTCTCATTTTCCTTGAATCTCCAGGAGATACACGGCCTGTCGAAGATGCCGGAAACTTTGAACAAAGCCGTGGATGCTCTGGTGGAGTATATTGTATCCAATCCCGACGATACACGTATACCTCAGATAGGGAAACTCGTATATGCCAAAAGAGAGTTGAAAAAGATCCTGCCCGCGGAGCTGGCATCACCTGTTTTCGCGGAAAGTTTCGAGGATTTCATCATGGAGCTTGCCAGCTACAATGGCGAAATATCGGGTGGCAAGCTCTTGTACATGCTTTTCCCGCAGATTCCCATGCTGGTGGATGATGCTCTGGTGCAGCCAAGCATAGCGAAAGTGGCGAGAATACGGTATTTATCACTGATAAGCGATCTTCCTTTTTCCAGAAGAACGCTGGAAAAATACACTTACTTTCTGAACTGGTGTGTGAACAACGCGCTTAACAACCCCAACGTTTTCGACGAGTTGTTTGCCAGATTCATCGAAAGGTACTTCGGCGAGGAATGGTTTGGCGAATTCTGGCGTATGTTCGAGGCGTCTTTATCTAACATATCCGAGAGTGATTATCCCAAGATTTCCATTCTTTCCAGAGCTTTGAAGGGCAGGGGAATGGTGGTAACTTCCATCAACGCATACATGAATTTCAAAAACAAGTTGAACAGATCCATGCAGAAGGTGCTCTTGGGTACAGATGAAGAATTTAGAAATGTTGTACAATCACTTCCGGAACTGCTGAAAGAGTATTCGAGCCTGAAGACAAAAAAATCCATGCTGCGTTTTTCCATGATGAACCTGCTGGATGCCGTAATCAGGAGAATACCGGAAAGCAATGCGAAGAGCTGGAAGATGAACCTGCCTTCCATCATAAATCTGAAAGATCCTGTGCTGAGGAAGAAATACTATGAAATAGCAGAATTCTTTCAGAAGCTGGATACTGGGATGATGAGCACCGTGAAACCGAAAAACAGAAGCGTGAATTTTCCCATATTCACCCTGCTTCCAACTATCTTCCTTCTGCTCTTCCTGAGTTCTCACTTCAGATATCACCTTTTCAGAATCTTCGGTTTCAAAAGAGGAGCGCTTCACACCTTGAAAAACCTGGTGGCAAAATATCCCACGAATCCGAATCTTCATGTGCGGTTGGGAAAAATGTACGAGAATCTTGGGATGTACAACGAAGCTTCGCAGGAATATATGGTGGCAGCGCGATTGTTCACCATGAAGGAGAAAAAATAGCTTCTATAAAAAGGAGCCCGAAAGGCTCCCTTCTGGCGTGCCCGGGGAGATTTGAACTCCCGACCTCCAGATCCGCAGTCTGGCGCTCTATCCAGCTGAGCTACGGGCACATAATGGCGGAGAGGGAGGGATTCGAACCCTCGGTGGGAATAAATCCCACACTTGCTTAGCAGGCAAGCGCCTTCGGCCGCTCGGCCACCTCTCCGCCTCGGTCTTATTCTATCACGAAAGTATTCCTAAGGCAACTTGTGATGCACATGATGGTTCATATCCTGAATCTCTTAACCTCTTTCAAAAGATTTTCTGCCGTCAAAGCGAGTTTGTTGCTGGCTTCACTCACCTGCTGAGCCGCATCGGATTGCTGCGCAACGGCTTTCGACATCTCCTCAACCTGTGCTGCTATGTCCGCAACTGACCGCGAGGCATTATCCATACTGCTCGATATTTCTTGGGTAGCGGCACTCTGTTCCTGTGCACTGGCTGCAACATTCTCTATCATCGAGCTTATTCCTATAACTTCATTGAGAATCTTGGTGATTCTTTCCTGAACTTCCTCTGTCTGCTGACTGACCGTTCCAACCATATCCACAGTTTTCTTGGCCATTTCGTTGGCCGCACCCGCGCCTTCCTGTATTCTCTTGAGAATTTCACCTATTTTCTGCGTGGAGTTCTGACTCTCCTCGGCGAGTTTTCTGATTTCATCGGCGACAACGGCGAAACCTCTTCCAGCTTCACCAGCACGTGCTGCTTCTATGGCAGCGTTGAGAGCGAGCAAATTGGTCTGTTCCGCGATGGAACTTATGGTATCCACGATTTCTCCAATGTTTCTCGCTTCTTCAGCCAATCTTGCAACTCTGTCGGCTGTTTCCTTCACCTGTCTGGCCGTTTCATTAACCACTTCTCCTATCTTCCTGAGGGATGCCTCTCCTTCTCTGGCCGAGCTGGAAACACTTTCAGCTCGTTCTGATAGCTCCTGTGCAGCTTTGGCAACGTTTTGTGCACTGGCGGTTATTTCCTCTATACCTGATGTGGCTTCCTGAATGGCAGCCGATACATTTTGTATGTTGGTATTCAGGCTTTCGGCCTGTGAGGAGAGTTCCTCACCCGTGGCACTGTTTTCCTCGGAAATGGTGGCCAGGTTCGAAGCGGCACGATCTATCTTTGCAGATGAATCGAGTAAGGATTGGAGAATTTCTCTCACATTCTTCATGGACCTATCCAGCTCATTGGCTATCCGTGTTATCTCATCTTTACCCTTAACGTTCACTTGTCTTGTAAAATCACCTTCTGCGAACGCTGTCACCACTTCCAGGAGTTTCTTCGTTCTTCCACTTATACTCCTGCCAAAGAACACGGCGATGGCTATCATGATGACCAGTATTATAACAACGATCGCTGTGAACCTGAAGAACATGGCGCGGGCTTTCGCCTTCACATCATCAACATATATTCCCGTTCCCACTATCCATCCCCATGGTTCAAAGAGTTTTACATAGGTGAGCTTGGGCTCGGGCTTATCGCTTCCTAATTTTGGCCACCAGTAGTCTGAGAATCCGGCTCCTTTTTCCTTACAAACTTCTACAAACGACACAACGATTTTCTTCCCAAAAGGATCTTCGAGACCGCTCGTATCTTTCTGGTGCAACTTTGGGCTTGGATGGTAGATCATAAAACACTGAAGATCGTTTATCCAAAAATAGTTGTTATCCTCATAGTGCATGGCACTTATCCTGTCTATGGCAAGCTTTTGAGCTTCCTCACGTGTCAGCTCACCTTTCACCTCTTTCTGATAAGCCGCTTCCAACAAGCTGTACGCCGCATCCACAAGATCCCGCGTTTTGGCCTTTTTTTCTTCCATAAGTGCGCTGTAAAGAAAGTGGTTGGACATGAACAGCACAGGGATGGATATTCCCAGCACGGCTATGAGCATCATGAGAATTACCTTACCTCCAACGGTTCGCATGACAGTAATCCCTCCCTTAAGAGTGTATGTTGTATAATTATAGCATCTGCTTTTCATATATTTTAACTGGCATGCTTTTCTGCCTTAGTTTCCGCAAGTGTGCTTCAATGTACGGCCATGCAAAGCATAGAGAATTTCCAAAATATGTGATAAATGCGCTTAAAGTTTTGGGGATAAAATTGAAGAGTCCAACAATACTCCAGGGAGTGATAGAGGTGGAACGCACATTTGTATATCTCAAACCGGATGCGATCTACAGAGGATTGATCGGTGAAATCATCCACAGATTCGAGAACAAAGGTTTGAAAATCGTGGCGCTGAAGATGATGAGGATGACACGTGAGAAAGCCGAGGAGCTCTACAGGGAACACAAGGGGAAGAGTTTCTTTGAAAATCTCATGAATTTCATAAGTGACGAACCCGTGGTGGTGATGATACTCGAGGGCCCGAAGGCTGTTGAAATGGTGAGACACGTTGTTGGAGCCACCGATCCTCTGGAAGCAGCCCCGGGAAGTATACGTGGTGATTATGGGGCCAGCGTGACGAAAAACCTGATACATGCTTCTGATTCCCACGAGTCTGCGGAGAGGGAGATGGGAATATTTTTCGAACCCTCGGAGATAGTCGACTACGAACTGGAGATACAAAGGCATCTGATAGTGGGGTGATGGGCTATGGGATATACCGATGTCGTGAGTAGATGGATGAGAGTGGAACCTTCTGAAAATGCTGAAAGGATTTTGAAGCACAGGTATTACTGGCGTGATAAGGAAGATAAGTTCATAGAAACCTCCTGGAAAGATATCTGCAAACGTGTGGCAAGAGTTGTGGCAACGGGTGAGTTGACCAATCCTGCACTTGAAGGAGCGTCTCGTGAGGAGAAACTCAATTTCCTGAAAGGTGTGGAACACACATTCTATGAGATGTTGAAAGCTCGCATTTTTTTGCCCAACAGTCCCACGCTTTTCAACGCAGGGTTGGGTGTGGATTATGAGCTCCTGCTGAAGGACATAGACGACATGTCACTGGAGGATTATGAGAAGATCTTCGCATCGCGTAATCACCTTCATATGCTGAGTGCCTGTTTCGTGGTACCGGTGGATGACAGCATCGACGGCATCTTCGAAGCGGTGAAGGAGTACGCTCTGATCACCAAAGCAGGTGGAGGAATAGGAAGCAATTTCTCGGAACTCAGACCCAAGGGTAGCAACGTGGCGGGCACGAGCGGTAAAGCCAGTGGACCAGTCAGTTTCATGCATGTGTTCAACACTGCCATAAACGTGGTGGAACAGGGATATAAACGTCGTGGGGCCCTGATGGGAATACTGGATATAACCCACCCCGATATAGAAGAGTTCATAATAGCCAAGAGGGACAACGATGGTAACGCTATTCTGAAGTATTTCAACATTTCGGTTGGAGTATGGGACAGGAAAAAGATACTGGAGTTGTACGAGAAGGACGGCGAGCTGGAATTGAGTCATCCACGCAGTGAGATAAAGAGGAAGGTCAAGGTCAGGGAACTCTTCGAGAAGATAGCAGAAAGTGCCTGGAAAAGCGGAGATCCCGGCCTCGCCTTTCTCGGCGAGATGAACAAGTATTATGCTCTGTATCCATCCAAGTGCATATCATCCACCAACCCCTGCGGGGAGATAGGCCTCTCGGATTATGAAGCGTGCAACCTGGGTTCCATAGACGTGGCAAAATTCGTGGATCCTCAAACGGGAGAGCTGGATTATGATGCGCTCGATACCACCGTGAGGAACGCCGTGCGTTTCCTGGATGACGTTATAGAGGTGAATGTCTTCCCGCTGGAGAAGATAACAAAGAGCGTGCGCGAATCCCGGAGGCTTGGACTCGGTATAATGGGTTTCGCCGATACTCTTTACATGTTGAACATTCCGTACAATAGCCAGGAAGCCCGTATTTTCGCTGCCGACCTCATGGCGCGTATAGCTCTGAACGCTTACGAAGCATCCGCAAAACTCGCAGAGGAAAAGGGCAACTTTCCACTGTTTCATCTGAGTAGATGGAACGATCCGGAGTTCCGACCATTCGTCATGGGTATATCCAGGTACGACGATGACCTGCACGAGATGTTTAAAAGAACGCTTGGCAAAAAGCGCAACGTGGCTCTTTTAACCATAGCCCCAACGGGTTCCATATCGAATATAGCCGACACTTCCAGCGGACTTGAGCCCAACTTCTTGCTCGCATATACCAGGTACGTTAACAGACCCGACGGTACTCGTGAACCTCTGACGTACATCAACAGGGTTTTGATGCAGCGTCTGGGAGATGAACTCACCGATGGCATAAAGAAGAAGATAATGGAAGAGGGATCCATCCAGAAGGTGGAGGGCATCCCCGATGAAATAAAGCGCGTATTCGTTGTAAGTCACGATATAGAACCCATGGACCATCTTCTCATGCAAGATGCCTTTCAGCGCTATGTGGACAACAACATAAGTAAGACCATAAACATGCCGAATTCCGCCACAGTTGATGATGTGCTCAACATATATCTGGAAGCCATGAAGTTGAACATCAGGGGATTGACGATCTACAGGGATGGAAGTTTGCAAACGCAGGTGTTAACGAGCGCGAAACTCAAGACAAAGGATGCTCCCAAGGTGCAATTTTTCGTGCTGGACGAGAAGCACAAGCTGCGTGCCCGACCGCGTAAGGAAAGCTTGAGAAGCGTCACCAGGAAGTTCAAGCGTGAGGACGGTACCACCTACATAACCGTCAGTTTCGACGATAACGGTGAAGCCATAGAGATCTTCGTCTCCAATGGCAGCGAGGCATCCGAGATAATAGGCAGGCTTTCGTCCATAGCGCTCAGAGCGGGAGTTTCGCTGGAAGAGATACTGGAACAGCTGAGAAAAGTGCGTGGAGATTACGCCAAAGGAATAGCCGAGGAGATAAAGAGAGCGGTGGACGACTTCGTCAAGCTGTGGGGTCCACAGGAAGAGGTGGAGCACGAAGTTATAAGGATAGACGGTACGAGGAAATCCGAAGAAGAGATAGAGAAATTCGTGCGTGCAAACGATCTAAAATGGTACGATGGATATTACGTCGATTCAGAGGGCAACACGTATTGCCCGGTCTGTCTGAGTAAGAACACGTTGATCAATCAGGAAGGTTGTGTCATGTGTATGAGTTGTAACTGGTCGAAATGTACGGTGGGATGAAGTCGTGGAAGAAAGGGTTCTGGTGATACCGGACGAAAAGCTCAGAGAGCTCCTGGGCGATGAAGAAGGATTCCTTCAGGTGGATGAAACCCTTATACGCGGGATAATAAAGGAGCATGGAATGTTCATGCCACGCGATGAAGCGGAATACGATCCATCTTTCCGTCAGGTGATACCTTACATGGTGATTCTCAAAGGTGACGAATTGCTTCTCCTGCAGCGCACAGAGAAGCAGGGTGAAAAGCGTCTGCACAACAAGTACTCCGTTGGTATAGGAGGTCATGTGAACTCTCTCGATGGAGTTACTCCTCTCGATGCGTACTTCAATGGAAAGGAAAGAGAACTTCATGAAGAGTTGCATGTGGAGGTTGTGAAGGAGAGATATCTGGGGATTATAAACGATAGATCCTCGGAAGTGAGCAGTGTACACGTGGGACTGGTATATGCTGTGATGGTCAGATCGGCTGATATAAGAGAAAAGGAGAATTTCCTGTACTGGTGGATAAAGAGAAACGAACTCACGAAACACCTGCAAAAAATGGAAAACTGGTCGAGACTGGTGGTGGAGTACATGATATCGAATGGGGTGAGAATATGGGATACAGATGCGTCATAGGTCTTGAAATTCACGTACAGCTTCAGACCGAATCGAAGATGTTCTGCTCATGCTCTGCAAATTTCTTCCAGGCTGAACCCAACACCAATATATGTCCAGTTTGCACCGCTCAACCGGGTGCTCTCCCCGTTTTGAACAGGCGTGCTGTGGAATATGCGGTGATGACAGCGCTCGCGTTGAATTGCAGGGTAAACGAATATTCTGCTTTCGACAGGAAGAATTATTTCTATCCAGATCTTCCGAAGGGTTATCAGATAACCCAGTATTTCCATCCCCTTGCGGAAAACGGGTATCTGGTGATAGAGGACGATGAGGGTATTCCCAAAAAAGTCAGGATAAGACGTATACACATGGAAGAGGATGCCGGCAAGATGTTCCATCAAGGTGATTCCATCACCATGTCCACTTACAGCCTGGTGGATTTCAACAGGTGTGGTGTACCGTTGATAGAGATTGTCACGGAACCCGACATTTCAACTCCGAGTGAAGCGCGAAGGTTCATGGAGAAGTTGAGATCCATCGTGCGGTATCTGGGAGTTTCTTCAGGTGATATGGAAAAAGGAGCTCTGAGGTGCGATGCCAATATCTCGGTGGTTGATGAATCCACCGGGAAATCCAGCAGCAGGGTGGAAGTTAAGAACATAAACTCCTTCAAATTCGTGGAAAAGGCGCTGGAATACGAGTACAGCAGGATAGTTGAGTCTCTCAAAGCGGGCGAGGATGTGGGCACGGAAACCCGGGGTTGGGATCTTGCCACCAAAACAACAGTTTCCATGCGTGGTAAAGAGGAAGAATCAGATTACAGGTACTTCCCCGAACCTGACCTGCCTCCTCTCATTCTATCGCGTGAGGAGATAGAAGATCTGAGAAAGATGCTTCCAGAACTACCCGATGAAAGAAAAAAACGGTATGAGGAGCAATACTCGCTTCGCGCTTACGATGCTTCCATAATAGCTGAAAGGAAGGAAGTGGCTGAATATTTCGAAGAATGTGTTAAACTGTACGGTAAACCGCAGACCGTGGCCAACTGGATCATCAACGAGGTGCTGCGCGAGTTGAAAGAGGAAGAAGGTATACCACTAGCTCCCGAAAACCTGGTTAGGATGTTGAAGCTGCTGGATTCCAGAAAGATATCCACAAAGATCGCGAAAGACATCTTTCCTGAAATGTTCGCAAAAAACCTGAATCCCGAGGAACTTGTAAAAGAAAGAGGATTGGAACAAACCAGCGATGAAACCCTCATAGAAAATCTTGTGAGAAAGGCGATTGAGGAGAACCCCAAAACGGTTGCAAAGTACAAAGCGGGTAAAACCGGCGTTGTGGGATTTTTCGTGGGCTATGTCATGAGGGAAACGAAAGGAAAAGCCAATCCCCAACTGGTTAACGAAGTGGTCAGGAGGTTGTTGGATGAGGCATAAATTTTTGCTTTTCTTTATATTCGTGGTGGTGTGGAATATCCTGTTTTCTTCCTCTTTTTCGATAATACTGAACCCTGACGGTTTGAGGATTTACACATTTTCACCGTTACTCTTTTCTTTTTCTGGTGACTCCATCAAGCTGGGTTACGGATGGGAAAGAGAATACGATGTTTTCAAAGAAACCACGCTGAAACTGGGTCCTTTCAAAAAGAAGGTGAAGGTCAAACTCTCGCATGTGGAGATCATCGCAGGCGGGGGTGTGGACCTGGTAAACGAGAACATCTGGCTTCTTTTTGGATTGAAACAGAAATTCTTCACACCTGCATCTGGCGAGCAAAAGCTGGTGTTCTTTGTATCTGAAGGTGATCCGTTGTTGTTGAATGATACCATCTTGAGAATGCCGTTTGGCAGGATTTCCTTCGGGTACAAAGGTTTGAACATCACCATGTCGGGTCATACGTACTTCGATACCATGACCTATTTCAATTACTACGGTCATGTCCTGAGAACCCGTTTCTTTTCTGAAGGACTTTACGTTGCTTACAGGCTCGCTGAAGAGGACAGATTGGGTGAGTACGGTTTCTTCTTCGGAGCCGGTTACATGGAAGGTCCTTCTCTTTTCGTTGAATTCGATCACTTCGAAAAAATTCGATTCAGCGTGATGCTGGCCTTCTCTCTGGAGACGCAGGAATTCTATCCTGTACTGGTGCTGGAAGATAGAAGAGATGCCAGGGTCTTTTTGAGGATGCATGGAAATGGTGTGCTACTGTACATCGACCTCGCAAAATGAGGTATCCCTGTACGTGCATGTACCTTTCTGCAGCAGAAAGTGTATATACTGTGATTTCCCTTCCATTGTCAGCGCTGACTTTTCACCTTATTTCGAAGCCGTGCATGAAGAACTGAAACTACGGAAACACATGTTTGAAGGAAAGAGCATTGTGAGTGTTTATTTCGGTGGAGGTACTCCAAGCAGAGTACCAGCATGTTACCTTGCGGACATCCTGGAAAAAACATCGAAGATCGCGTCCTTCTCTTCCAACGTGGAGATAACGGTTGAGATGAATCCGGAAGATGTGGAAAGGAACCTTCTTATCGAATACAGAGAAATGGGTGTGAATCGTGTGAGCATTGGATTGCAAACAGCAGAAGATGAGATACTCTTTTTGCTCGGAAGACCACACGATCTCGCAACTTTCCTGAAGGCTTTCCAGCTGGTGCATTCGTTCTTCGATAACGTTAACGTGGATTTCATGATAGGTCTTCCCAGCGAGACAGGAGAAACCGTGAAGAAAAATCTGAAGGTCGTTCGCATCCTTCATCCGGAGCATGTGTCGGTGTATCTTCTGGAGGAAGACGAAGAAACGCCACTGATGGACCTCGTGAAAAGAGGTATGATATCCCTTCCTTCGGAAGAAGAAACTGTGCTTCATTACACCACCATGGTGGAAGGTCTGCACGAGCAGGGATATCGAAGGTACGAGATTTCCAACTGGACGGTTTCCAAACCCTGTCTCCATAACGTGCGTTACTGGCTCAATCTGGATTACATCGGCCTGGGAATCGGGGCTGGAGGGCACGTAGGGAATTACCGATACGTGAATGTGAGGGATATGAAAAAATATGTTGAGTCGCTTTCGCAAGGTGAACTTCCCGAAGAATACGGCAGACAGAACGATGCACACACCGAACTCAAGGAAACTTTTTTCATGTGTCTACGTCTCATGGAAGGGTGCAATCTGAAAGTCCTGGAAGAAAGATTCGGTGAGGTAGTCTGGAAGATGGCACGTTCTCTCATGAAAAAGGCGCCGGATCTCTTCCTGCTCGACGGTGACAGATTCAAACTTTCGGATACCGGTATCCTTCACAGCATGCACGCTATGGAGTTGCTGGTTAATGAAGAAGATAAATGAAAAAGGAGGAAAAGCTTCTGGTCTTCCAAAATTCGTGATTTCAGAAGAGTCAAAACATCCTCTTTATTTCATCAAGCAGTTCCCGTGCTTCGAGTGGCACATCATTTTCATCGATCTTTTCGCACAATCTCTTAGCTTTTTCTGAGTTTCCTATCATGCATTCGCAGTAAGCTAGGTAAAGATTCAGCAAAGAAACGTTATTGAAGCCGAGTTTCTTGGATTTGTAAAATGCTACCCTTGCTTCATCGAATCTATCGATACTCGCAAGTGCGGTACCGAGATTGAAGTAGACTTCAGGTACGGTTGGATCGAATCGGATGGCTTTGAGGTAGAGCTCTATCGCCTCTGTTACTTTTCCTTCTTTCACCAGTTCATTGGCCCTGTTGTTGAGTCGCTGTACTTTCTCGTTCACTCTCGAACATCTCCTTCAGATAGTAGACGGTGTCAGTGTATTCGAATCCTCCAAAATTCAACGACACCGTTACCATCTTTATACCCGGTGTAAGTGGAGGTGGTATCTCATAACCAGCCTTCCACACGGGATAGCTGGCTTCTTTCAGATACTCCATGACAATTGGCAGTTCATCGGGTTGAATGTGGCTTCCTCCACTACTCCAGGCTATGTATCTGGACAGTTCATCGGAAGCGGTGGTGTACAGCACAATGTTTTTGAGTAGTAGGGGAAACAAACATTTCAACTCCAGCGATGAATTCGTTTCCTCCAGTATGACTACATCGGGATTCACCCTGTTGAACAGAACGAAATTGCTTTTAAATTCCTCAGCATTCTTGAAGCGGTGGATCTGGGGTTTGAGGAATACCAATTCAACATCGAATCCCACCCTACCTCCCGAATCCTTTATTTCGGTGAACCTGGGGGAGAATGGCATAAGGTTCCCAAACCTGTCAGTTATCCTGTAAATGACTTTCACCTTTATTCCGGGTTTCACCGATATAGCATTTATGTTCACAAGGAGCGTGGGTTCATTCAGATGTATTTCCCCCACCGCAACTTCGTTCGAATCCATCGACCACAAAAATATGAAAGTGGATAGAACCCTTAAGCCATCGGCTTTTCCCAGATGGATTTTTACCCATCTGTTTCCACTCCAGTAAACCGTGTTGCCTTCATCGTCGATACCGAACAGTATTCCAGACACACCAACGCTCAAACGCACGATATTGCTATTTTCTGGGAACGGCACACTTTCGGGTTGAATACCTTCACCCACCTTCAGGATGCCCACTTTCCTGTTTCTCAAGTCCAGAAAGTATATCCGATCTTTCAAAAGACTGGCAGAGGGTATGAAAGAGAAACCTCTTCTGAACGTGTAATCCCATCTATATTCTCCCTTGAAATCGTATTTCACTATCCGTGCTCTTCCAACGTCCAGAATGTACACGTTTCCTATTCTGTCCACGCCGACGAATTTGGGATATATGAATCCTTTCGCGAATTCCTCACTTTTCTCTCCACGTACCCTGTAGATCTTACCTTCTCCAGTGGAAATGTATATCCATCCTGTCATATGATCGACCATCATGTCACGGCACTTTGTGATTCCCATCTTACCGAGGTTCATTATATTCATGTACGCATCCTCGATTTTTACCAATCTGTCGTTGGCTCCATCCAGTATCAGCAGAGTGTTACCCATGGCATCGACGGCAACAGGCGAGTAGAAGTATTCTATGCTTCCCATGACACCGCTATAGGTGGTTACTTTTCGCACATCGAGAACCTTGATTCGTTTCTGCATACCTTTCAAAACGGAGTCTATGAACTCTATGAGAAATGCCACCTCTGGTTTGTAAACGAAGAGGGAAACTTTATCCAGTTCATCGTGTGCTTTTTCAACGTTTCCTTCCTCAAGATCGAGCTTGGCCATGAAATACCAGTATTCCGGGATATCTTCAAGGTACACTTCCCCGCTCATGGCGGTGGTTAGATATCTGCGTGCGGCTTTGTAGTCTCCTTCTGCCCATGATATGAGCGATCTGGCAAACCAATACCGTGCCACATCACGTGGATCTTTTTCCGCTGGTGGACCTTCCTGAGACAGAAAAGTCAGACTGAGGAGAAGAAGAGGCATCAAAAAAACGATTTTCTTCATCTCTTAACTAGTCCCCTTTTCACGTACTCCAGAAGATCCGTTTTTCTTTCTTCTCCTCTCACCAAACGTTTTATGTTGTCCCTGTGCATGATCATTGAAAGTACGAACATTGCTATACCCCATATCCCCACTTCAACGTTCTTCATGAGGAACAATATCAATGCCGTGGTCAAAAGGGCGATGAGCGAGGAAAGCGATACTATTTTGGTTGTTAAAGTTAGAACCAGCCACATACCCAGGAAGATGAACCCACCGGGTGGATAAAGTGCAAAATACGATCCAACAGTTGTCCCCACTCCCTTGCCACCCTTGAATTTCAACCATACTGGAAAGTCGTGTCCGAGTACCGCAACCGTGGCAACGAGGGTGGCCAGCCATACATTATGTGTTAAGTGTAGGCATATTATCACCGGGATGAACGCTTTCGCTGCGTCGGCTATCATGGCCAGGACACCCCATGGGAATCCGACAGCTCTCAAAGCGTTGGTGCCTCCAACGTTGCCGCTTCCAACTTTTCTCACGTCTACTCCGCGCACACGTGGAATAATGTAGCTGAACGGTATGGAGCCCATGAAATATCCAAAAGCCAGCCACAAAATCGCTTCCTTCACTACATCACCTCCACGGTGGGTTTGCACCACGATGAAAGGACTTCCTCCTTAAATCTTGAGAACATCCCTTTCAAGATGGATTCTCTCATTTCCTGCATGAACTCTTTCATGAACCAGAGATTGTGGATGGTGAGAAGTGTCATGCCTGTGACCTCTTTTCTGGTGATCAGGTGATGGATGTAAGCGCGTGAGAAATTCCTGCAGGTGTAACATCCGCATCTTTCATCGATGGGATTTTTGTCTTCTTTGTATGCAGCGGAGCGCATGTTCAATTTTCCCTTCCAGGTCATGGCCACCCCATGACGCCCAACACGTGTCGGATACACACAATCGAACATATCCACACCACGTTCCACGGCCTCAAGTATCAGTTCGGGAGTACCCAACCCCATGAAATAACGTGGTGCTTCGAATGGGAGAAGCGGAAGAACAACATCCAGGATCCTGAGAGTTTCATCGAACCTTTCACCAACGCTCAGTCCACCGATAGCGTAACCATCGAAACCGATTTCCAGAGTTTTAAAGACACTCAACTTCCTCAATTCTTCGTACAGTGCACCCTGAACGATCCCGAAGAGCGCTTGATCTTCCCTGGTGTGGACCTTTTTGCATTCCATGCTCCATTTTAAGGTTCGTTCCACCGCTTCCTTCGCTTCTTCGTAGGGGATGTAGGGTTTTGTGCATTCATCCAGTACCATAGCTATATTAGAGCCCAGAACGTTTTGAAACCTCATGACTCTCTCAGGAGTCAGCAATATTTTCGAACCGTCTATTGGTGATTTGAAGAGGACACCTTCATCGGTGATGGAACGTCCGGATATACTGAACACTTGAAAACCGCCACTATCTGTCAGTATCGCGCCTTCCCATCCCATGAATCTGTGCAACCCGCCGAAACGTTTTATAACATCTTCTCCCGGCCTCAACATGAGATGGAATGTGTTCGAGAGAATCAATTCATATCCCATTTCCTTCAGGAATAAGTGGGGGACGGCTTTCACCGTAGCATTGGTTGCAACGGGCATGAATACTGGCGTCGCGACTTCAATATCACCGAATTTCAGGATACCGGCGCGAGCTGCAGAAAATGTATGAAGAACTTCAAATTTCAATCTTTCATCCTTTCTTCCAGGATATTCATAACCCGTGTGTATCCAGCTTCTACCTGTCTTTCGAGTTCTTCAAGTTCTTCCTTCATGCTGGCAACGAACTCTTCATCTTTTATGGAGCGTAGATTTATCTCCACGTTCTCTTTGGCTATCAGAAAAGCTGCTCTTGCCAGATGCGCGGAGCTTGCAACATCGCTGAGGGCATTAGAATTACCCCAATCTGCCAGAGGTTCCAGTTCTTGAATGATGGTTCTAGCGCACCGCGCAAGTTCGAAGGGAACTTCAGCCGCCTTCTTCAACGCTTCCTGGAGTTTTTGCCTTCTCTTTTCCTTGGCTTCAGGTGTATCTTTTGGCATCTTCAGTGCGTCCATAACACCATCGAAGGCCTTCACATCTTCGTTGAGAAGGTTCAGGATTTTCTGCTGTCTTTCCCCCATTTCTTCCATCAAACGCTCCATCTCCGACTCGTATTCCTCGTAGCCTTTCTTACCCCTTGTCAGTCCAGCCACCATCTTCGCGAGAGCGGCGGCCAACGCTCCCGTAACCGCTCCCGCTGCTCCTCCACCGGGTGTAGGTGTTGCATCGCTGGTACTCTTCACGAATTCGTCCAGACTCAGTCTCGAGAAATCCTTCATCCTCCAACCTCCCCTATTATCTTCACACCTGAACTCGTGCCTATTCTACATGCTCCTGCTCTCAACATCTTCGAAGCATCCTCAAAGGTTCTTATACCACCAGCAGCTTTAACACCCATGTTCTCACCCACGACGAATTTCATGAGATGCACATCCTCAGGCGAGGCACCAGAAGGGGCGAACCCCGTGGAAGTTTTCACGAATTCGGCACCGGCAATTCTGGAGATCACACATGCTGCTATTTTCTCTTCCTTCGTCAGGTACGCTGTTTCTATTATCACCTTAACGGGAACTTTCGAAGCTTCCACAACCGCTCTGATATCCTCATAAACATATTTCCAGTTCTGTGCCTTCAGCATACCCACGTGTAGTACCATATCGATTTCGTCCGCTCCGTTCTTAACAGCCCAGATTGCTTCGGAAACTTTAACTTCCGTGGAGGTGGCTCCCAGCGGAAATCCCACGACCGTTATTACCTTCAGTTTTTTGTCCTTCACCATTTCTTTAACCATGGGTACGTACGATGGATTGACACATACTCCATAAAACTCATGTTCGAGAGCTTCACTCACCAGTTTTTCTATGTCTTCTGGAACGGCAAAAGTTTTCAAATTCGTGTGTTCTATGGCCATGGCCACTTCTTCTCTGCTTATCTCCCTTTCGGGAAGGTCGAAAGAATACTCTCTTTCGACCCTGTCGATCTCCTCTTCTATTTGCCTTTCTATCACCTTTTCACCCCCATGGAAGTATAACACGATATGGACCAACGATTTTCTCAAGGATCTTTGATTTTTGATCATCAAAAATAATATGTGCAATTTTAAAAAACTCAAATTTAGACAACTTGCGGGCGATAATATAATGAGAAAAGTCGGGGGTGATCCACATGGATATGGAATCCATAAAACCCGAGAAGGTCGTGCGCCCCTCTGCATCCGACGAGGTCACCGTAAAGACAGCTCATCTACAGTCTTCAATGGATATCAGCAACCAGCAGGATGTTTCGCAAACTGTAAGCCCCGAGCCAGATCTCGACGAGATAGCCAGGGAGCTCGAAAAGCAGTTTGAAAAACTGCGCGATCTCTTCCAGGGCGAAGCGGAATTTACAGTGGATAAGGAAATAGACAGGATAATAGTGAAAATAAAAGATAGGAATGGTGAAATCATCAGGCAGATTCCCCCTGAGGCGGCTGTGAAAGTTGCACGTGCGATAGTCGAATTGTTGGGCATTCTCTTCGATGAAAGGGCGTGAGAGAAATGGAGTACACAGATTTGACCAGAATAACAGGATACAGTGGGATGGGCCAGACCCAGATACTGGGCCTCAGTGGTGTCGACACGGGGGCCATAATAGATGCCATAATGGAACTGGAGAGCAGACCGCTCGAACGTCTTCAGCAAAAGCAGGAGAAGCTGGAATTGACCCAGCAGCTCTGGCAGGAGATAGACGATAGGTTGGAGGAGTTCAGGGATCAACTCTTCGATTTAAAACTCAGAGCTACTTTCTACCAGTTCACCACGGATGTCGGCGATACAACCGTTCTGCAGGCAAGTGCCTCCGCCGATGCACGTGCGGGCACTTTCTATGTGAAAGTGGAGAGCACCGCTTCTGCCACACGATATGAGAGTGGGGAAACCATAGGCGTTATTCCGGACTCCACCACACAATATCAGAATCTTGATTCCCGTGTGACTCCTGTCGCGGGTACTGTGACGATAAACGGTGTGGAGATAACGATAGACGCCACGGATACCATCGACGATATAGTGAACAAGATAAACTCCTCTGGAGCTGGCGTGACCGCATCCTACAGTGATACCACAGGCAAGTTGACCCTCTCGGCTTCGTCAAAATTCACTCTGGGTGCTTCCACGGACACGAGCAATTTTCTCAGCGTCTTCAATCTGAGTGATGCGCCGATGGAGTGGGATGGCCTCAACTACAACGTGGTGAGCACCGCTCACGTTGGTGCGGTTTCCACGTCGCGAACACTCTCTTCGCTGGCTTCGGATGATGGAGTAACCTTCACCGATGGAACCATAACCATAAACGGCACCAGTATAAGCGTATCCGGGACGGATACGCTGGAGGATGTCATCGACAGAATAAACGATTCGGATGCTAACGTGATAGCGTTTTACGATACCAATGAGGACAAACTGGTCGTAATAAACAAAACGTACGGTACCCAGGGTATTTCCTTCGATGACGGCGGAACAGGTTTCTTCAAGGTAATGGGATGGCTCGATGACTCCACTGGAAACGACATAACCCAGAAAAACGTGGGTAATTCGGCCAAGATACTCGTGAGCTACGATGGGACGGATGCCACCGCCACAACTTACTATTCCAACTCCAACACCGTGGAAGTGGATGGAGTAACGTTGACGCTTCGCTCCACCTCGACGGATTACGTTAGGGTCAGTGTCGAGGTGGATACCGATTCCATCGTGCAGGAAATAAGCGATTTTGTGGAAAGTTACAACGAATTGATGGAGTATCTCTACAACAAGTTGAACGAGGAACCAGTCGAGGACAAAGATTGGGAGGATATGACCGACGAGGAGAAGATGCAGGGATTGCTGAAAGATGATGCTTCCCTCAGAAAGATTTTCAACGATCTCAGAGCCTGGATCACCATGCGGGTTGAAGACGTGGGAGAGTTCGACGCCCTCTGGGACGTTGGTATATCCACAGGCGAGAACCTCGGTGGGGATTACGAAAACATGATGAAAGGACAGCTGGAAATCAACGAGGATACCTTACGTGATGCTATACAGAATCATCTGGATGATCTCTGGAAACTCTTCAACGCGACGGAGGACGAAGACGGCGCCGATGGTTTGATAAACGTGCTGTACGACAAGGTATGGAATTACACGAAGTTCGGTGGTTACATAGATCAGATTGCTGGTATAAGCGGGAGGCTGGCACGTGAAATCCGGGATGTCTCAGATCAAATAATGGTATGGGCGATGCGCCTGCAGAAAAGGTACGAGCAGCTGTACCGTGAATTCACCGCCATGGAGCAAGCCATCAGTTATTTGAACATGCAATCTGCATGGCTCGCGCAGAGTCTCGGTGGTAGCTCCTCCAGATCCTCATAATCTCTCACGCGTTTCGAACCACAGATTTATGGAAGAGTATATGAAATACAGACTGGTGAAGCCGAACAGGAATCCTCCTATGGCTATGAACATTGAGTCATGCGCTATGGGCTGATTCGGGAACATCTCCACCCCAATCCATTCGAATCCCTGGACGATTATCTTGAAGAGCTGTATAGCGAAAGATGCCGCAGATGTTACGGTAGCGAAGGAATAGAAAACGAAGGAAAAGCGCTCGAATTGCTTCCATATACCTCCCAGCTGGAACAGAACTCCAGATATGGAGAGGAATCCGAAATTGGCGAGAACCCATTTTGACTGCCTGACGTTCACATCGAGAATACTCCCAACCGTGGGCCCCACGAAGATGAGGACAAGATACAGACTTATCGACACCAGGCCCACGAAGAAGACCACTTCACCGAGGAATATGTGCATGGATGAAACAAGGGAGCGATTCAATCGCTCCCTTCTGATTCTACTCACTCTTTTCTCCTTCCTTGTTGGAGGATGAAGTCGTTGCCTTGGACTCGGGTTTAGAACCGTTTTTCTTGGAGTCCGTCACGTAGAAACCACTTCCTTTGAATATAACGCCCACGCTGCCTATGCTCTTGACGAGCTTTCCGCCACAATGCGGACATACGGTCAATGGTTCGTCGCTCATCTTCTGAAAAACCTCTATCTCGCGTTCACAGGTCGTGCACACGTACCTGTAGATCGGCATCGACTTCACCCCCTCAACCTTTTTTGGGTTCGAGCAGTTCCCTGACGAAGTTCGGAAGCACGAAGGCCGCCTTGTGTATTTCAGCGTTGTAATATCTCAAAGGTTTCTGGAAGCTGCTCACTCTCTCTTCATCCAGATCTTCGATGGGATCTATACCTTTGGAGGCAAAGGTATAGGACCAGCATCCCGATGGATAGGTACTCATGAATCCCAGGTAGATACGTGTCACAGGGAACACGGATTTTATCCTGTTGTATGCCATCCTCACCCATCCATAGTCATACACCGGGCTCTCGGTTTCTGCTGATAGCACACCATTTTCCTTCAGGGCATCGTGGCATGCTTTGTAGAAATCTTTGGTGAAGAGGTGTCCACCTTCTCCCGCCGTTGGATCCGTGGAATCTATGATTATCACGTCGAATTCTCCTTTGAATTTCCTCACGAATTCCGCTCCATTTTCATTGATTATTTCTGCCTTTGGATTGTCGAATTCCACGGATGTCTTGAGATACTTCCTTGCAGCTTCTATTACATCTGGATCGATTTCACAGAGTATGGCTTTCTCAACGCTTTCGTGTTTTAAAACTTCTCTGAGGGATCCCCCGTCGCCCCCTCCGATTATCAGGACTTTCCTGGGATTGGGGTGCAGGAACATGGGAACGTGTACCAGCATCTCGTGATACATGAACTCATCCAGATCCGTGGTCATGGTTATACCGTCCAGAGCGAAAACTCTTCCGAGATCGTAAGTATCGAATATATCTATTCTTTGATATTTCGTTTGTTTAGTATACACTATCCTCTTTACCTTTATAAACAAACCCATGTTGTTTCCCGTGTAGAATTCCTGATACCACAGATGTGGAAAATGAGCGAGTTCTCTTTCTTCAGCCATTGCCATCACCTCATACCGTTACCTTGTGTGGGGAGGACTCGGGTATACCTATGTCAGTGTAATTCCCCCGAAAGTGTTCTGTAACCGAAGTCCTGCCCGCCTCCAGCTTTTCTTTCAAATACGCAAAGGCTTTCCATGGATCGACTTCCTCGCCACACGTGAAGAGGTCTATAGCTGCGTATCGATATTCCGGCCATGTATGGATGGTGAGATGTGACTCCGATATTACAACAACACCGCTTATCCCGTAGGGTGAGAACCTGTGGAAGGTGGTGTTCACTATGGTCGCTCCCGATACTATGGCTGCTTGTTTCATGTGTTCTTCGATTTTTTTGATATCGTCCAGAACCTCTGGGTTACATTCGTAGAACTCCGCTACGAGATGCCTGCCAAGAGCCTTCATCTTACATCCCTCCCCACGCTAATCTATGCCGATCCACAAAATCACTGCCCTCCTTTTCTTGTCGGGATTGCGCAACATGTGTTTTTTATCTGCCCTGTAGTAGAAACAGTCTCCCTTTTCCAGTTTGTGTTTCACACCATCTAACCACAGTTCCACCCTACCCTCTATGACGAATCCAAATTCCGCTCCTTCATGATATCCCTCTTCATCCGTTTGCGCTTCCGGATCCAGCACCACGAACAGGGGATCTATCTTCTTGGTTTCCACATCGCTTATCAATATTTCAGAATGTACTCCTTCTGGTTCATCGTATATTGGTATTCTCTCTTCTTTTTTAAAGACCACTTTCTCTTCCTGATAATCTGCAAAGAAATGTTTCAAATCACTTCCCAGTGCCCGCAATATCTTTTCCAGCGTTTCTATCGAGGGTGAAGTTTTGTTGGTCTCAAGTTGCGATATGAAACTTCTGGTCACATCAGCCCTCGTTGCCAACTCTTCCTGCGTCAACCCCCGGGATAATCGCAATCTGCGCAACTTCTCACCAATTTCCATTCTTCCACCTCGAACTTTAATGATCACATTTGTTCAGTAATGCTTGACAAAAAAATCTTGATTTTATCCTCGTTACATTCACACCCTCACTTTTCAAAGATGCAAGATCACCACTAAAAACGTTTGTAATACTGAACTTATTCGTCAGCGACATAGGCATTATACATTAAACCACCTTACAGGAAAGTAACGAATTCGAGGCAAAGTGATTACCCGGAATGATCCATTCTCCTGGTGCGTTAGAAGTATATCTCAAATCAACAATCGATGTTAAGATATTAACACGGGTTTCGGGATGGCACGTTGAGAGGTAACAGTGTATGGAACCTATAGAGGTGAGAGATGTAACACGGCTCTTCAGAACCAAAAGCGAGGAAATCTGGGCTTTGAAAGGTGTGAGCTTCGAAGTGCACGAAGGAGAAATATACGGTTTGTTGGGGCCAAACGGTGCTGGGAAAACCACCATGATACGCATACTTTCGACGCTGCTCTATCCCACCACGGGCAGAGCCTACGTACTGGGACACGATGTCGTGAAGGAACCGGAAAAGATACATCCATACATAAATTCCCTTTCCGGTGGTGAGAACAGTGGCTATGGGATAGTCACCGCTTACGATAATCTGTGGTTTTTTGGCAACCTGTATGGATTACCCTTTGGAGAAGTACGGAAACGCATAAAGATTCTGGCAGAAGCTATGGAGATAACCCACAAGCTCAAAACCAAGTTCAACAAACTGTCCACAGGTGAGAAGCAGAAGATAAACCTGATAAGGGCGTTGTTGAACGATCCCAGAGTACTCTTCCTCGATGAACCTACCCTGGGTCTGGATATAGAAGCTTCCAGGAAGATCAGAGAGTTCATAAAATCCTGGGTTAGAGAAACGGGAGCCAGTGTGATATGGACCACTCACTACATGCATGAAGCGGAGGAGATGTGCGACAGGATAGGGATAATAAAGGAAGGGAAGATCATCGCCAGTGGAACAGTGGAGGAAATAAAATCGGCTGTCAAAAAGATTTACAAAGCGCGTGTAAAATTCATGGACGGTTCTAGAATCGAGACCAAGGAATTCTACATGTCCGACCCCGTGGAACTCGGGAATCATGTGGAAACTCTGGTAAGAGAAGGTTTCAAGATACTGGACGTTGATAGGGAGGAGGTTTCTCTTGAAGAGGCTTTTGTGGAGCTTGTCTTCAAAAATAGCGAAACCGATGATGGCCAGAGCGATGATAAGGATCAAGATGTATCTCATATCCCCGGCTAATTACATAATAGATGTGACGCTCATGAGCGTGGATCTGCTGGCCTTCGTCTTCACATACAGGTATCTGGGAATGCCCGGAGAGTTTTCCACTTTCGTCATGATAGGCGGTATTCTGAACGCTTACTGGATTCATTCTTTATGGAATGTGGGTGTTTCCACTTATTGGGAGAAAAATCGTGGGATATTGCAGCGTTATCTTACCTCACCCGCATCGCTTCTTTCAGTTTTCATGGGTTCCGCTCTGGGGACTTCCATAGGAGCCAGCGGGGTGGCGGTGATCGTTCTCATCTTTTCTTTCATTTTGCGTTTTCCCATGCACATCGTGGATCCGGCCCTCGCGATACTGATCTTTGCATTCACCGTGCTCAACATAATGTTCATGGGTGCGATGTTTTCTTCGTTGTTCCTTCTCTGGGGGAGAGAAGGGTGGCTCTGGGGGTTGCTTTTTGAAGAACCCATATACATCGCATCGGGTGTGTATTACCCCCTGAAATTCATGCCGAAATTGGTGCATTTCTTTTCCTACTTCATCCCCCTTTCCTTTGGTATAGATGCTCTCAGGCAAGTTGTTGTCGGAGAAAGTATGGGATGGTTACCGTTGAAATATGAGGTGTTCGCTCTGGTATCCATGACTTTCGTTTTCTTCCTCCTGAGTTCCTTCTTCGCGAGGAAGATATGCGAGGTAGCTCGAAGGGAAGGCAAACTCGTTGGTGTGGAGGAATGAAGGCATGAAAAGCTTTCTGATGGGATTCTGGGTGAGTTACAGATACTGGGTTATGTGGGAAAATGTGGGATACTTCCTGATATTGACCTTTTTGAAGCCTATCATGACTTTTTCTGTCTGGATATTGATGTTTCTGGTTTCCAGGGTTATAAATCCTTCCGTATCTTCCGACAAGCTGGCCTTCATGTTGACGGGAATGGTACTTTTTTCACCTCTCATAGATGTGATGTTTGGAACCGTCGAGATTTTGCACATGGAGAGGGAGCATTACAACATCTACAAGCTCCTTCTGATATCCAGATCCAATCTGTTTCTTTACGCACTCGGTCGGAGTTCGTTGCTCTTTTTGAGAGGGCTGTTCGTCGCGTTCATGATACTTTCCTTCGTCGCGCCGGTGATGAAGCTGAACCTGAATATGGGAATCACTTTCTGGGTAGCTCTTCTGGTTCCCGCCGCCGGGTTTTTGGCCATCGGGATCATGCTCTCCGCTCTTTTCGTTGCCATAGAATCGGTCATTGATGCCTGGACTTTCGCGGGCATCGTTGTCGGTCCTTCGTATCTCATGTGTGGGATCGTTTTCCCCCTGGATGTCTTGCCACCACCTCTTCAGAAGGTGGCTTACTGGTTACCGCAGACTTACTGGATAGAGCTACCCAGGAGGATCCTGATAGGAAGAGGATCCATAGAAATCGGTGATCTGAAGCTGTTCCTGGTGGCTGTGGGTACTTCTCTAACGCTGTTCGTCGCATCTTATTTTGTGTTGAAGCGCTCCATAAAGGCGGGCAGGAAAGCTGGAAGCCTGGATACCATTCGTGGAGCGTGAGCTTTACAAACCTATGACGACGAAGACAACCACGAACACTATACCCACGATTATTAGATAAATTACAGTGAGAAGCAGATTGTTCAGAATGAGTATTATAATGAAACCGCACAAACCTATAGAATACAGGAAAATCGCAAAACGCGATTTTATTGGAAACAATTTCCAGCCAAGGTAAAAGTAGATGAATCCGCCTATGATCAAGGGTATGAACCAGGACAGCGCTTCCCTCATCTTCCTCCTATCCTTCTGGTTCTCCGGAGAGCCAATCTGTATCTGGCCGTTGCCTTCTGCAACTCCGCTTCGGCGCGCGCTCTATCTTTGGTGCTTTCAACCATGGAGAGTGCTTTCTGTGCTTCTTCCATGGCTTTCCTCGCTGCGTCCACATCCACTTCTTCGGGCTTTTCCACTTCGCCGGTGAGTATTACCACACGTTCTCCATCACATTGCAATAGCCCACCGTGTATCAGCAGATATTCCTGTTGCCCTCCTCCCATGTTTATCTTTATCTCATCGACCTCCAGAAGTGCTATCAGTGGTGCCCTGTGTGCAAGCACACCCATCCACCCTTCGGGTGTTCTGAAGGTCAGAATCTCACACTCGCCTTCGAAAACCACCTCGGTTGGAGTCATTATGACCAGCGGAAACTTCGTCATATTCCCAATTCCCTCGCTCTTTCAACCACCATGTCGATGGTACCAACCATGTAGAAAGCCTGTTCGGGCAGGTCATCGTATTTACCGGCGAGTATCTCATCGAACCCTCGTATGGTTTCTTTGAGTGGCACGTACTGCCCTCGTCTTCCTGTGAAACGTTCTGCTACAAAGAAGGGTTGCGTAAGGAATCTCTGTATCTTTCTGGCCCTTTGAACCACCAGCTTATCTTCTTCTGAAAGTTCTTCCATACCCAGTATGGCTATGATATCCTGAAGATCCTTATATCTCTGGAGTACTTCTTGCACTCCTCTGGCAACCACATAGTGTTTTTCTCCCACTATGGTCGGATCGAGTATCTTGGATGTAGAATCCAGCGGATCCACCGCAGGGTACAACCCCAGCTCAGCTATTTGTCTCGAAAGAACTACCGTGGCATCCAGATGTGCAAACGTTGTGGCAGGTGCCGGGTCCGTTATATCATCAGCCGGAACATATATGGCCTGAACCGATGTAATGGAGCCTTTCTTGGTCGAGGTTATCCTTTCCTGAAGTTCTCCCATGTCCGTGGCCAGCGTGGGCTGGTAACCCACGGCGGAAGGCATGCGGCCGAGCAAGGCTGAGACTTCAGAACCTGCCTGCACGAACCTGAATATGTTGTCTATGAAAAGAAGCACGTCTTTTCCTTCCACATCTCTGAAATATTCGGCTATGGTGAGGGCGCTGAGCGCAACCCTGAACCTCGCGCCGGGTGGTTCGTTCATTTGCCCGAACACCAGAACGGTGTTCGGAAGAACGCCCGATTCCTGCATTTCCAGCCAGAGTTCGTTCCCTTCGCGGGTTCTTTCACCCACACCTGCAAACATTGAGAACCCTTTTCGTTCTATTGCTATATTTCTGATGAGTTCCATAACGAGAACGGTCTTACCGACACCTGCTCCTCCAAAGAAACCTATCTTTCCACCCTTTGGAAACGGAGCAAGCAGATCTATCACCTTTATTCCAGTTTCCAGTATTTCTATCTCCGTTTCCTGTTCGGTGATGCTGGGTGGATCCCTGTGTATGGGCCAGTAATCCTCGGCTTCCACATCTCCCTTCTCGTCTATGGGATGTCCAAGGAGATTGAAAATCCTCCCAAGCACTCCCCTTCCCACAGGAACCCTTATAGGCCCTCCCGTGTCCACCACTTCCAGGCCTCTCACCAGACCATCGGTGGAATCCAGTGCCACCGTCCTCACGGTGTTGTCGCCAAGTAGCTGTTCTACTTCCAGAACCAGTTTGGTGTTGGTCTGGGGATTGATCACTTCCAGAGCATTGTGGATATCCGGAAGTTTTCCGTTTTCAAATCTCACGTCCACAACAGGTCCGACTATACTCACTATGCATCCTACATTCTTCTCGGCCATTTCACATCACCTCGCACTCATTCTTTCAAAGCTTCGGCACCGTTAACGACTTCTATGATCTCCTGGGTTATGGATGCCTGACGTGCCTTGTTGAAGGCAAGGGTCAATTGCCTTATCACCTCTTTAGCGTTGTCGGTAGCGTTCTTCATGGAATTCATCCGTGCGTAGAGTTCGCCTACCTTGGTTTCGTACAGAACCCTGAACAACTCTGCGGACAAGTAGAGAAAAAGGTACCGCTCCACGTTCCCCTCCACTTCCGGTTCGTACTCCCAGATCTTTCGTATTCTGTCCCCTTCTTCCTTTCTTTCGATCTTTATTGGGATAAAATCCATGGTGGAAGGTCGCTGCACAAGGCGTGATTTGAATTCCGAATATACCAGTTTCAGTTTCCCATACCTTCCTTCCCTCACATCGTCCAGGATGGTATCCAGAACCCGCTCTGCCACGCTGAAGGAAGGCGTATCGTAAAGCTTGGGAAAAGGGTGAAGGATTTCATTCCGTTTCGAGAGATACGTCAATCCTCTGGAACCTATAACTATGAAGCCGACGAAATCCTCGATTTCCCCTGCCATCTTTTCGGCTGTCTTGGCTATATCGGTGTTGAATGCCCCACACAATCCCATATCGGATGTCACAACCAGGATGGCCGTGCCTCTCCCTCCGGTCAGGAGAACGTCGTCCACACCCGAAATTGGAAGGTTCACCACAATGTTTCGTGCTTCTTCTGCGAACCTTCTGACTGTTTTCAGCAATTTCTCCACTTTCTGTACCTTTGCCCGTGCCACCATTTCCATGGCACGGGTTATCTGCATGGTGGATTCGGTGGATTGTATTCTTCTTTTTATCTGCCTGAGTCTGCCTCTCGACAACTAACTCACCACCTGAAACTTTCCTTGAATTCCTTCACCGCTTCATGCAGTTTCTGTTCTGTTTCTTCGGTTATTTCTTTGCGCTCATGTATTTCCTTTAAGATATCGGGTCTGTGTGTTTTCATGAACTGGAGAAATTCCCTTTCAAATCTCTTTATGGATTCGACGGGCAGATCGTCCAGATAGCCGTTGACACCGGCGAAGAGAACCACCACCTGCTCTTCGAAGGGCATGGGACTGTATTGCTCCTGTTTCAGAAGTTCCAGGAGTCTTTCACCACGTGTCAGCTGTGCCCTGGTGGTGGGATCCAGTTCAGTTGCGAACTGTGCAAAGACTTCCAGTTCTCTATATTGAGCCAGGTCGAGACGCAACCGTCCCGCCACCTGTTTCATTGCTTTGGTCTGCGCTGCTCCACCAACCCTGGAAACCGATATTCCTATGTTGAGGGCGGGCCTGAAGCCTGCGTAGAACAACCCTGGTTCCAGATATATCTGTCCGTCGGTTATGGATATAACGTTGGTGGGAATGTATGCTGAAACGTCGTTGGCCTGCGTCTCCACTATGGGCAACGCAGTAAGCGATCCACCACCCAGTTCATCGCTCAAACGTGCCGCGCGTTCCAGCAATCTTGAATGTAGGTAGAATATGTCTCCAGGGTACGCCTCTCTTCCGGGAGGTCTTCTCAGAAGAAGCGATAATTCTCTGTAAGCGGCGGCGTGTTTGGAAAGATCATCATATATCACGAGTGCATCTCTTCCACTGTACATAAAGTACTCTCCCATAGCACATCCAGCGTAAGGAGCTATGTAGAGCAGGGTTGCGGGATCACTCGCCGTAGCCACCACCACCGTTGTATATTCCATCGCTCCGTGCTCTCTGAGCTTTTCAACGGTTCTCGCTACAGCCGCGGATTTCTGTCCTATGACTACGTATATGCAGTAAACGTTCTGCCCTTTCTGATTTATTATGGTATCTATCGCTATGGCCGTCTTACCCGTTTGACGGTCACCGATTATGAGCTCTCTCTGTCCTCTTCCTATGGGTATCAGAGAATCTATGGATTTCAACCCGGTGTGCAAAGGAGTATCGACCGGTCTTCTGTATATCACTCCCGGTGCTTTTATCTCGATTTTTCGAAAGTTCTTGGCATTTATTGGACCCTTACCATCCAGAGGAATACCCAGAGGATTAACAACCCTTCCCAGCAATTCCTCTCCCACCGGTACTTCGATGATCTTGCCCGTTCTTTCTACCAGCTCACCTTCTTTTATTTTCTTGTAGTCTCCCAGTATGACTATACCCACGTTGTCCTCCTCCAAATTGAAAGCCAGACCGTAACTCCCACTTTCGAATTTGACCAGCTCGCTCGCCATGACGTTGCGCAGTCCGTAGGCGCGTGCTATACCGTCACCCACCTGTATGACCGTTCCCGTTTCTTTTAGGTCTGCGGAAATCTCGATGGATTTTATTCGTTCTTCTATCACCCTCGATATCTCGTCAGGGTTTATCCGCAATTCTATCACCCCTCACCGAAGATGGTGGCTTCAACTTTCTTCAAATACCCTTGCACACTTGCATCGATTATCGTATCACCTATCCTGAGTTTCAAACCACCTATCAGTTCTTCATCCACATGTACGTGCAATTCGAGCGGTTTGTTGAGAATGGAGTGAATCTCTTCTTTAAGCTTATCCCGTTCTTTCTCATCTATGGTCCTGGGAAGGTACACGTGGACATCCACCATCCCTTTTTCTTCCCTGAAAAGCCCTTCCAGCACGCTCAATATGACATCCAGACCCGCCAATCTTCTCTTCCGCAGGAGAAGCAGGATGAAGTTCTTCAGGTTCTCTTCCAGATCCAGCACTTCGTCCACGAATTCAACGATTTCTCCTGGTCTTCTGGTCGGATCGAGTACGAATTCTCTGAAGCTCGAATTCGTGTCCATCAGTTGCGAGAGCACCCGCAGTTTTTCGATATACATTTCGGTTTTGCCGGCTCTTTCCGCCGCTTTCAGGAGAGCCTTCGCATAGCGTGCAGCGAGCGCACGGGAAATCTTCACAACATTTCATCCCTTCTGGCTTTGATCATTCTAAGCGCTTCTTCCATCAGTTCTTTCTGGGCTTTCTCATCCAGCTGACGCTTCAATATCCGTGCCGTCAAATTGAGTGCCATATGCACCGCTGCAGCTTTTATGGCTTCCTGTGCTTCCTGTTTAATCCTTTCCGCTTCTTCCTGAGCGGCGGTGATTATCCTCTCACCTTCGCGTTTCGCCTTTTCGCGTGCTTCTTCCACGATGATTTCTGCTCTCTTGTGTGCTTCTTCCAGCAGCCTTTGCGACTCCTGGTTCACCTTTCTCAATTTCTCTTCCGCCTGCTCGAGGAACTCCTCCGCATCTTTTCTGATTTTTTCTGCTTTCTGGATCTCGCCTTCTATCATTTCCCTGCGCTTGTCAAGAACTTCGAAGAAACCTTTGAACACGAATTTGTTCAATATCCAGAGCAGGAACACGAAGTGCAGCAACTGCAAAACGGCCGTCAGGTTAAACTCTATCATTTTCATCTCACCCCTTTCAGGGGTATCACACCACGAACAACAGGATCAGCGCCACCACCAGAGAGTACAGACCCGTGGACTCGGCCACCGCATCGGCCAGCAACATCCTTCCCACTATGGGCCCCGCCAGCTCGGGTTGTCTCGCTATGGCATCCATGGCATGGGCACCTATATGCCCTTCTCCCAATCCCGGACCTATGGCTCCTATTCCCATGCATACTCCTGCAGCGAGGAATTTCAATCCTTCTCTTATGGCTTCCGCCATCGTGAGATCGCTCATATTATCCCTCCTCCACCTGGGCACTTATATATGCTATGGCTAGAAGTGAAAAGACCATCGCCTGAATTATTCCCACAAAAACCCCAAAGAATCCCCATAAAAACACAGGCAGGAAAGCGTACTTTATAAGATAACTGACGATGAGAACCAGTATTCCTCCGCCCATGATGTTACCGAACAACCTCAACGAGTGTGATATGGGCTTGGCAAGCTCACCTATCAGGTTCAGCGGGAACATCAGAGGAGTGGGTTCAAACCATCCTTTAAGCCATTTTTTGAATCCCTTGGCCTTTATCCCGAAGACATGGCTCAAAATGAGCACCATCACCGCATACGTGGCATTGGTGTTCAGATCAGACGTGGGTGCGTACCATGTATCTGTGAAAAGGCTCACCTTCAATCCCTGAGAAGTTGGAACTATCTGTACACCTGGAAAAGCCGTTAGAACGTTGCTGACGACTATGAACATAAACAACGTTGCCGCTATGGAGAAGACGGGTCTCACCAGATTTTCCTGCGTTATCATATCCTGCGTGCTCTGGTAGATGTAGTTGAGTATATATTCCAGAAATGCCTGTTTTCTGTTGGGAACGACCTTGAAATTTCGTGCTATGGGCAGAGTGAAACCGAGTACTATTACGATGATTCCCCAGGTCATGATCACCGTCATGGGGTTGACCCTTCCCATTATCCCCCAGCTGGGTATGAGGTCCACGATCCATCTTTCACCGATACCCTCAGGTAACTGAACAGAGGGAACTTCAAAGATCAGCACAACAGCGTAAACCACGAAGAATATCAACAGAAAAATCTTATCTCCTCTGGTGAGAGTTACCTTCACTCAGCCACCTCCAAAACACGAAAACGCTCAGCTTCAGATTGAACAATCCCAGGAAAACCGGTAATAAGCTCCACCTGTCGATGTAAGCCAATCCACCTAGAATTATAGCATTTACAATGTAGCGCGCCAAAAATCCAGTCCTTTTTGTACCTTTTTGTAACATTCTGTTTATAGATTCCACCATGGAAAGCACGTTGAGTACTGCCAGGCCTCCACCTGCAAACGTGTACAACGCTTTCCATGACATGAAGAATGACAGGATCAGCGTTTCAATCGCTGTGAGAATCAGTATGCCCACTATCATCTTCTTTGCGTTCTCGCGCAATTCTGTCAAGTTTGTCCACTTCCCTGATCAGATACTTTACCCCGTTGTACAAACCTGAACCGACACCCAGAAACAGAAAGATGATGAATATCAGGTGATTCTTGAAGGTCCACTTATCGATATAATACCCCAACAGACCGGCAACGAAGATGTTGGAAAGCACTATCAACCCGAAGGTTATGACCAGATTCAAATTTCGTAGATTCCTCACATCGAAGAAAGGCATCTTTTTCAAAGCCATCACCAGTGTAAATTGTAGCACAGCAAAATCCTTGACACGAACAAATATATCATATATAATATATTTGCCCGAACAATATTGTAAGGAGTGAGTATCCCAATGTTAACCAAACAACGCTTAACGGATCAGGTGTACGAATACTTGAAGAAGCAGATCACGGATTTATCTTTGAAGCCCGGCGAGAAAATAGACATAAGAAAACTGGCCGATCAACTGAAGATAAGCCCCACGCCCGTACGTGAAGCAATACACAAATTGATGGAGCAGGGGCTCGTGATTTCCAGACCGTATGCGGGATACTTTGTGATACGCCTTTCACCCAGAGATGTTGAGGAGTTGTTCGATCTGAGAAAAGCCCTGGAATTTCTTGCTCTGGAATACGTTCTCCAGAATCCCAACAAAGAGTACATAGATAAACTGATCGAAGAAGTGGAAGCCCTCATCTCCATAGACGATACGTCGAAGCTCGTGGATGGTGTTAGAAGTTTCGATGAAGAATTCCATCTCAGATTTTTGATAGAGGGATCGGGCAACAGATGGCTTGTCAAGGTGGCGAATGGGATCATAGATCTTGTGAAAATGACCACACGCCTCACCATGAATCCACGCGCGGCGTGCAGGGAACACCGCGACATCCTCAAAGCCATAAAAAATGAAAATGGGCAGCGGGCACGCCAGCTACTCGACGCTCATCTGGAAAGATCCAAAGAAGAAGCAAAACGGATGGTGGAAACGGGTATGGCGAGATGAATGGTTCATGAAGATACATACACCATCACATTCGGGAGGTGAGTAAAAGTGAAGTTCAAGGCTTTACTGATTTTTACGGTTGTTTCGTTCTTGCTTCTGAGCATTGTAACGTACGCCGCTCCAGTCAAACTCGTGTTCTGGCATATGGAAGCACGACCACACCGCGTGGAACGCATCAAGGAGCTCTGTGAGCTCTTCAACTCTCAACATCCTGACATCCAGATCGTACCACAGGTGCAGAGCTGGGGAGAGATCTATCAGCTGGCTCCCGCAGCGATCCAGGCTGGAAGAGGTCCCGATTTCATGCTGGCCATTCCGGACTTTCTGACCTACATCAAAGCTCTCGGCGTCGTTCAACCCCTCGATGACATCATCGAATCCCTCACTTCGAAGTACACCTTCTTCGATTCCGCTCTGGAACCCTATCATTTCGATGGACACTACTGGGCGGTGCCCATATACGGCATGGACTTCGTGCTCTGGTACAGGAAGGATCTCTTCGAGAAAGCTGGACTCGACCCCAACAGACCACCCAGAACGTGGAAGGAATTGCTGGAGACATGTGAGAAACTCAAAGCGAGTGGCGTTGTTAAGTATCCCATAGCTGTTCCCGGTGCTATACACATGGCAACGGATCAGTTGATCTACACGTTGATGGTGGTCAACAGGGCGGAACACATATTCGGTGAGGATCCCGATGAAATCACCTTCAACAATCCAAGAACGGTGGAAGCTTACGCATTTTACAAGAAGCTCTTCGATTACTCCCCACCCGGTAGCGCCGCGTGGGCGTGGGATCAACCCAGAACAGCCCTCTTCACCGGACAGGTGGCCATGGTCATGGAAAAAGGTCATTACATCAAAGGATGGATAGACAACGCCAACGCTCCACTGGAAGTCCTCGGATGCGCTCCTGTTCCTGTACCTGAAGGTGGACAGCTTGGCAGCATATACTACTCCAATGGATTGATGTTGCTCACAAAGGATTCGGCCAAGCGAGCTGCTTTCAAGAAATTCGTCGAATGGTTGCATCAGCCGGAGATAATGAGCAGGTTGTTGCACATGGATCCAGGATTCTTCCTGCCCGTCACGCGGGAAACACTGTATTCCGATGCCTTCTGGAGTGACCCCGTGATAAAAGAGAAAGTAGCGGCCGTGCTGATAGAAATAGAAACATCCAAACATGGAAAATTATTTGGTTTCACACGCAACAGAGTGAACCCCAACGTTGGAGCCATATCCGCTGCTAACATCCTGGCATGGACTGCTCAACAGATAACCGTCAAGGGACTTTCTCCTGAGGAAGCGGTCAGGCTCGGTGCCAGGAAGATGGAAGAGGCCATAAAGTGAAGAGGGGAAGCGGGGAGCCGTCGACGGCTCCCCCTTCATGAAAGAAACGAAAAAGTCCCAGGAGGGAAAGACGTTGAAACATTTCAGAGAAAAGCTTCTTAAGGATCCCGTTTTCGGTTTGATACTCGTCATGCCGTTGTTGATCTGGGTGGCTGCAACGCTGATATATCCAGTCTTCAGTGCGGTGTGGTTGAGTTTCGTTAAAATGCGTTATATCGGCGTTCCTGCGAAACCCGCTGGTTTTTCCAACTTTTTAAAAATTTTAGCAGATGATGAGTTCTGGGATACCTGCATTCGAACGGGATGGTGGGTGGCTATCAATGTGATCCTGCAGGTATGGGGAAGTATAATAGTGGCATTGATCTTGAATCAGGATTTCAAGGGTAAAAACATTGTACGAAACTGGATTATACTTCCCTGGGTACTTCCCACCATCGTTCTGGCGATTGTCTGGAAGTGGATACTTGATCCCACTCATGGTGTGGTGAATTATATCCTTCTGAAAATGGGTACCGTTGGGATGCCAATCGAATTCTTGTCCTCGCCAAAATGGGCCATGCCCACGGTGATACTCCTCAACAGCTGGAGATGGATACCGTATTTTTCCATAGTGGTACTGGCCGCTTTGCAAACCGTACCACGTGATCTCTATGAGGCCGCGGCTATGGATGGAGCATCCAGTTGGGCAAAGTTCTGGAACATCACCATTCCCACGATATATCCCATGTTAAAGGTGGTAACCCTCAACAGTTTTCTATGGTCTGCCAACATCTTCGACACCATATGGCTTCTGACCCGTGGTGGTCCTCTCGGTCATACCACAACTCTTCCCGTATACATATATAGCAAGGCTTTCAGAGATTTCAGATTCAGCGAAGCAGCCGCCACATCCATCCTCATGTTCCTGGGTCTACTGGTTTTCGTCGTCGTGTACCTCAGACTATTGTTCAGGGAAGAGGGTGCTACAGGATGAGAACATTCGTGAAATATCTGCTGGTTGTCATGGTGCTATTCGTGTTCATAGGACCGATGATATGGGTGGGTTTGAATTCCTTCAAACCCGTTTCGGAGCTGCTTGCAACCAGCCCAACGTTTTTCCCGAAGCACTTCACCTTCGAACATTACAGGAATCTTTTCAAACGTATAAATTTTCTAGGATACTACAGGAACAGTTTCATCGTCAGCGTTGTGACAGCCACAATAACCGCCATTGCCGGAGCGTTTGCAGCCTACAGTGTTTACAGGTGCGATTACCCCGGCAGAGGGTTTCTATTCCGGTTCTTCATAAGTTCTTACGTGTTTCCAAAGGTTTTGATCCTGGTTCCTCTCTACATAATGTTCTCGCGTATGAACATCATAGATTCTCCTCTGGCACTGGTGCTGGCACACGTGATGTTAACCGCCCCCTTCAGTGTGTGGATACTGCGTGCATTCTTTGAGACGGTTCCAAAGGAAATAGAGGAGGCAGCCCTCATAGATGGAGCGAATCGTGTACAAACAGTTTTTAAGATCTTCATTCCACTTGCCGCACCTGGAATCGCAGCCATATGGATAAATGCGTTTTTGATGTCGTGGTCTGAATACCTCTTCGCATCTACGCTGGTGATAACCGATGCCAACAAGACTTTACCCGTGGGAATGGCTTATTTCCTCCAGGAATACGCCATAGAGTGGGGAACGATGATGGCGGGCTCCGTCCTAATAGCCATTCCACCGATCATAGGTTTTGCCATAGCCGGCAAATACTTCGTTGCCGGTCTGACAGCCGGTGGAATAAAGTGAGGCGGTGATGAAGATGGCGATATGTGAGCGCAGAAGACTTGAAGTGAGAATCTGTTCTGATAGAAAAACCCTTGGTTTGGAGGCCGCCAGTTATACTGCGAGATTGTTGAAGGAGTTGCTTGCAAACATCAGGGAGGTGAACATGGTCTTTGCTGCCGCACCTTCGCAGAACGAGTTTCTGCATTCACTTATTCAGGCGGATGGGATAGACTGGAATCGAGTGAACGCTTTCCATCTTGATGAATACCTGGGGTTGAACCCCCAGGCACCTCAGAGATTTGCAAACTTCCTGAATGAGCGTATATTCAAGCGTGTACCTTTTAAACAAGTTCATTACATCGATCCGGGTAGCGACGAACCACCGGAGCTCCTGTGCGAAAGATATGAGACTTTGTTGAGGGAGCATCCCCTTCACATCGCCTGTATAGGCATAGGCGAAAATGGCCATATAGCTTTCAACGAACCTTCAACAGCCGATTTCCATGATACGAAGATGGTTAAAGTGGTGGAACTCGACGAAAGATCGCGTATTCAGCAGGTCAACGACGGATGTTTTGAAAACCTGGAGGAAGTTCCCAGATACGCCATAACTCTCACAGTGCCGGCCATAATGAGGGCAAGACACATAGTCTGCATGGTGCCTGGAAGGCGAAAGAGCCGGGCCGTTAAAGAAGCGCTGGAAGGTCCCGTTTCCACTTCGTGCCCAGCGAGCATCCTGAGATGTCATAGATCCGCAATGATCTTTTTAGATAGGGACAGTGCAAGTTTATTGTGGAAGGAGGAAGAACATGGAGAACAAACTGTCGAAGATCTATCATGATAAAGTTAAAGAGTTGTTCGCGGTGATCATGGAAAAAGAGGCAGATTCGATAGCACGTGCGGCCGGGTTGATGGCTTCGGCTATAGAGAAAGACGAGTTGATACACGTTATAGGACCCGGCGGACATTCGAACATGGGAACCTACGAGATGTTTTATAGGGTTGGTGGGCTCGTGCCCGTGAACGCCATTCTGGATCCCGGTACTCTTATAAGCATGGGAGCCAGAAGATCCACGATAATCGAGAGAACACCGGGCTATGGTGTGGCCGTTCTGGAGGCTTTCAATGTCAAAGATGGTGTTCTCATAATAATAAACGCCTACGGTATAAACGCGATGTGTATAGACGTCGCACTCGAGGGCAGAAGACGCGGCATTCCCACGATAGGAGTGACAAGCAGGGAATTCGCGGAAAAAGTTCCTCCAGACCATCCCGCGAGACATCCGAGCAAGCAGAACCTGTGTGATGTGGTCGATGTTCATGTGGACTGCCACATGCCTTTTGGAGACGCGGTGGTGGATGTGAAGGAAATAAACAGGAGTGTTGGCCCTGTATCAACACTCGTGAACACCTTCGTCCTGAACCTCATGGTTATGGAAACGGTGGAGATGCTGTTGAAGCGAGGAATAGAACCTCCCATATGGGTGAGTGCGAACGTCCCGGGTGGGGACAAGATAAACAAAAAGTTTCTGGAGAAATATGCTGGAAGGATAAGACTGCTTTGAAAGGAAGATGATATGATGAAAAAGCTTCTGGTTGGAGAAGTGATAACACCTTTCAGAGTGTTCAAACCCGGTGGGGTATTGGTAGATGAAGGGCACATACTGGCGGTGGATCATGTGGATGCGTTGAAAAGGGAGGCGGCGCAGATTCTGGATTTTGGAGATGCCTACATCCTCCCGGGTTTTGTGGACATACACGTCCACGGGGGTGGAGGGAACGATACCATGGATGCCACACCAGAAGCAATATGTAACGTAGCGCGCACCCATGCTCGTGGTGGTACCACCACCCTCTTTCCCACCACCCTCACCGCTCCCATGAAAGATATAAAACATGCTCTTCTGGCCGTTCAGGAAGTTTCGAAGAGGAACCCTCGCGAGTTCGAAGGAGCTCGGATTCCCGGCGCACATGTTGAGGGACCTTATTTCAATCCGGAGCAGGCAGGTGCACAGAACCCCGAATATCTCAAGGTTCCCGATATCAATGAATTCATGGATTTGATCGAGAGTGTGAAGATCGTGCGCAGGGTTTCACTGGCCCCCGAGTTACCGGGGGCATTGGAACTCATAAAGGTTCTCAATGACAATGGAATAATAGTTTCCATAGGGCATTCCAATGCGCGATACGAAGAGGTCCTGAAAGCGGTCGAAGTAGGTGCGACGCACGTCACACACATATTCTCGGGTATGTCGAGTTTGAGACGCATCAAATCCTACAGGATCCCTGGTGTGCTGGAATCCGCTCTTCTGCTGGATTCTCTCACGGTTGAAATAATAGCCGATGGTCATCACCTGCCCCCATCGCTTATCAGGCTTGTTCTCAAATGTAAAAGCCTTGGGAGTGTTTGTGGTGTAACCGATGCCATGTCCGCAGCCGGTATGGGTAGAGGGGAGTACACACTCGGAGGCTTGAAGGTGATTGTGGAAAACGATGTGGTGGAAGAATACGAAGTGAAACCACGTGGGTGCGTGGCAAAGCTGGAAAATCGTGAAGCCTTTGCCGGTAGCGTTGCCTTCATGAACGAAATGTTGCATTATCTGGTTGAGTCAGTTGGGTTGTCCATCAGCGACGCTGCGCAACTCCTCTCGTTCAATCCCGCAAAGATCATGAAAATCGATCATATGGTGGGTGTTCTGGCATCTGGCAGGCTGGCAGATATCGTTGTGCTTGATGAGAATTTCGATGTCGTTGCAACTTTCGTAGGAAGCGAGGAAATATTTGGAACGGTGTGATTGACCTTATCATCGTAAATCTTCACCCTTCCCTTTCACTTACAGGTGGGATCTTCGAAGGGTTATCTGGTTGTATACATCGGTCTATACATTGTATACTAGTTGAGGAAAAGTCCAAGAGGATTGGTTCGATGAAAGAGATCCTCGACTTCATAAAACATCTGGTAGATTGCGAAAAAACAGAAGATTTTGTGGAGGAAGTGTGCGCCTTTCTGAGGGAAAAGCGTCCAAAAGTTTTGATGGCTCTCTTCAATGGTGAGACCGGCGAAATCGTGATGGGTGAAGAACCACAGGGCGATGAGCGATGGTACGAGCAGAAGGGTTACGAAAGGATAGTGCTGGGTAAGATGAACCTCTTCTTTAAAACTGCTGATCCCATCTACATTGAACTCCTGAGAGAAATTGTCCCGCGAGTGTACAGGATCGTTGCACAATTCTCGGCGCATGAGCAGTTCAAAAATATGTACGCCGAGCTTAAAAATCTTGAAAACTACAGGGTGAGCTTTTTGAGATCCATTTCCCATGAGCTGAAAACTCCCTTGAACGTTATATACGGTAACATACAGTTGATGGAACTTGGTATCTTCGGTGATGTTTCGCATCTGAAAGATCCGATTTCATCCATGAAGGCGGCTTCCGAAAGTGCTATAAACCTCGTCAACAACCTCCTCGAGCTGTCGAAACTGGAGTCCAGAAAATTCAACGTTCATATGGAAGTGCTGGATTTTTCGGATTTCAGGAAGCTCGTGGATCAATATGAAAACATGGCCAGGCAGAAAGGGCTGAACTTTTCATTCGAATTCAAAGGGCCCAGAACCTTTTCCGGTGATTTCAAACTACTTTCCTCCATAATTTCCAACCTGCTGAGCAACGCCGTGAAGTACACCGATCGCGGAGAAATACGTGGGATTCTTGAGGTCAGAAATGAATCCATCTACGTGGAAGTGAAAGACACGGGGCGGGGTATACCCGAAGAACTCAGAGATACCATTTTTGAACCGTTCTCAGTGGGCCGTTCTGGTGAAGGCTCCGGCCTGGGCTTGTCGATAGTGAAGAAATTCGTTGATATGATGGGAGGAAAGATAGAATTCGAAAGCGAGCCTGGAAAGGGCACGATCTTTCGCGTGGAGATACCACGTTTCGTGAAGCCTGTACATTACACCAGGAAGGAAAAGCTTGACATACTCATCATAGAACCGGATCGTGAAACCAGAAAGATGCTGAGGGAGATACTCAGGGGGTACAGCGTTGTTGAGGCGGAAACAGGTTACGAGGGTTACATGAAAGCTCTGGAGCATACACCTGATTTGATTATATCCGACCTGGGTTTGCCCGATATCAGTGGAAAAGAGTTGATAAAGAAATTGCAGGATGAGGCGGACCTCAGCCATACAAGTTTCGTGTTGTACACCGGCGCGAAGGTGTACAGCGAGGATATAAAAGTCATAGAGAAGGGTAAGAACATCCAGGATCTTTCCGCTGAATTGAAGATAATACTCGGTGAGAAGGTTCTTCTGGTTTTTGAAGAATCCGTCAAAAGACATATATTGCTCGCCAAGGAGCTCATAAACGCCGTTATGGAAAAGGAAATAGTGGTGAAAAGCTATGAAGGTCTCACCGATGAGCTGCTCTCATTTTATGATACCTTCGTTATACTGGTGCCCAACGACCCTGACATAGTGAAGAGATTCATGAACAGGTTTGCCCATCTTCATAAGAGGGGTCTTGTGGTCATCATAATGTTCATATCGGAGGAGGAAGGGTTGAAATGGCGTGTTTGATGGTGGTGGAGGACGATAGGTCGACGAGAGAGATGATCGTACGGTTTTTAAAACAACAAAACTACGAGGTCATTGAAGCATGCGATGGATTGGAAGCACTGGAACATGTTGAAAACCACGATGTTGACCTGGTTCTAATGGATGTTTCCATACCACATGTGGATGGAATAGAGGTTACCAGATTGATAAAGCAGAATCATCCCTCGATCATCGTGATAATGCTCACCGCTTTCTCGGAAGAGGGCATTTTGAAAGAGGCTGCGAAGGCTGGTGCAGATGATTTCGTTATGAAACCCATAGATTTCAACTTTCTTGATACCCGAATAAAACTTTCTTTGAACGCGGCGAAGTTCCATATCTACAAATCGTTGCTTTCAAAGGAACTGGAAAAGAAGTTGAAAGCCTCCGAAAAGTTCATTGAGAACCTGATGGAAAAGAACACCTTTCTCGTTTTCGAAACGCTCGAGATACTCTCCATGATATCCGAGTACAGGGATTACAATACTCACGAGCACACCATGAGAGTGGGATGGCTTTCGTCGCGTATAGCGGAGATAATCGGTCTGGATGCCGATTTCGTGACCAAGCTACAGTTGACAGCTCCGCTGCACGACATAGGGAAGATAGGTATTCCCGATGTTATACTGCTTAAACCTGCTGCCTTGACGGAAGAAGAACGGGAAGTCATGAAAAAACATGCGGAGATAGGCTGGAAGATACTGAAAGATTCCTCATCTGAATTGGTACAGATGGCTGCAACCATAGCGTTGTCGCATCATGAAAGGTGGAACGGTTCCGGTTATCCCAGAAGCTTGAGAGGATACGAAATACCCGTCGAAGGATTGATTGTGGGTATAGCCGACAGCTTCGATGCCATAGTGAGTGAACGACCCTATAAAAGAGCCATTCCCATTGATGAAGCTTTCGAGAAGATAAAGGTAGATGAAGGAGAACTATATCCTTCGGAGCTCGTGAAAGCTCTATTTTCCATAAAAGACGAGATTTTTCACATATATCTTGGAAAATAGTTCATCATCCCGTTCTGTTTTTGAGCCATTCACCGACCTTTCGAATACTCGCTTCTATGACCTGATCCATGTTGTAGTAAAGGTACTCGGCGAGCCTCCCAACGAAGATATATTCCCCACTTTTTTCGAGTTTTTTCACCTCTTCCATGTATTTCTCTCTGCGCTCGATGTTGTCGCGGGTGAGCACCACGTAGAAAGGTTCGCCTTCCGCGCTGGGGTATTCGAAAAGCACCGTCGTTCTTGAGCTTCTCTCACCGGTCATATGCTTGAATTCCGTTATTCTGGTCCAGTCGTAATCGTTGGGGTAGTTCACCACCGCAACTGGCTGGTAATATTCCATATCGTATGTTTTGAACACAAGCCTCAGAGATCGGTATTCCAATTTGCCATACACACAGTCGAAGAATCTGTCCAGTTCGCCAGTGTAGACCGTCAGCTTCGGTTTCACGTGATCGCGTAGTTCGAAGTAATCCATGTTGGTGACAATGGATATCTTTGGATGATCGAGAATCCTTTCCACCAGGTGCGTGTAACCTCTGGCGGGTATCCCCTGGTATCTGTCCGAGAAGTACCTGTCATCTCTCCCGTATCTCACGGGTATGCGTTTGGCTACATCGGGCGAGAGCTCTTCGGGGTCTCTGTTCCACTGTTTTATGGTGTAATTCTTGAAGAAGAGCTCGTAAAGTCTTTCCCCCACTTGTGATACCACCACATCGCGGAAATTTTTCGGAGGATCGTTGAAATTTGAACGTCGCACCTCATCTTTCAGAAAGTCTTCCACTTCCTCGACACCTATGTTCACCCCGAATACCTCGCATATCGTATCTCTGTTTATGGGAAACGGAACAAACCTTCCTTCCACAAAACTCAACACCCTGTGCTGATAATATCTGAATTCACAGAACCTGTTGACGAAATTCCACACTTCTCTGCTGTTAGTGTGAAAGATGTGAGGACCGTACAAGTGAACTGTTATCCCGTTTTCATCCGTGTAGTCGTAGCAATTCCCTCCCACATGTTTGCGCCTTTCCACCACAATCACTCTCAAATTAGATTCTGCTAAAATACGTGCAGCCGTCGCTCCCGCCAGTCCGGCACCAACCACAAGAACATGATCTTGCATGATATCCCTCCCGATCAGCTAAAAAATCGCATCTTCGATGTTGTCGTACATCAAATGTATATTAGCATAATTCCACGATTTAACTCATATTTTGTTCGCAAATTGTAGGTATATAGTGCGAACGTACACAATTGTGATGCTATAATTTCAAAAGATCGAGGGAGTTGATGGCAATGAGGAAAACCATAACGGGAGTGTTGCTCTTAATTGTAATTGTTGTTGTCTTTGCTGTTTCAAAACCAAAACTCGCTGTTTACGGCTTCGATTCCACTTCATTTTCACAGGAAGAGATAGCTGGTCTGACCAGCCTTCTGGAGAGTCAACTCTTCGATCTCGGATATTTTTCCATCGTTGAACGTGCCAGCCTCGAGAAGCTACTCAAGGAAAAGAAACTGGAAAGTGGAGGAATAGTTGGCTCCACGGAGAGAGCCATGGAATTGGGTAGGTTAGTTGGTGCGGATTACATTGCCTTTGGGAAAATAGATAGGGCTCTCGACAACATCGTTTTGAGCTTCAAGATAGTGGATGTCAACACGGGCGAAGTGGTGTTTTCCGTTAGTAAAATGCTCGGTTACGGCTCACCACTGGAAGAACTGATCGAAAACATGGTGAAAACGATCAAGGTGGACGAAAAGGGAAGAATCATGAAGGAAAAGATGACTGAGGAAGCGGGAGGACTTGTTCCGGTTACAACGGAAGTCCCTTCCTCCATTCCCAGGGTTCCTGGTCGGGAAACATACAGTAAATTTTTCCTGTCTGCTGGCATTTACGCTATACCAGACGAGTACAATGAACCGATATGTATACCCGTTCTGAAAATGGGACTCGCTGAGTACAGGAAAGGTGACCTCACAGGGATCATGGGAGCGAGTTTACCGACATTGGGTGCATTCTACAGAACCTATTTCGGTATGTTCTATGGTGAAATTGGCACGATTTTAGTATTCATTCCATATGTGGAAGTCGGGGTGAGCTTCTCCGGTATCGATATAGGCCTATT
>JAGGZV010000084.1 GCA_021161835.1 Thermotogae bacterium | reverse complement strand
GCCCCGTACAAAGTAGGGAAATACATAATAGATGGAGACACAGGCGATTATTTGTATGTACTTGAAGAATATGAATGAAAGCCAGCCCTGAATAAGGACTGGCTTTATAAGCAATTAAATCCCACTTTCTGTTGAGCATTATCACCTATTCTATTTTTCGGATATCTCACATATCACAATCCGCTTTTTTCTCTCCTCTTGTCTTTGTCATAGAGTTCCTTGTAGTAATATCCCAGTTTGCTCAGCTCTTCTTTCAATTTTCTGGGAAATGGTATCTTTCGCCAGAATATGTTTCTGATCTCTTTTGGTAGTTTTTGTATTCCCTGCGCTTCTTTTGTTATCCACAACACATAGAAATCTATGAAATGATCTTTCACATTACCCTTAAGTTTGTTCTTCGTGTAATACTCGTAGATATCACCTGTGAGCCCTTCTTCCATCCAGTGTTGTGCCGCCACTTCTTTTGCCATCTGCCAACGGAAATCTCCCAGCGCTGTTATCACAGCCAGTTTCGGTTCTTTACAGAATATGGGTATGGCGATCCTCCCTCTACCCGTTGCTCTGTTGTATTTGTCGTATGGTTCCCAGCATATTCCGATATTCCCATATCCAGGTGTCAGTATTACGAACGGCCAAATTTTCCTTTCCACTTTCCTGGAAACACGTTTGAACAATTCATAATCTATGTTCTCTATTTCTTCCAGGTATCTGGCAACGTTTTCACGGAAATTGTAAGGTTCAGAAGGTTCCTGCAGAAGGGGAGACATCAACACGGGGAAGTGATTTCCCTGTCTTCCAACGCACATTTTTATCATCTGGCGCACAGCATTGTATTCTGATTTCACGATCTTCGCTTCGTTTCCTCCTTTAAGAATACTTACATCACCGTTTTTTCCGGCTTTGGCTTCTATTTTTCTTATCCTCTGTTCCAACCTCTCACACTCTTCTTTGAGTTTCAGAGTGATTTTCATCTGCGTTTCAAGATCTCTATCGACCCTTTCCAGCTCTTTGAGCGTTTTGATCAATTCACCTATTACCTTTCTCTGGTTGTTCGTGTAGGGTCCCTCTAATTCTAGCCCTGTTATAGTACGATGGGTTTTCAACTGTTGTAAAAAGTTTTCCGTTTGCTCTTCAAGCAGGTTCCTTCTCCTGATTTTGTTCTCCAGATTCGAGAGTTCTGCTTCAAATGTTCCCTTTTTGCGTTTGTATTCTTCTCCTATTTGCGATGGTTTCTGGGATTCGAGCAATTCGGCAACTTCGTCGGTGGTGCTGGGTGTTATCGACCCTTTCTTTATCTCTATTATCCACTCGTCGATGTAGTAAATGGGAAGATCGGTGCTTTTCTTGAATGCCGCATCTTTTATCATCTTCTGGTGTTCCAGGGTTAGATATCGCATATCCAGTATGTTATATCTCACCAGCAGGCGCTTGTACACCGATGTGCTTTCGTCCATCTTGAGCATGATATTCCTGTGTATACGCCAGAATAGATCTTCCATACGTTTTCTGTGCTGTAGTCTTGTTTCTTTACTCGTTTCCTGTTCGTAGAGGAGCCTGGATTCCAGGAGTTGTTCAACCAGTTCTTCGTCTTCTCCTTCCAATGCCCGCTTTATAAAGCTTTTATCCGGCAACCTGCTGTAAAGCTTACCCATTTGATGCACCTCCGCAGGTGCTAACTTTTTCCATGTTCATTTGCACCGTGTTATTTAAAAGGTTCTTACGTTTATTGTAGCATGTACAATCGCTGCTGTTGCGACATTCAAAAAACCGGCTCTTTTAAAAATCTGTCTGTCTACTCAATGCACATACGTAGTATTTGCATACAAATACGCAATGTGCTATAATACAAATGTGTGTAGTATAATCACTGTATACATTATACAATTAATCCGGAGGTGGTATGTGTATGCAATTACATTTGCTTGATTTGCTGGAAATGGTCGGAGATTTCGAGAAAAGGAAAGATGCGTTCAGGAAAATCTACCTTTCGAAACTGGAAGAACCGGAAGATTTCGAGCATACCTTCGAAGATATGGCGAGGTATAGAGGTCGTAAATACAGAAAAGTACTGGAAGGCATATATGTGATGGTGGTCGCACGATTGACAGAACTGCTGGAACTGGAACTCGAGGTGGAAGGAATGGATAGACGTGGAAAGCTTATCTCCAGGATTCTGGATGCGGATATTCCATGTGTTTTGCTTTCACCATGGAAGAAACCGAGGAGGATATCGAAGGAATACAGGGATAGTCTGATAATATCTTTTCATGGATTGCCGGCGGGTATCCCCGGTATCACATGGCGTGGTCTGATCGCAGCCTTAAGATTGAAAAAAGCCAATCCCGGTTTTGTCGAAACGTTTCACAGATTGTTGATAATCCGTGATTTCGATGGTGTTCTCATCAGGATGGCTTCGCAGTACGTGCTGAATCACGTTCGAAAATCGTGGGATTTGAAAGAAGCAACTTCTGCGCTGACAAGGGTTCGCAGCGAACAGGTTTGGGCCATGTTGCGTATCCTCGCTGAGAATCCTGATGGGTTGGAATGGGAGGAAATAAAAGAAAAGTTCAGGGAACGCACCGGCCAGGATCTCGGAAAACGCGGATTCCCCGCCATAGTTGGAGTGATATCCAGATTGTCCGAAAACCACGAACCCATAGTGATGAAAAAAGGGGAAAAGTATGTATTGCATCCCATTTTCATGCAGATCATACGAGCGAAAGAAGCTGAACGGCGCTGAGTTTTTCCGTATCCCCAACATGCAAGTATTTACTCGTGGTGCTCATACTGGCATGTCCCAGCAGATCCTGTACTATTCGCACGTTTACCCCTCGCTGCAGGAGATGGGTGGCGAAGCTGTGACGGAAAACATGGGGATGTATCCTTCGACTTATTCCAGCACGTCTGGCGGTATTTTGAACTATCCTGTAAACACTCGATGCATCGAGTGGTTTACCCCGGACACTCAGAAAGAAGAAGCTGGTATGTACCCTCACGAATTCGCGGCGTATTTTCATGTAGTCATGCATTTTCAATCTTGCATCTTCGTTCAATGGAACAATACGGTCTTTCATGCCTTTACCCATTCTGACTATTATGTGCGCCGGGCTACCGAACCAGACGTCATCCATTTGGAGGTTACACAGTTCTGATACTCGAAGACCTCCGTAATACAGGCACGCGACGATTGCCAGATCTCTTATTTCCCTGAAAGAGTTCCTGGGAAGGTTGAGTATACGGGAGATTTCCTCAAACGTGAGAAATTCCGGCAGTTTTCGTTCAAGACGCGGTAGCTGCGGTCGGGAAACATTGTGAGCTATTATTTTTCTATCTTCCAGGAAAGTTATGAATCCCCTTGTAGTATATATGATTCTATGGATGGTGGAGCTGGATAAGCCCTGCAACGCGAGCTCAGCGGCGAATTCTTGAAGAACAATGGTATCGATCTTTGCGAGATCGTATCCTCTATTCTCCAGAAACGTTCTGAATTTCTTCAAATCGTTTCCGTAGGCTCTGATGGTATTTGAACTTCTCCTGAGGGTCTTTTCCATGTGGTTCAGAAATTCAGATATTAACAGGTTTATATCCATTTTCTCACCTCAATGCATGATAAGATACCTTATCATGCATTATTATATCATCAAAATAAAATAAGGCGGTGCACTGACACCGCCCGATTTTTTTCCTGCATGATACATCACAGCGATAGGGAGATACCCACTGTAACGTTGAAGAAAGAGGGACTGATCACACTTATTGGATTGGGGAAGGAATGCTGAAGAATCTCGATATATAACCCTGATTTTGGAGTGAATTGATATTCGCCGCTGACGCCGACTCCCAATCCAAAAGCATGTAGACTCTCTTCCGTTTCCACGTTCACGATACCTACCACGCTCAACCCACCCAGTAAAGCCATTTGGATTCTCCCAAAGGTTAACATGGGGAAGCGTAATCCCAGTGTACCATAAAACGGTACATATTCTCCAAACTGCGCCAGGAAAACACCGGCGTTTACAAAGAGATCGAAGGGTAACCCTTCCACCGTTCCCCAGCCTGAAACACCAAAACTCACCGCTCCCTGATACGTTCCTACACCCAGCGCACCCTTGTAGGGATACGTAGGATATTCTTTTACAGATGCTCCAATTTCGGGGAACACACCGTACATGTGCTCTGCTATCACATATCCCCGCTTTCTGTCGTAGCCGATTACTTTAAGGTACCCCGTTTCACCGAATTCGTTTTCAACTTCGAATATGTAACCTTTTCTCACGAGTTTTGGATCCAGTCCGACAAGGTAAACGCGGTTTCCCCTTGTGGCAGCTACACGTGCTTCCAGTTTGAAGAATTCCCGAAGTGTGACCAGGATATCATCGGCCAGGTAGTTTATAACCTCGTTTATGGCTTCGTCATATGTATCGGCGGGGAAAAACGTTTGTCTTTCGAAGCGTTCTGCTGCCAGCAGTTCGCCGTTTCCAACATCGTACAACTTTATTGACATCCTGGCCGTTGCGGTATAACCATCATAATCTTCGCTGTATTGAGCATCGAGGTGAGTGAGGGTGAGCAATAAAGCGTACTGTGCACCCGCTATTTTACTTAAGGAAATGACGTTTTCATCGGTTATACCTGCCATTGCCAGCTTCTGCTCTTCCAGAATCTTTTTGAGATCCTCGCGTGGGTATACTCTGAATCTTCCAAGTTCCAGTGCTTTTTCTTCAAGTATAGCTATGAGATGGTCCACCTCATCCATATTCCAGCCTTGCCCCACTTTACCGGGTAATATGACTATCCCCATCTTTTTGGTTATGGTTATTCCTTCCCCTGCACCCAGCAAAGTGAGTGCCCACAATCCCATCAGGAATATCAGCAGGACTCTTTTCACGTGAACCCCTCCTCGTTCAGGGAAGTACTAACTCAATAAATTATAGCATCTTATGAGGGTCAAATATCATGCAAAAGGTTTCCAGCAGTTGAATAGGGGTGTCACCATCATATCAACATTAGGTATACATTAGTATCCTCTAAATATAGGTATACTTATCAACACCGGTAAATATTTTAATACCATTGACACAATTATGAGCAGGTGGTACACTGAATACAGCGGAGAGTGATTATGTGGCGCGAATATCATGATGAACATGTAAGTGTTCTGGTTGAAGAAGTTTTGAAACATCTGGTGTGGAAAACCGACGGAGTCTATGTTGATTGTACCGTGGGAGAAGGCGGACATGCATTTTCTATCCTTTCCAGGTTCCCTGGAGTGCAGATTGTTGGAATCGACAGAGATGAAGAAGTGCTGGAAATAGCGAGAAAGAAACTGGAGATCTTTGGCAAACGGTGTAGACTGTTCAAAGCGGAGTTTTCCAGAATTGATGAACTTTTTCATGGATTGCAACTTGAAAAAGTGGATGGTTTTTTGCTGGATCTGGGAGTTTCAACCTATCAATTGATGGCAAAGGGACGTGGCTTTTCCTTCAACAGAGACGAACCTCTTGACATGCGTATAGATCTTTCGCAGTTCAAAACTGCCTGGTACGTGGTAAACACTTATCCTGAGGAAGAGCTTGAAAGAATATTAAGGGAGTACGGTGAAGAACCGTTTGCTCGAAGGATAGCACGAAACATTGTTGCAATGCGCCCAATCAATTCTACGGGACAATTAGTTGAGGCTGTGGTGAAAGCTATCCCTAAAAAGGTTCGTAGGAAGCGACATCCAGCCACGCGTACGTTCCAGGCGATACGCATAGAGGTGAACGATGAGCTGAAAAATCTTGCGAAAGCGCTCGAAAAATTACCTGATTTTCTGAACACAGGTGGCCGAATAGTTGTTATAAGTTTTCATTCTCTGGAAGACAGGATTGTAAAGAGAGCTTTTAGGGATGATAAACGTTTGAAGATCATAACGAAGAAGGTCATAAAACCTTCTTTTGAAGAGGTGAAAGAAAACATTCGGGCAAGGAGTGCCCGAATGAGGGTAGCGGAGCGGATTTGAAGGGAGTGTTTTTAATGGCTAAAGTAGCGAAGCGGAGTATCGCGGTGAGTGTACCGACGGGTAAGGCAAGGACGCTGCCCCGAACACGATCTTTACATCTCACTATCAGATTGCTTCTGGTGGTAAGTCTCATACTGATAGGTGTTTTCACTTCCATCCTGATAACCTCTCAGACTGCCTTGCTCTATTCTAAAGTGCACAAATTCAATCAGGAAACTGATCGTATCCATGAAAACATCAAGAATCTTGAAACAAGATACTCTATTCTCATCACCAAATTGGGGGTAAAGTGACGTAGAAAAGTGGAAGGTAGAAGAGTAAAAAGACTCGTTATTGCTCTTTTTGTGATATTTCTGATGGTGGCCATCAGGATATTCACCAACGCTTTCGATAGCAAGCGTCTCCTGCAACATGAGGAGGTTCCTGCTTTCGATGGCACTGTTTATGATTGTAAGGGGCATGTACTGGCTGCAGAACTTCTGGAGTACGTCGCCTACTTCGACAAGGGATATTTCACGAATACCATAAAAGATGAAAGAAAGAGAAAAAGAATAGAAAAGGAACTCGTGAATTTGGGAGTGAGCCCTGAGGTATACAAAAAAACCCCCTTTCCTGTTATAATGCGATCATCCAGCTTATCGGATCTCGTGAGTTCTATTCCTCCAGATGTATACAAATTCACATCCATATCGAAGGGCTCTCGAAGAACGCTCATAAACGATGAGAGTTTGAAACTCATTTTGAATCCCATGAACGGAGTGATGGCATTTTACAAACCGGAATTGTCGAAAAAAGAAAAAGGATACAAAACTCTGAATGCTTTGACAAAGGAAGTTCTGGAATTTGTCCCACCGGTCAACGGTAACGATCTCTATCTGACTCTGGATGCACAACTTCAAAAGGATGTATCAACGATACTGTACGAGGGTATAAAGAAGTACAACGCCAGAGGTGGAATAATCATAGTAATGGAAACCAGAACGGGTGCTATTAAAGCAGCTGTCAATGCTTATGACTGGAATTTTGCAGCGCAGGGGTACTTCGAGCCTGGTTCATCGATAAAACCGATAATATACGCCATTGCTCTCGAAGAAGGTCTGGTATCCACCTCGACTGTTTTTGACTGTGAGGGGAGCATACAACCGCTTAAAGATTCGACCGTCACGATTCATGACATTGAGAAACATGGCAAGATCAATCTTTTTGAAGCGTTGGCACGTTCGTGTAACGTTGCTTCCATAAAAATATCGAAGAAGATAGTCGAACAACTCGGGGAAGAGAGGTTTTATTGGTGGCTGAGAAGATTCGGTTTCGGAGAAAGGAGCGGGGTAGAAATATTGAAAGAAACGAGAGGTAACCTTCCTCCTCCAGAACGTTGGAGAAGGATCACCTTTGCCTTCATGGCTATAGGTCAGGGGATAGGAGTAAGCGCCTTTCAGCTCATAAGGGCTTTCAATGCGGTGGTCAACGATGGTTTGCTGGTAACACCCCATTTTCTTGATCATATTCTGGATAGTTCGGGGAAAATAAAAAAGCCGTCTTTTCCCGTCAAGCGTGTTGTTTCTTCAAGAACTTCCGCTCTGTTAAGGCGTATGTTGAAAATGGTTGTGGATGAAGGAACGGGAAGAAAAGCCAGGGTTAAGGGAGTGGCAGTGGCTGGCAAAACGGGAACAGCGCAGAAAGCAGGTGAGAAGGGAGGATATGAACCCGGAAAACATTATTCTGTATTTCTGGGTTTCTTCCCCTATGAGAATCCCGCTTACACTGTCCTGGTCATGCTGGATGAACCTTCGCCAGAATTCCTCGGGGGTGATGTGGCTGCTCCCATCTTCAAGAAGGTGGTGGAAGCGATCGTTGAGAGTTCGAAGGATTCGAAGGGAAAAATGAGGTTGATAAAAGGGGTTGTTCCTGACTTGAGAGGCCTCACCGTCAAAGACGTGGTGGCGATATGTGATATCCTTGGTTTGGAAGTGAATACAATAGGTCGGGGGAAAGCAGTACATCAGGAACCCGAAGCCGGTGAAATATTTCGTGTACCTATTCGTATAAATGTTTTCTTCTCTTATGAAGGTGATGGGCGTGAAGATATTGATGCTGGTGGGTGATGATACCGTAGGGAAAAAATTGTATTTGTTGAAGAATTTCGGCGTGATTGTATCGATATGGTACGACGAAAAAGATAGAATAAGTAGAGCTCGAGAATTGATGGGAACAGGTGCGATGTTCAATGAAGCGGAGAAGGCCATCGTATTCAGGGAACTGGATAAATGGAGCAAAAAAGATTTGAAGAAATTGAGGG
>JAGGZV010000071.1 GCA_021161835.1 Thermotogae bacterium | reverse complement strand
CAAGCACCCAATCCCCTTCCTTTGGTTGTACTAGTTTTATAAGTTCCTCTCTAATTCTTAATCTTTCCTCTAGGATTCCACCTGCTCTCCATTTGGCGACTTTGAAAAAGAAGTAAAGAACAGCCAAGGAAAGCAAATAAACAATTGGATGGAAAGTTAACCCTCCATATATTACTACACCAAGAAATATTATCCCTAAGAGCAAATTAACGAAAACATGCCATGTTGTTCCACCGTAATCCAAATTCTTTTTATCTTTCATCCAAACAACACTCCTTTATTACATTATATATGATGCGGCGTTCAGAATTCGTGCAATGTTCCAAACGTACCTGAAGTCCAACTTTGCCGAATTTTGGACGAAGTGCCGAAAGCACGAGGTACACTTTGTTTGACACTTTCAGCGCTTTTTCGATATATTTTATGTGCAACCTTTCGTGATTTACCAGTCTTCATAGAACTTTCCCAGTGGTCTACAGATCGCATGTTGGATTTTCATCTTTCTTGGATTGAAAAACTCCTCATCCCCAATAGATATAGAGTAATGTTACCCAACATTCTGAACATATCTAAAGTTCTAAACATAGTAAGGAATTTTGACGGAGCAATAGTAAAGCTGAATCTACACACGTTTAGTAGTTTCAGTAGGAACAAGAAGCAAAGTGCCTGAAAACGCTTAAATCTGCTTGCTCTAATCTTTATTATCTATTTTTATTTTCTCTCCTGCCACGTATCTGCTTAACAACCCCGGCTATTAAATTTATTCTCGGAACCTTCTTCATGTAATCCCTGTACACCTTCCCAAATTTTTCTATGTTTCTCTTCTCTTCTTCCATCATGGCAAGATAAAGTAAAACAATCAAAATTGTACCAACAACCAAGCTGATCACGTGTTGTGAAATAATAATCAGCGCAAAAATTATCAATATATGTCCCAAGAATTCAGGATGGCGGACAAAAGCATACATGTCGCTCTCAACAAGAACCCCCTTGCTACTATCTTCTTCTACATACCCCTCTCTTCGTGATTTGCTTGACCACAGTATGAAAATAATTCCAAATGTCAAAATTATCCATCCTATGTACAATAATATCACTAAATTAGCAGAATTGTAAAGAAGAACAGTAGATATTATCAATACTCCGTATAAAGCAATATATGCTACATGACCAATTAAGTGATTAATACTCTTCTTATGCATGATTTTCACTCCTTTCGATTTTTAACCCCAGGTTTTTGTGCATATTTATGCTTCTTTCAATTATATTTGTTCGAATCAATCTGAGATGAATTCTTTTACAAAAGTTTACCACGAACTGGGAAAGTTTACCCCTGAAAAAGCCGGAGTACTTGTAAGAAAATTTCTCGAAAATAGCTGTAATGTATTCAAGACCACATGTATCCACGTATCTTTAGGTATATCACATTATACTGTAGGAAGAACAGGAAGTGGATCACCCTGCAATCTTTTACGTGCATTAAAATGTATTCCTTCCATTGCATGAAAAGCAAAAAGAACAGGTTTCAGATATGTGAGTTTTTACATTATTCCATTTGCCCTAAGTGGTAAATATCCGTGTGTCATGTGACTCATTGATTTTACGCCGCCTGAAATCTCGAACAATTGTTCGAATTCGAATCGAATAAGGTGTTCTAAATAGAACGTGCGGGTTGCAAGAAATGGCAGAATGATTAACTGATGAGAGAGGAAATCATCACATTACAAAATCGTGGGTTTAGAACGAGGTTTGAGAAGAAGTTCGGATACCAGTATCATGATGGCGGCCAGCCCCATTATTGGAAGGATAACCGTTTTAACTACACGCCACAGGCGAATTTTACGCAGCTCCTCCATGACCTCCGATACTTCTACATCAGTAGAGCACATACTTTCCGCTATCCCCAGATAATACATGGCATAGGAGTCTTTTCTCTCGAGATCTGTCTTCAAATAGGCCATCCCCAGATGTTTGTAAGGCAGGTAGTCATTCTCCTGTCCTATGGCTCTGGTATATTCTTTTATCGCTTCCCACAGGTCCCCGTTCGATTCCAAAATAACTCCCAGCGCATCGTGTAACTTGCTCCTTTTTTCATCATCCAGCTGCGTTTCGTCGATGGAACCGAGAACGTTGTAGGCATCCTGCCACCTTTTGAGGTGGTACCAGGCCATGCCAAGATAGTAACGTTCCACATCACCGACCCGACCTTCTTCTATGAGTTTCAATACACTCGAAGAAACCAGAGAATAAAACTTCATGTTGTATAGAAAAGGGATAATCTCTTTCCAAAATAAAGGGAAATCGCCCAGCGATTTCTTACCCCTGGAATAAAGCTCTCGAATTTTCTCTCTATCCTTTTCGTGGTATGCGATTTCCATCCGCATCGTGATTGAAGGAACCACGGAGAGTTTCTGTGAATCCAGAGTATCGAGTTCTTTCAGGATTTTAGTTTTGTACTCTTCGAGTCCGGTGTTTTTCCATATTTCGAAGTAGTATCTCCCAAGTAATAGGTGGGATAGGCGCGATTCATTTATCTTCGAATACTCGATGAAATGATACTTGGCCAGAGGATAACCCCAGAAACACCATTCTTGCATTCCTGTGAATAGTATCTGAAGATCATCCGGTAGCATGGCGTATGCTTCCTTCAGTATGTTGTAAGCCCAAGTTCTGCTTGCCGCTGTTTCCACATTCATATACGTCCAGAAGCCAGCAAAAGCTTTCGTTGCACTTGCTTCCAGAGAACTCTCTGTGGGAAGAAAACCGTAATTCAGGAAAGAAACCACCATATCCTCGAATTTTTCCACATTGAATGCGAAACACATTGTGAGGGTAAAAAGCCACCAGATGAGTACCTGTATTTTTTTCATCGCCGCTTTCACTCACACGTTGAGTATTCTCGAAAGGAATTCACGGGTACGCGGATTTTTGGGATTTTTGAAGAACTCTTTTGGTGGCCCCTCTTCCACGAAGTTACCGTCTTCCATAAAGGCTATCCTGTCGGCTACTTCTTTGGCAAATCCCATTTCATGGGTGACAACTATCATTGTCATACCATCTCTGGCGAGCGACTTCATGGTATCCAAAACTTCTCCCACAAGTTCCGGATCCAGCGCAGATGTGGGCTCGTCGAAAAGCATGAGATCTGGATCCATCATCAGTGCGCGAGCTATAGCTACCCTCTGTTGCTGACCACCGGAGAGTTGTGAAGGGTAGGAGTCTATTTTGTCGATAAGTCCGACCTTTTCAAGAAGTCTGCGAGCCTTCTCCATGGCCTCACTTTCTTCCAAACCCTTGACCTTGATTGGAGCCAGTGTCAGATTTTCCACAACTTTAAGATGTGGAAATAGATTGAATTGCTGAAACACCATGCCTATCTTCGAACGTATCTGGTTTATGTTGACCTTCGATTCGTCCACTTCCTGACCGTCGAACATTATTCGACCTCTATCCGGTTTCTCGAGATGGTTTATACATCTGAGAAACGTGCTTTTGCCTCCTCCACTCGGTCCCACTATAACGAGGACCTCTCCTCTGTTCAATGTGAGATTCACACCTTTCAGAACCGTCAGCTTTCCAAAGGATTTCCAAAGGTTCTCCACTCTAAGTATCTCACTCATGGTATCGCCAGCCTCTTTTCAACCCACCTCACCATTCTCGACATCGTAAAAGTCATGACAAAGTACAACAGAGCCACAGCAAAATAAACGGAAAAAGATTGGAAAGTTCTGCTAATCACTATTTGTCCTGCGCGCAGGAGCTCAGTTATGGCTATCACTGAAACAAGTGAACTGTCTTTGGTAAGAGCTATGAATTCGTTTCCCAGAGCAGGAAGTATATTTCTGAAAGCCTGCGGCAGGATTATGTATCTCATGGCCTGCCAGTGTGTTAAACCAAGGGATCTCGCCGCCTCGTATTGCCCATGACTTATCGATTGAATCCCCGCCCTCACTATTTCGGCTACATATGCTCCGCTGTTTATACCGAGAGCTATTATCCCCGCGGGAAATTTTGGGAGATTCAACCCGAGAGACGGCAAACCAAAGTAGATAATGTAGATCTGTACCAGCAATGGTGTACCACGTATGAACTCCACATAGACCGTTGCCGGTCTGCTGAAAATGGGATTCCTGGATAATCTACCCATACCAACGAAAGTACCTATTAGAAGTCCCAACAAAACGGAAAGGGAGGTGACCTCCAGCGTGGTCACCGCCCCTTTCAAAAGATACGGAAAACTTTTGATGGGTACTTCAAGCCAGTACGGCATTCCTTACTATCACCCTCACTGTTTGAACCATTTCTCAAGCAGGATATCGTACGGACTCTTCTTCATATCCCTCAAAACCCTGTTTATGAATTCCAGTAGGTCTTTGTCCTCTTTTCGCACCGCTATACCGTATTCTTCTTGTGAAAGTATATCGCTGGATATGGTCAGTTGTGGATACATGGCTACATAAGCTTTGGCGGGTGCGAAGTCGAGAACCACCGCGTCGACTCTCCCGTTCATGAGCTCTAGGAAGGCATCGGTAAATCTCTGGAACCTGCTGACCTCGACTCCTTTTATCTCCGAGACTATCAGATCAGCAGTGGTACCCTGCTGCACAGCTACTTTCTTACCTTTGAGGTCATCGAAGGTCTTCAAAGGTTCACTATCCTTCCGCACCACTATAACCTGACCGGCGCTGAAATACGGATCGGAGAAGTTAACCGTCTTCTTCCTTTCCTCGGTTATGGTCATTGCAGCTATTACCATGTCTATTTTCTTGGTGACCAGCGCAGGGATGAGTCCATCGAATGCCATATCTTCTATCTTCAGCTTAACGCCCAATGCTTCCGCTATTTTCTTGCCTATGTCGATGTCGAATCCCACTATCTGATTCTTCTCATCCCTGAATTCGAATGGTGGGAAAGTGGCTTCGGTTCCCATGATAATATAACCCCTCTTCTTGATCTCATCTATGATACCCGCAAGTGATAAAATGGAGAGAACAACCACCAACCCAAAAACGATCAAGCGTCTCACGTTTTCACCTCCGCGAAGAAATGAAAATTGACTTTTGATCAAATTCAATCATACCATAAGGCGTGATAAAATCTAAAGGCATCGTGGAACAAAGAAGGTGATAACCATGAAGGTGACCATGAAAATAGATATCAGAAAGTTCATAGAAGCCAATCAGCTTCGTACGCTCAAATCCATCCTTGAAGACCAGGATGCCGCTACCATCATAGACATGATTGACGAGCTCCCGGTCGAGGAGAAACTCATTGTATTCAGGCTTCTTCCCAAAGAGTTGGCCGCACAGGTGTTCAGCGAACTAGACCCAACGGATCAAACCAAGCTGCTCTCTCTTTTCAAGGAAGAGAGAGTTCGCGATATACTCAACTACATGGATCCCGATGACAGAACGGATTTGTTCGATGAACTACCTGCTAACGTGGTGAAGAAGCTGCTCGAGTACCTCTCACCGGAAGAAAGGAAGCGAGCGATAGAACTGTTGAATTATCCTCCCAACTCTGCTGGCAGGTTGATGACTCCGGAATTCGTGGACCTGAAAGAGCATCTCACAGTTGAGGAAGCCCTCGAGCACGTGAGAAAAACGGGGAAGGATAAAGAAACGGTATACGTGCTCTTCGTGATAGACAAAACCAGGAAATTGAAAGGAACAGTGGAACTCAAAGATCTGATTTTCGCAGACCCCGGGATAAAAATATCGGAGATCATGGACCCTGATCCCCTTTACGTTCACACCACAGATGATCAGGAAGAAGTCGCTAGATTCATGAGCGATCACGATCTCATAGCCGTCCCCGTCGTGGATAGTGAGCAAAGACTTGTGGGTGTCATAACGATAGACGATATCGTCGACATCATCGAAGAGGAAGCAACGGAAGATATACAGAAGATGGCAAATATGGGTGTTAGCTATGAATCCTACTTCCATACGAAAACCACCAGATTCTTCAAAAACCGCGTGTTCTGGTTGATAGCTCTTCTGATATTTGAGAGCTTCAGCGGCGTGATAATCACGAAATATCAGGATTTTCTTAGAACTTTTGCTGTTCTGGCAGCTTTCATACCCACAATGATAGCGACGGGGGGAAACGCTGCCACCCAGACGTCCGCACTCATAATAAGGGCGATGGCCACCGGAGAAATAGAATTGAGAGACTGGTGGAGAGTTCTTCTGAAAGAACTCTGGGTGAGCGTACTCCTTGGGGCCAGTCTGGCGGTGGTCATGATGGTAAGGGCACACTTCACATCCCCTGTTCTGGATGTTACCCTGGGGGTGTCATGTGCTCTGCTCGTTATGGTTGTTTTCTCCGGCGTGACGGGTGCTCTATTACCCTTCTTCGCACGACTTCTCAAAATAGACCCCGCCTTTATGGCCGGACCCGTTGTCGCCACCATCATGGATGTCATGGGCGTTGCCATATACTTCTATGTGGTTAGTATGTTCATAAAGTGAGGAGGTGCATGTTGTGAAGAAAAACCTGATCTACATACTGGCACTCGCCGTATTTCTCCTGATTGGATCTTTCAGTCTCACCCAGAATGAGGAAAAATCGACCCCGAAAATTCCCAAGATAGGCTACATCAACTTCGATGAAGCGATGAAATCCTTCGCTGAGTGGCAGAAACTGAACGAGAATTACATGAAAGATTACGCATTTTATCAACAAAAACTCAGAGATCTTGAAGAAGAATGGAAAAAGATGAAAGAATCGGGAGCATCACGTGAGGAACTTAAAAGGAAGGAGCAGGAAATATTGGCCAAAAAACAGCAGTATGAACAGGCCCTGCAAGCGGAATACGGTAGAAAAAGTCAGGAGATAATAAAGAAAGTTCTCGAAAAAGCCAAAGAATTCGGTAAAACACTGGGATACGATATCCTGTTATCCAATCAAGGAGTGGTTTATGCAGATCCTTCGTACGATGTTACGAAAGAATTCATAGCCTTCTTGAATCAGGGATACGAGGAGAACAAGTGAATTGCTGGAGTGTATTCACATAACGAAGTTCTATGGTCGCAAGAGAGTGTTGAACGATGTGAACATAAAACTCAGGCGGGGGGAGGTTGTTGGACTCCTTGGACCCAACGGTGCTGGAAAAACCACCATATTCCGCATTATACTAGGTTTGACAATCCCTAACAGAGGCCGTGTGTTATTGGATGGTGAAGACATAACAGAATATCCTGTTCATCTCAGAGCGAAGAAGGGGTTGACCTATCTACCGCAGGAAACATCCGTTTTCAGGAATTTGAAAGCTCGCGACAACCTCCTGCTTGTGGCTGAAATGTATGAAAGAGATCCCCGAAAAAGAATCGAAAGGGTAAGAAGATCTCTCAAAGAATTCGGAATACTCGATCTCGAAAATCAGAGAGCCGATGAACTATCGGGTGGTGAGAAGAGAAGACTTGAACTGGCGAGGATGTTGATATTGAATCCCAGCTTTACGCTGCTGGATGAACCTTTCGCGGGTATAGACCCACTTACCGTGAAAGAAATTAAGAAACTCATAAAAGAGCTCAAAAGGAAAAATATAGGAGTTATCGTTACGGATCACAACGTAACAGAGATATGTGATGTCTCTGACAGGGTGTACGTTATACATAAAGGCGAGATAATTTCTCACGGAACCCCCGCTGAAATTCTCAACGATCCACTGGTTATAAAGTATTATCTGGGAGAAAAAGAAGAAAGGAGAGTGGTTTGGTGATAGGAGAAAATGAGACGGGACGTAACGAAGAGATGTTTGAGATCTTCTCGGTGACGGATGATGCCGGCGAAGAACACAAGTTCATATTCATCGCCGAAATAGAGGATGGAGAGAGAAGATACTGGATATGCGAGGAAGTCGAAGAAACCCCTGATAGTCTGGTGGAAACAGGCGAACTGTATCTCTTCAAAAAGACGGAGAAAGATGGGGAAGTTTATTTAAGTTCCGTTGATGACGAAGAAGAATTTCAGAGAGTATCACAAGCATGGGAAGAATACGTGACTCTCGAAGAAATGAAAGAGGGTGATGAAGAACTGGATGAATGAGAAAGGTGGAACGCGTATCTTCGAATTACCCCAGGATGTGATCAAAAAGATAGCGGCGGGTGAGGTTATCACAGGGCCACAAGCGGTGATAAAGGAGCTTGTAGAGAACGCTCTGGATGCCAACGCCACGGAAATAAGCATAGAAATTGAAAACGGTGGAAAAAGCTACATAAAGGTGAGCGACAACGGTATGGGTATGAATGAAGAAGAAGTCCAAATAGCCATAAAGCATCACACCACCAGCAAACTCAGGAATGTCAACGATCTGGAAAGGATCTACACCTACGGTTTCCGTGGGGAAGCACTGGCGTCTATCGTTCAGGTATCCAGAACCCGGATAATCACCAGGGATGAGCAAAGTTCAATGGCAACGATACTCGAAGTAGAAGGTGGGGAGATAACGAATATCAGCAAGATTGGACGTAAAAGAGGTACTACTGTGGAAGTAAGGGACATCTTCTTTAACCTACCGGCGCGAAGGCGATTCCTGAAGTCAAGCAATATAGAAGGAAGAATGGTCACAGACATTATCCAAAAGTTCGCGCTTATTCAGAACAACGTGAAATGGAACTATGTGAAAGACGGCAGAACGGTTTTCAACCTTCCCATGGCCAATAGTATGTATGAACGAGTTCAACTATTATTTCCAGAGTTGAAGAGCGAAGATCTGATAGAAGTGAAGTATGAAAAAGAAGGAATAAAGATTCACGGCGTGATATCCTCACCTTCCCTGACCTTTCCATCGAGAGTTCACCAATTCGTTTTTGTGAATGGCAGGTACATACGTTCGGGATTGGTTCTTGCTGTTATGGAAAAAGGTTACAGTGAAATGCTGGAAAAAGGAAGACATCCCTTTATATCCATGAACATAGAGTTGGATCCAGGAGAAGTGGATGTGAACGTGCATCCTCAAAAACTCGAAGTGCGTTTTCACAGAGAAGAGTTAATTCTGAACCTTGTGAAATCTGCTGTAAGAGAAAGTTTGCAACACAAAATGCATATGGTCATCAAGCCCATGCCTCATACGGAAAAAGTCGAAGAAGGATCGAGCGCAGATGGAGAAACGGAGGTAAAAGAACAAATTTCCACTTACGGAACCATTTCAAAACCCAAAAAGCTCTTTCCTGCGAAAAAAACCGATGCTGTGAAGCCACTTGAAAGCATTGTTGGAGGGTTTGAAAGCGATCCTTTCAAAAGTTTGAAACCGCATCTTGTTGTGAAAAACAGATACATCCTTTGTGAGTACGAAGATGGCATAGTCATAGTGGACTTTCATGCGCTTCACGAAAGAATACTGTATGAAGAACTGTTATCCAGGATGGAAGAATACTTGAAACCCCAATATCTGATGATGCCCAGAAAACTGGATCTGGATGTTTCTACACTGGAATTGGTGGAGGAAATCGTTCAATATCTTAAGGAGATAGGCTTCAACGTGCGCGTAGGAACCAATAGTGTTGAACTACTTGCCATACCAAAGGTCCTGAGTTCGTCTGATTACATTTCGGCGCTTCTCGAGATCCTGAATGAGTTCAAACTCCTGGGAATTTTGAGTAAAGAAGAGGTATATCGCAAGACCTTTGCCACCATCGCATGCCACGCAGCCATGAAAACAGGGGACAAACTGACTCTTGAGGATGCGGAGTATCTGATAAACAAGATGAAAGAACAAAAAATTAAGACCTGCCCACACGGCAGGCCTTTAATGTACAAACTGGAATTTAAACAACTTGATAGGTTCTTTCACAGATAAAATTCATCAAAATCGGAGCCCTATTCCCACGTGGTAGAGTTTGAAAACGGTATTAGCTATATCATCGAGCGAGAACAACGTTCCCAATTCGATGAACAGATTGGCCAGATTGATTCCGGCACCTGCAATTCCCACCACATCAAAGGAAGGTGGAGTGAGCCCGCCATCCTCACCAAACTGAGATTTGAGAACATAGGCTCCTCTACCATACAAATAAATGGGATCTCCCACCTTCAACCCACCATAAAGTATCCACAACAATCCCGCGGGAACAGGCATAGCCATCATACCCTCAGGTGCGTACACACCTACGTATACAGGTGTCACGGCACCCAAGTCAATGAAACCTAGGGAAAGTCGAAGACCTCCCATGGTTATGAACATGCCCGAATCCTCAGGTATATCAACGATTGTTGTACCTGGCACAACCACGTTATCAAGAACGAGCCCAAACTTTGCAAAGCTTAAAACGCTCAATAGAATTACTCCGACTATCATGTATTTTCTCATCACCCACTCACCTCCTTTTTTAAAAATTATAAACCATGAATTTAATCCTTCGGAATCTACGAGTTAGACCTCCTCCACCCTCGAGTGGTTCACCTCTCTTGACAAAAACTGTAAGCTGGTGTATAATTATTCGTAACCCGAATATATTTTTGTGGAGGTGGTTGCATGCTGAAGAAAGGGTTGATGATCCTTGCCATCGTCCTTATGGCGATGGTGGGATTGGCGGTTACTCTAACGGTTATAGGCCCATGGGCCGGTCCCGAGCAGGAAGCATTCATGCCCGTACTCAAGGCTTTCGAAGAAGAAACGGGGATCGAGGTAGAATACAAGGTCTACAGAGCCGAAGATCTCGCCAATCTATTGCCCGCACAGTTCGCAGCCAGAAGAGCACCAGGTGATGTCATCTTCATGTGGGCCTCGTTCATCAGAGAATATGGAAAGAAAGGTCACATCATGGACGTTAGCTCCGTGATCGATCCGGATTGGTACCTTGCAGGAGCCCTCGATCCGGTGCAGGTTGGAAACAGGTTGTACGGTGCCGCATATACCGCAAAAGTGAAACCGGGTTTCTGGTACAGAAAATCCCTGTTCAAGAAGTACGGTTTGAAGCCACCTAAAACATGGGACGAATTCCTCGCCCTTCTCAGAACACTTAGAGCTGTTGGATTCAAAACACCCATCGCCAGCGGAGATGGTGTTGGATGGCCTCTCTCCGACGTGACAGAACACTTCCTTATAACCTTTGGCAGTCCCGGACTTCAGAAGGATCTCATAGAAAAGAAAATTTCGTGGCAGAGTAATACTGTACGCTACGCGATGGAGAAGCTGGTTTCACTGCTTAAGGAAGGATACTTCAGCGAGCCCACCGAATGGACGACCATACTGCAGCAATGGTGGAGAGGAGATTACGCCCTCTATTTCATGGGTAGCTGGATAACCGGCATGGTCGATGATCCTTCCGATCTTGGCGTTTTCTCGCTGCCCGGTGCAAAGGGAATGGTTTTCGGCGCCGACTATGCCTTTATACCGAAGTACACAAAACATCCTGAAGAAGCCAAGAAGCTTCTAGCGTTCCTTGTGAGTGAGAAAGGTCAGAGTCTACAAGTGGCCCAGGGTGGACACATAGCAACCAACAAGTACGTGAAGTTGAGCGCCTATCCACCTGTGGATGCAGAAGTTGCTAAACTCATGGAGGGAGTGGAACTCCTTCCCGATCTGGATGATTCTATAGGCGGAGCATTCCAGATGGCGTTCTGGGATCAGTTGAAGTTGTTGTGGGTTAGACCTGAGAGACTCGATACCGTTTTGAAGGTGCTGGACGAGAAATTGAAATGACCCTTCCTCAAAAAGGCCTCCGGGTTCTCAGCCCGGGGGCTTTATCACGGTAACGAGGTGATGTCAGGTGAGGAGAGCAAAATTATCACATTATGCCTTTTTTATTTTGCCTGCACTGCTGTTATTGGCCGCTTTCGTTGTTTACCCTTCCCTGAGAACCATATATCTGAGCTTTGTCGACGAAGAAGGCAAGTTCACTCTAGCAGGATACAAAGAAGTTTTCACATCCAGAGACACTTTCGACCCTGAAGGTTTTAAAAGAGGATTCCCCATGGGAACCCTCATACACAATCTACTGTGGATCGGTATCCATCTACCTTTGAGTGTTTTCCTTGGGCTCCTCTTAGCCGTGCTTTTGAAAGGCCTTCCAGGGGTGAGCTTCATAAAATCCGTCATCTTTTTGGGAATGGTCATGCCCATGATAGTGGGAGGCGTGATGATAAGGTTTATGTTCGATGGAAACGTGGGTGTGGTCAACATGTTCCTCAAGTTTCTGGGATTACACACACAAACGTGGACAGCCTATCCCGAAACAGCCCTGCTATCGCTCATATTCGGTTCGGTGTGGCTGTGGACGGGATTCAGCATGGTGTTGTACTCTGCAGGTCTTGAAACGATACCTAAGGAATTCTACGAAGCTGCGGCAATAGATGGGGCCAGTAGATTCAGGATGTTCTTCAACATCACTATACCACTCCTCAAACCGATAACCGTTGTGGTTGTGACTATGACTCTTCTGTGGGAACTCAAGGTTTTCGATATTGTGTATGTGGCCACCATGGGAGGACCCGGGGGAGCATCCAACGTGTTGGCACTCCAGATGTACAGCTATGCGTTCAGGGAATTCAACTTCAACAAATCGGCGGTTGTCGCGGTGTTCATAACCGTATCCACCCTGGCAGCCAGCATACCGATGATGAGATTGAGTACCAGGGAGTGATGCACGTGAAGAAAAGATATATCCAAATTATCAGAACCGTGATAGCATGGCTGATAGCAGTAATATGGTTGTTGCCATTTGTGGGCATTCTCATGACATCTATCAGACCCATGAGCGAAATTCTGGATGGCTGGTGGAATTTCAAGGAATTCCATCTCACTCCAGATAATTTCATGGGAGCCTGGAACCATCCTACAGCATCCTTGAAGAATGGTATGAAAAATTCCTTCATCGTGGCCATACCGTCCACCGTGCTTCCACTCTTCATAGCCACCATGGCAGGATACGGATTTTCGAGGTATAGATTTCCCGTAAAGAAGACGACATTCTTCATAATAATATTGACGTTGACTCTGCCACAGCAGATGATAGCCGTGCCAATATTCCAGATTATGAATTCCCTCGGACTGGTGGACAAGTATCTCGGCTTGATACTGGTTCATACAGCCTGGGGAATACCATGGATAACTTTCTTCATGCGTAATTTCTTTTCAACAATACCGAGCAACGTGGAGGAGGCTGCACGCATAGATGGAGCATCGGATTTTACCATATTCTTCAGGATAATCCTGCCATTGGCACTCCCGGGTATCGCATCCGCTGCTGCCCTTCAGTTTACATGGGTCTGGAGTGATTTCTTCCTCGCTCTCATACTCATCTATTCACCGGATAAGTTGCTGGCGACACAACGAGTCCCTCTGATGCGGGGTGTTTACCATGTGGATTGGGGTTTGCTGGCGGCGGCATCTGTACTGGTGATGCTGGTACCGTTGCTGGTGTATGCGGTGCTTCAAAAACAATACGTTAAAGGAATGGTCGGATGGTCGTTGAAGTGAGGTGAAGAAGGTTGAAAGTGGAAATCGAAGGCAGAAGGTTCGAAGAGTATCTTCCGTTCATCGATGAAGAAACTAAAGAGAGAATCGTTGCTCTGGCTGCCAAACTTGAAGGATTGAAGCTGACCCATGTGAATGCCACCTCATTTGGAGGTGGAGTGGCGGAGATACTGAGAAGTTTGATTCCTCTCATGAATTCTGTGGGGTTGAAGTGTGAATGGGAGGTTATAGAAGCTCCAAACGACTTTTTCAATGTGACCAAGAAGTTCCACAACACGCTTCAAGGTGCGGATATAGAAATATCGCAGGAAGAATGGGAATTGTATGAAAAGGTGGTGGAGGAGAATGTTCGAAAGCTGAAGTTGGCCGGAGATTTCATCGTGGTACACGATCCTCAACCCGCCGCAATTCCCATCTACCATAACAACGGAAAACGTTGGATATGGAGATGCCACATCGACCTCTCCACACCCAACGAATCGATCTGGAAAAGATTTTCAAAGTATCTGCGAAGCTACGAAAGATACATATTCCATCTGGAAGAATACTTTCAACCCGATCTTCGCGGACGTTCCATGGCTTTTCCACCAAGTATCGATCCCCTGAGTGACAAGAATCGCGAACTTTCTGAAAGGGAAATAAAAAGCGTTCTTGAGCGCTTCAACATAGATCCCTCACGGCCCATCATCACCGTTGTGGCTCGTTTCGACCCATGGAAGGATTTGAAAAGTGCCGTGGATGTATTCAGAAAAGTCAAGGAAGAAGTAAAGAACGCATGTCTTATCATCATCTCCGCCATGGCCCATGATGATCCTGAAGGCTGGATACTCTATGAAGAAGTGAAAAAGTACGTGGGAAAGGATCCTGATATAAGAATTCTCACGAACATCGATGGTGTTGGAAATCTCGAAGTGAATGCTTTACAACGCGTGAGCACCGTCGCGTTACACACTGCAATTCGCGAAGGTTTCGGTCTGGTGATATCGGAAGCCCTCTGGAAAGGCGTTCCGGTGGTTGCACGGCCGGTTGGTGGAGTCAAATTGCAGGTAATAAATGACTTCAACGGTTATCTTGAATGGAATGTTAACGACCTGGCCAGAAAAGTGGTAAAATTGATACAAGATCCTGCGAAACGCAGGCTATTCGGAGAGAGAGGAAGAGAAACTGTGCGAAAACAGTTTCTTATTACCTCTCATTTCGAAAGATATCTTAAATTAGTAGAGGAGATGGGCCGTGGGAAGACAGGTGAGTGATATCAGAAGAGAAAACCTCGAAAAGCTCATATTGGAACTTTACAAGGGTCCAAAAACCCGGCGGGAGCTCAGAGAAGCCGTTGGAGTGGGCGCCTCAACGCTGAGTTATCTATTGAGTGATCTTCAGAGAATGGGGATCATCCAGAGAAAGTCGGTTATTAAAGGAAGAGGTCGGCCACCTGAACTCGTGCGTTTGCTGGATGGTGCATGGTACACCATGGGTATCAAGATGGGCCGCGAAAAGATCAGCGGTGTTCTGTTCGGAGCAACAGGTAGTATTCTGGAAACGACATCCGTACCCATAATGGCTTCCATGAGATCCAACAATGGTTATACAAAGGCTCTCGAAGAAGTGTTGAAGAAATTGCGCAACAGATGCCCGCATCCCCTCGCCATAGGTGTGTGTTCATCCGGTGTGGTGGATTCTGGATCCCACAAAATTCTGTACTCACCGGTTATGAACGTGTCAGATCTGGATGTATCCAAAACTGTGAAAAAGGCCTTTCCCAATTGTAAGCTGGTGGTTATGAACGATGTGGATGCCGTTGCAGCCTATGAAGCCTTTCTGAACCCCGACGGTGATATGTTATTTGTATCGTATGGTGTGGGAATAGGGATGGCTTACATAATTCGTGGAGAGGTGTTCAAACCTTCCAGCATGGTTTCCGCATTCGAGTTTGCACACACCCTGGTATCCGATGAGGGTGAATGTTACTGTGGACAGAAAGGTTGTCTGGAGTATCACGCCTCCGAATACGCGGTGATAAAACGCCATTTCAAGTTGCAGGATACCTTCGTGGAATTCGTGGAGGCGGAAGAAGAAAGGTTTCACAACCATATTGAAGAAATACGGGCACTAGCCCGTGAAAGCGTCAAAAGTGTTAAAAAATCTTATTATGAACCCCTACGAATACTGGCGAGGGCTCTCGGGAACCTTGTGGTGTTGTTGAGACCGGCGAAAATTGTGATCTTTGGTGAAGGTATGGTGGCCGACTGGATGGTGGAGATGCTGGAAAAGCATCTCAAAGAATTGTTCAGTCCAAAGATGCTCGGCAATGTTAAGGTTGAGTGGAAGACCGATATGCATCTATGGGAGAGAGGCGCCTCCTTCAACGCTCTCAAGAGTTCCATAAATCGCATAATACCTTTCCCTGCTTCCACAAAAAAGAAGTGAAAGGTGAAAACAAATAAAAGGGGGAGGTATTCACTCACCTCCCCTACTTGCTTTTCCCCGTATGATCACTTAACTTTGTCCTTCAACTCCTTACCAGGTCTGAATTTCGGAACCTTGGTGGCAGGAATCTTGATGGGAGCCTTTGTTCTCGGGTTAACACCCTTCCTGGCCTTCCTCTGAACCACTTCAAAAGTACCAAAACCAACAATCTTAACAGACTCGCCCTTGGAGAGGGTATCCATTACTACATCCACAAGTGCTCCCACAACATTGGCCGCTTCTTTCTTGGTTACACCGGCCCTTTGGGCGACCGCCGCAATGAGCTCCTTCTTGTTCATTCACCACACCTCCTCTGAAAATCGGTTCTGCACTCATGGTTCATTATACCAGTATCTGCGTTTTTGATCAAATGTAGGAAAGAGGGATTTTCGACGATTTCACCCAATAATTGACTATTATATGACATTATCGACGATTATATATACATTCCTGTATGTAGCAAGCGTTTTCTTTGAAAAGCTGTCTTATTTACCCATAAAATCACGCAGTTTCAGGAATACTCTCAACTTGAGCCATTTACACATGGTGAGGTATATGAGAACGGAGAACGCTATGATCATCACTATAAAATATCGAGAATGGATTACATCACCCAAAACACCCAGGGGCACCATTGCCGCAGTGGTGGCCATCGATACCTTGAAAGTTTCGCGTCGATCTATGAACGCTGTTCGCAAGCTTCTACGCACAAGAATCCACAGGATGACTGCCCCCAGTATTCCCGACAAACTCGTGGCGAGCGCTATTCCACGAACTCCCATCACTCTAGCAAGGATAATATCCAGTATGACATTACACCCCACAACAACAGTTGAAACCATCGTAGGAACGCTTCCGATCTGCCTGGCGTGGAAATAGCGCGAAAGAAGTAGGTACAGAGAATAAAAGGGTATCCCTATCGAATACATCCACAGACAACTGGAAACCCTGAGCGTCATGGATGTACTGAAAGCTCCATGTTGGTATATCAGGAATATGAGTTCCCTGGCCATGAACAAATATCCCAGGGTTATAGGCAACGTCAGGAAGACCAACAGATTCAGGGAATCCTTCAATTTCTCTTGAATGATATCCTGGTTCCTGGAAAAAGCGGGAAGAGCTGTGGTAGCCACGGCAACTCCAAACAATCCCATGGGGAGTTGAAACAATCGCAGAGCATATTGTAGAGTAGAAACGGCACCAGCACCGAGCCAGGTAGCTACATTGGTATCGACTATGGAGTTTACCTGCGTTACCATGTATCCCAGAGATGCGGTGAAAAACAATCTCAGAAACGCTCCAAAAGACTCATGATGCAGAGAAAGCCTGAACCTGTATCCCAGTGATACGACGATCGGCACGACTAACCCTAGCTGCATCAATCCGCCTACCATGAAACCAACTGGTAAGTATTTTACGGTACTCTCGCCACTCATCCATGCGGCCAGTATAACCCCCACGTTGACCAACGCCGGAGATAAAGCCGGAAAAAAGAATCTGTGATGATAATTCACATATGCGGAGAGGATAGCCCACACGGAAACGATGACCATGTAAAAAGCCGTTATCCTGAAAAGATCGGAGGCAAACAATAGAGTATCATGTTTGAAACCGGTGGCGAATAGCTTCAACACATATTCGGGAAATGCAACGAAAAGGATGGCCACCACGGTGGAAACCATGACATCGTAAGTTATAACGGTGTCGGTGAGCCTGTTCGCTGATTCCCTGGAGTGTGAATATACTCTGGAATATACGGGCACGAAAGCTGATACCATCGCCCCTTCTGCGAATATACGTCTCATGTAAAAAGGCACCAGGATGGCCAGAAAGTATGCGTCCAGCTGACCGGAAGTTCCGTAAAAATGTGCAAGGGTGACATCTCTTACCATGCCCGTTATACGGCTTACAAGTGTTCCAAGAGCAAAAAGCAACGTCTCGAATTCCAGAGAGCTTTACCCCCTCATACCAGTTTCTCCACTTCCACTATACCCGTTCGGGTTTTCTGACGCCTTATGGCAGCAACGGCCACCCTCAAAGCTGAGAGAGTTGTTATGTATGGAACGCGATGCTTCAAAGCTGCTGTTCTTATACGATACCCCACCGTACGCCTATCTTCAAAGTTCAGAGGAACCCCTCTCCATTGAGCATGAGGAGGAAGAAAGTGCCTTTTGGAAACCCTGGGATTTTGGGTAGCGGAATGTGTGTTGACTACAAGGCTCACCTTTTCTTGAACTATATAATCCACCACATCGGGTCTTCCCTCACCCACTTTTGCGACTGTTCTAACCGGAACGCCTATGGCCTTCAAAGCACGAGCCGTGCCCTCGGTAGCGTAAATATCGAATCCCAGATCATGCAGATGTGCAACTATTGAAACACCCTCTCTTTTGTCCTTATCGGCCAGGCTCACCAATATTGCTCCTCCTCTAGGCAACGGATTCCCTGCAGCGATCTGTGCTTTGGCGAAAGCCTCAGGAAAATCGGCTCCTATACCCATAACTTCACCGGTGGATCTCATTTCGGGGCCCAGAAGAACATCGGCACCGGGAAACCTTTCAAACGGTATGACCACTTCTTTTACTGAATATTTTTCCGGCCAGGGTGTTGGAAGTATTTCACCATCCATTTTCCTGGTGTCTCCCTGCCTGGTGGGATAAGGCCAGTAATGAACCAGAAGTTGAGGGAGAGAGCGGCCAACCATTATCTTGGCTGCGAGTTTTGCTATGGGTATGCCTATAGCCTTGCTCACAAAAGGAACCGTTCGTGAAGCCCTTGGGTTTGCTTCAAGAATGTAAAGCTCATCACCTTTTATAGCCATCTGAATGTTCATCAACCCCACCACTTTGAGTTCTTTCACAAGCCTGGCCACCACATTTTCTATCCTGACCACCATTTCTTCAGAAAGACTCACAGGTGGCAGAACACAGGCCGAATCGCCTGAATGCACCCCCGCTTCTTCTATCTGCTCCATCAATCCTGCTATCCATACATGCTCACCATCAGAGACCACGTCAACATCCAGCTCCAGAGCATTCTCCAGGAATCTATCTATCAAAACCGGATATCCTGGCGATATGTGAGCAGCTTCTGAAACGTACCTTCTCAATTCCTGGGGGGTATCTACGATCTCCATCGCACGTCCACCCAGAACATAACTTGGTCTCACCAGAACAGGGTATCCCAGCTTTTCCGCCACTTCAAGCGCTTCTTCGATGGAGGTAGCCGTACCATAGGGAGGACTTTTCAGACCGAGTCTATGCAGGAGCTTGCCGAATTCCTCCCTGTTTTCCGCAAGCTCAATGGTTTCGAAATTTGTACCTATGAGTTTGACACCTTCTTTCACCAGCTGACGCGCCAGCTTGAGAGGAGTTTGACCACCAAAACTCACCACAACACCTTCAGGTTTCTCATTCCTTATTATCGACATCACATCTTCAACGGTCAGCGGTTCGAAATAGAGCCTATCGGAAGTATCGTAATCGGTGGATACGGTTTCCGGATTCGAATTGACCATGATCACCTCGTATCCTTCCTCCTGCAGTGCCCAAGCAGCATGGACATTGGCATAATCGAATTCTATACCCTGTCCTATCCTGTTGGGACCCGAACCGAGAATGATGATCTTTTTCCTCTTAGAAGGTATGGCTTCGTTCTCCTGACCATTGTAGGTGGAGTAAAAATACGGCGTAGCCGCTTCGAACTCCGCGGCACAGGTATCCACCATCTTGAAAACAGGAATCACACCTTTTTCTTCTCTCAGCCTTCTTACCTCATCTTCAGATTTATTGAATATTTCGCCTATTTCCCTATCTGAAAACCCCCATGCTTTCGCGGTTCGCAGAGTGTCAGAATCCAGATCCTCCCATCTCATCTGTCTCAACCCATTTTCGAATTCTATGAAACTCTTCATTTCGGTGAGAAACCATCTGTTTATCCTGGTGAGATTGTAAAGCTCTCCCACCGAGAATCCTTCACGTAAAGCAGCAAATATGTATGAGAGCCTTTCAGGTGTTGGATTCGCCAGATACTCTCTCAAATGTGCAAAATCCAGCTTTGGTGTGGCATCCAGCTCCAGTGCTCTCATCGCCTTGCCGAGCGCTTCCTTGAACGTCCTCCCTATAGCCATCACTTCACCCACCGACTTCATCTGTGTCGACAGTCTGGGATCAGCACCAGGAAATTTTTCTACCTGGAACCTTGGAATCTTTACAACAACATAATCTATGGTTGGCTCGAACGCAGCTGTGGTCCTGCCGGTTATGTCGTTGGGAATTTCGTCGAGGTGATACCCCACGGCGAGCAGAGCAGCTACCTTGGCTATCGGATATCCTGTTGCCTTCGAAGCCAATGCAGAAGATCGTGAAACGCGTGGGTTCATTTCTATGACGACCATACGATCCCCTTCTGGATCCACGGCGAACTGGATATTGGCCCCACCCGTTTCTATGCCAATCGCTTTCAGTACCGCGAAAGCAGCGTTTCTCATTCTCTGATATTCCACATCTGTCAGGGTTTGAGCAGGTGCAACGGTTATCGAATCACCTGTGTGTATACCCATCGGGTCGAGGTTTTCTATGGAACAAACTATTATGGTGTTTCCAGCGGCGTCTCTCATGACCTCCAGTTCGTACTCCTTCCACCCTATCACCGATTCTTCCAGGAGCGCGGTATGTGCGGGACTGTCTATCAAACCTTTTGCAACGATAGCTTCCAATTCTTCAGCGTTGTATGCTATTCCGCCACCCGTACCACCCAGTGTGAAGCTTGGACGTACTATTATCGGGTATCCAAGTTCATCAGCTGCCTCCATAGCTTCAGTGAGACTGCTGACCATCCTGCTTTTCAGAACATCCAGTCCTATCTCCTGTATAGTCTTTTTGAAAAGCTCCCTATCTTCAGCTTGCTTTATTACCTCCAATCTTGCACCTATGAGCTCGACACCATACTCATCAAGAATTCCCAATTCCGCGAGTTCCACGGCCAGATTCAGAGCCGTTTGACCACCTAGCGTGGGCAGGAGAGCATCGGGTCTCTCCTTGGCTATTATCTTCTCAAGATATTCCACCGTCAAAGGCTCTATGTAAACCGCATCCGAAAGTTCGGGATCGGTCATTATGGTTGCGGAGTTGGAGTTGACCACCACCAGCTTGTATCCCGCTTTCTTCAAAGCTTTCAAAGCCTGCGTACCGGAGTAATCGAATTCAGCTGCCTGACCTATTATTATGGGTCCCGAACCTATAACCAGGATCT
>JAGGZV010000105.1 GCA_021161835.1 Thermotogae bacterium | reverse complement strand
TTGGGATTCACCTCCTCCACATTTAACCTGCTGGAGGTGTCTCCCTTAGGATTTTTTATAATTTTAACCGATCTTGAAACACGACTAAGAAATTTGTGGATGAGATAATTCAACATCTGAAGGAAAAAAAGATATTATAACTGCACGTCGCCTAACAGCGGGTATGCGCTTCGCTTACGGCTCACCCAAACCCTTACGGGTTTCGCATACCCGCAAAATGTTATCTGCAATTGTGGGTAAAAAAGGGGAACAAAATGAGCATTGAAATGATCTTAGCATTAGTTCTTGCTTTCGTATGTGAAATGATAGACTTATCATTAGGGATGCTTTATGGAACAATTCTTTCACCTGTTCTTACTGTTGTAGGTTTTGACCCTCTTGTTGTGGTAGCTTCTATTTTATCTCTTCACAGGCAATCGGAGGCATTATAGCATCTATCGGACATCGCAGACTCAAGTGGTGGATTTAGAGCTGTGTTTACTCCTGGGCAGTTGATTTTTAGGAAGAAGAGTCAAAAGGTCAATTGGTGCAACTACCTTATTCTGGAGATTAGCATGAAGTGGTAGAATGTTTCAGAAAAGATGATAAAAAGGATAAACTTATACATAAATACTTTGGCGTAAACTACAGGATTGTGGGGAAAAGTTCAGCGGGAAGTTCCAGAATTGAAGGATCAAGTTGAGAAAATCATGAAAAATTGCTTTCATCTTTTTAGAAAGTTCAAAACTGCACGTGCAACGAATCTGCGAAGCAGGTAAAAACTTTTGTGTCCTGTTGGCAGGAAAAGCACCTTTTTGTGTTTCAGGAAAGAGCGCAAAATACGGTAAGATTGACGGGGAATGATTCTATCGAAAAGAGGTTGTACGAAAAGGATCTTCTGCCTAACGAAGGGAGCGAAGGATGCGGGGTCGTAATGATAACATGTTATTGGGGATTTCTTGAATATATCGTCCAGAGAATCGAAACTTTTTATCACTTCCTCCACGTTCTTGCGGTATTTTTCCACACAATCTTTTTCTGTTCGACATCCGAATTCGTTGGCTTTCTCTGCGTACTCTTTCCGAACACGTTCGAGGTAGGGTGAATGCCAGTTTATCCAGTGCCAATCCCCTCCCGCGCAACATACGATGCCTTTGTAAAACGAAGGGTTCTGTGCCAGCGCCATTATCGCTATCATCCCGCCAAAACTCACTCCCATGACGCTTATTGGAAGGGTGGATCTAGCCTCATTTCTGATAAAAGCGTGCACTTCGAGAACGTCCTTTACTGCTTCGTTGAAACGTTGAACACACCAGGAAGGGGAGGAGGAAAAGAACGGTTCGCCCCCTTCCCAGTCTTTGGGTGCCCGTTCACCGTGATAGGGAAGTATGAGAAACCATGTACGTACCCTTGCGCGAGCGAACCTTTCGGCGAACCACATTAGGTAGGGTATATTGTGGTTCTTTATACCATGCAGGAATATCAACTCATGTTCAGGCGAAGACTTCGATGGTTCGAAACGATGAACCACTATCTCTTTACTTTCCACCATGATAGGCGAATATGGAGCAGGAATTCGAATGATATCGTGAATGGTGGAACACCTTTTACCTTCTCGCGTAAATATGACAGGCAACTTTATGACCCTCCGAAATTTCTACTACTTCCGGGAAAGTTCTGGAACACACGGCCTTTTTATGTGGACAGCGTGGGTGGAAAGGACAACCTGGTGGAGGTTCTATGGCGTTGGGTACTTCGCCAGAGGGTATCATCTTCTTCTTGGTTTTCATTATTTTTGGATCCGGTTCGGGTACAGCTGAGATCAGCGCTTTCGTGTAAGGATGTGCCGGTTCTGAGTATATGTCCTTGAACGATCCTTCTTCAACTATGTGACCAAGGTACATCACGGCGATACGATCACAGATATATTTAGTGGTGGCGAGGTCGTGGGTTATGAAAAGGTATGTGAGATTGAATTCTTTTTTTAGATCAACCATGAGTTTCAGGAGCTGCGATCTTATCGAAACATCCAGCATTGCAACCGCTTCATCTGCAACCACAAATTTTGGACGGGTTATGAGTGCACGTGCTATCACAACCCTCTGTCTCTGTCCCCCGGATATTTGTCGTGGATAGCGGTTGTAAAACTCTTCAGGTGGCCGTAGGTTGACCTTTTCCAGCATCTCCAGTACCATTTCCCTTTGCTGGATGCGGTTCCTGCCGATCTTGTGTATCACCAGGGGATGTCGCACCGCCTCTCCTATCTTCATGTAAGGATTGAGTGAAGCCAGGGGATCCTGAAAGACGATTTGCATTTCGCGTCTCAGAGGTCTCATTTCTTTAGGTTTCAGTGGGGTTATGTCCTTCCCCATGAATTTTATCCTTCCATCCGTGGGTTCAATCAGTTTCAAAACGAGTCTTCCAGTGGTTGTCTTTCCGCTGCCCGATTCTCCCACCAGTCCCAGCGTTTGCCCTTCTTCTATTTTGAAGCTAACACCGTTAACAGCATGAACCTTCTTCTTTTCACGAGTGAACAGCATCTGGATGAAATTCATTCGTACCGGAAAATGCTTGACAAGGTTTTCCACTGCCACCAGTGCGCTGTCTTTCATTCTTCCACCTGCCCTTCACTTTCGTAAAGCCAGCACTTGACCAATCGTCCGTCTTCAAGAACGAGATCTTTCGGCGTTTTCTCGAAGCATACTTTTCTGGCTTTTGGACATCTGTCAGCGAATCGACATCCTTCACCTACGTTCAAAAGTGAGGGAGGGAAACCATCTATATACTTCAATTCTTTGTCTTCTATGCGTGTGTTGGGAACAGATTCCAGAAGGGCTTTCGTGTAAGGGTGCAGGGGATCATAATATATTGAGTCGCGTGGTGCCAACTCCACGAGATGTCCTGCATACATGACACCTATTCGGTTCGTCATCTCTGCAACAACTCCAAGATCATGTGTTATGAGTATCATGGCTGAACGGACATGCCCTTGTATCTCTTTCATAAGTTCAAGGATTTGAGCCTGCACGATGACATCAAGAGAGGTGGTGGGTTCGTCCGCTATGATGAGGGAGGGACGCAGGACTATGGCCAGTGCTATCATCATCCTCTGACGCATACCACCACTGAATTGGAATGGGTAATCGTTCAAGCGTGATTCGCTTATTCCGACCTCAGCCAGTGCCCTGGCGGCCATCTCGAGGGCTTCTTCTTCGGAAATCTCCGGTCTGTGCGTCCTTATTGTTTCTATGAAGTGATCTTTGACCTTCATTATGGGATTGAGCGATGTCATAGGATCCTGAAATATCATGGAGATTCTTGCTCCTCTGATTTTTTGCATTTCCCGTTCATCAAGAGCGGTGATATCCGTATCATCCAGGAATATCTTCCCATATATCCTGGCCGTTCGTGGAAGTATCTTCAATATCGCCGATCCCAGTGTCGATTTACCACACCCGGATTCGCCCACTAATCCCAGTGTTTCTTCCCTGTGAATGTCGAAGCTTACATCGTCTACAGCTTTGACGGGACCGTCGAAGGTCATGTAATATACCTTGAGACTTTTCAAACTGCAAACAGCTCTTTCCCTGTTCATCTTTCTCACTCCTGTTGTCCAACGTTGGGGTTGAGATATTCGTTCATGCCTTCACTGAAAAGGCTGAATCCCAGAACCAGGATGATGATGGCTAATCCCGGGAACATGATCATCCACCAATCGTTCATTAGAATGAAGCGCTGGCCGTTACTGAGATCGTATCCCCAGTCTGGTGTAGGAGGTGCTATACCGAGTCCAAGAAAGCTCAGCCCCGCTTCCGTCATGATTGCATCGGCCAGATTCATTGAGAGCACGACCACCACCGATGGCAGCACGTTGGGTAACACGTACTTGATCAATATCGTCCAGTTGTTCGCCCCCAGTGCTCTCGCAGCTTCAACGTACAGTTCACTTTTTATGGAAGCCACCTGATTTCTTATCACCCTGAAATAGGTTGGAGCGTAGACGACAGCAATACTTATGGCTATATTGACAATGCCCGTTCCCAGTACCGCCGCAACTGCTATCGCTAATATCAGCCCTGGAAAGGAGTAGATAGCATCCATTACCAACGTCAGTACCCTATCCAGGGGCCCACCGATGTAACCCGACAGCAAGCCCAGAGGTATTCCAATTGCCGATGCTATAACCACCGCCAGGAGTGCTATGAGAAGTGCTATTCTAGCACCGTGCAGAACCCGACTGAACATATCCCTCCCGAGATTGTCCGTGCCAAACCAGTGCTTTGAATTCGGCGGCGTGAAGGCTCTTCCAACCCTTTTGGTTGGGTCATAGGGAGAAATGTGAGGCGCGAGAACAGCGGATATCACGAATATCACAAGAATGACCGCTCCCACAAAGGCCATTTTTCCAGAGCCGCTTCTAAAGAACTTCCTGAAAGCTTTACCTATGCGCTGACTCATGAATTTTGTATCCACGCTCATCACCTCAATATCTTATCCTTGGGTCTATCCAGGCGTTGATGATGTCAACTATGATGGAAATGGTGACCACCATTACAGCATATATGACTATCGCTCCCTGAACAGCCATAAAATCCCTGTAACGGATTTTCTGCACCAGATATGTGCCTATTCCCGGCCATGAAAAGGTGGTTTCGGTCAATACCGCACCGGCAAAGAGCAAGGCAAGCTGTAAACCCATAACAGTCATTATGGGTACCATGGCATTCTTCAGGGCATGTCTGTATACCACGCTCTTTTCTTTTATTCCGCGAGCGCGTGCGGCTCTCGTGTAATCCTGAGAGAGTGTGAGGATCATGTTGCCGCGTACCATCCTGAGAAAAACGCTGGAGATAATCAACCCCAGTGTTACTCCGGGGAGTAGAAGATGTCTGAACGCTTCCTTGAGTGATTCCCAGTTGGCTGTAAAGAGAGCATCCAGAATGTACAAGCCTGTTATGTGTTTTGGCTCCATGAGCGGTGGAATACGTCCAGCTACCGGCAACACCCTGAGCCATACACCAAAAATCAGTTGCAATACCATTCCCAGCCAGAACACCGGGACCGAATAGATGAATATCGAGTAGACCCGAGCTGACACATCGAAAACGCTATCATGTCTTCTGGCAGCTTCGGCACCCCAAAAGATTCCTATCACCAGGGCTATGATGAAACCGAAAATGGTGAGCTCTATGGTGGCAGGTAATCTGTCTCCGAGTTCCTCGAGTACAGGTCTTTCAGTGAGCAGCGATTTTCCTAGATCACCCTTAAGGAGGTTGCCGAGATAGTCTATATATTGTATGAGAATGGGTTTATCCAGGCCCAGCTCGTGTCTCTTTGCTTCTATAACTTCTATGGGTGCTTTACCACCTAAAAGCGTTAGAACGGGATCACCGGGGATTATTCTCAGAACCACGAAGACCACGGTCAGGAGAATCAAAACCATGGGAATAGCTAAAAGCACTCTGGCAAGAAGATATGTTTTCAGCGACACTCTTACACCTCCAATTCATCGATCGAAACCGAGGAATTTCAGGACCTTTTCAAGGGTTTCCAGGAAAAAGCTGATTTCTTCTTCCGTGGTCATGCGTGATGTGCTGATTCTGATAGCGCCAAGGGCTATTTTACCTTTTATACCCATGGCTTCCAGCACATGGCTGGTACTTTCACTGCTTGAACATGCGGAGTGCGTGGAAACATAGATCTTTTCTAAGGAAAGTGCGTTGAGCAGATGATGCCCCAGAATCCCCGGGAATGAGACGGTGATGGTGTTGGGAAGAGAATTATTCAGTGGAGTTATGACCACTCCACCCAATGTTTCAACTTTTTTCGCGATGAGCTTTTGAAATTTTCGCATCTTTTCAATATTTTTCTCCAGATCTTTAACCGCAAGCTCGGCTGCTTTGGCCATTCCAACTATTCCCGGGACATTCTGTGTGCCTGCTCTGAAACCTCTTTCCTGTCCTCCTCCCGTTATAAGCGGGAAAGGAATCCGTCCTTCCCTGGCATACAACAACCCTATCCCTTTAGGTCCATGGAACTTATGAGCGCTTAATACAAGAAAATCGGGGTTCCACGCTTCCAAATCCATCTTCGATTTCCCAAAGGATTGTACGGCATCCACTAATAGAAATGCTCTTGGTGCTTTGGAACGAACCAGTTTTGAAATTTCTTCCACTGGTTGAAGTGTGCCCACTTCGTTGTTTGCACTCATAAGCGCCACCAGCAAAACAGTTTCATCCAGTTTTTTCTCGAGTTCATCGAGAAGATAGACTCCCTTTTCATCCACGGGAAGTATAGCTATATCCAGATTGTGAATTTTTGCTATATCGTGTGCCGTTTTCAAAACCGCCTTGTGTTCCACCGCTCCTATTATCAATTTGTTTCTCTTCTCGCTGGCCAGCCTTGCAACACTGCGCATAACCCAATTGATGGATTCCGTGGCCCCCGAAGTGAAGAAAATTTCCTTACTTTTAACTCCAAGGAGTTTCGCCAGAATGCGTCGAGAATCTTCCATGTGCTGAGCGGCATCATTTCCTTTTCTATGAAGGGAATTGGGGTTGCCATAATCGTATATGTAAATCAGTCTCATGGCATCCAGAACTTCATCGTCTACACGGGTGGTGGCGTTGTTGTCGAGATATACTTCCAGTTTGAACCCCTCCTGTTGTTGATCTGTTGTAATTATAGCAAAGTGATGCGGAAGTATGGTCAACATCGACGGTGCGTGATATGATATGGGTGAATCTGGCTGGAAAGGGTGAAAGAATCTGCGATACAAGTTCATCCGAAAGGGTTTGATGTTGAAAGCAGGGGTTTTCAGTAAAGAGAGGCGAATGTTGAAAGATCTGAAAACAGCAGAACTTGTTGAAATCGTTGAGAACGGTTGGTATCTTCTGACGAACGAAATCCTATTTCAACTTGTAAAAGACGATCCCACTATCCTGGAAAAACTGGGTTTGATTTTCAACATAACGCTGGAACAATTCGAAGTTGTGAATCCTGGTGGCCTGCGTCTGGATCCATCCAGACTTGTCTGCTTTTACAAAGGGCGAAGGCTCACAAGGAAAGGAAAGTACTTCCTCGTGGGTAAGGAGTTCCGTCTTTTCACTGCAGGAGGTTTAAAAGAGTTGATGGATATCGTGGATCTTCCCATTCCCGGGAGTGAAAAGCTTCTAAGAATAGCGGAAATAGCAGCGGAGCATGGCTTCATTTTCAGAACACGGCGGGAATCTTACGAAGTGATAGATGACTTCATTCCCAGGGTTAACAGGAAGAAAAAAGGTCTGATTTTAGATTACACCTTCGATTCTCTTCCCGATAAACGTAGGATAAAGTCCAGACTTCTGGAGAAGGGCATGGTAAAGGTCGGAGATAAGATCTACCTTCTGTCATCAGAGATACGGAAATCGTTACAAATGATAGAAAAATACAGGAAGTTGACAGGGGAGAACATAGAAAACTTCAGAAAAGATCTCATAACGAACTTTCCCGAAACTCTTCTGAAAAAACTTTCGGATAGAGTTGAAGAGGTCGTTTTCGCAAGGCTGGTGAAGGTTCCCAGTGTGTACAGGGGGAAATCCACGGGTGGTTACAAACCAGACGTCCTGATACTGGAAGATCTCATAAACGGTGAAATAAAGAAAATCGATGAGAATGCCGAACTTGTGAAAAAAGTAGAAAAGGCACGACGAAAAGGAAAACGCGTGATTTTTCACGATGGGATGTGGATAGACATATGCAACTATAAAGTTGAGAAGAAAACAGGTGAGAAATCAAAAAAGAGCTTGTTACCAGTGTACGATGTCAAGATAAAGCACAACGTGAAAGAGCTCGAATATGTGGCGCCACTCGAAAAGCGCGAACTGCTGCCGAAACTTTCCAGACATTTCAAAAGAAAATTGTACTCTTTCCAGATGATGGGTGTCAGCAGAATGTTGTACGCTTACAGGGAGGGTTTTCAGGGTTTTCTTCTGGCTGATGACATGGGATTGGGTAAAACCACACAGGTTCTGGCTTTTCTGAGCATTCTTTACGATATGAATAAACTGTTCCCTGCGCTGGTTGTGGTTCCCAAGGCTCTCGTGGAAAACTGGGTAAAACAGATAGAACTCTGTTTCCCTGTACTGAAGAATCATCTCATTACCAGGGATGGATTCACCAAAACCAGGAAGGATTTTCTCCTGATAACCAATTACGAAGATCTGAGGAATAACGTGCTGAACTATATAGACGTGGAGTGGAAAGTGGTGGTACTCGATGAAATTCAGAGGATAAAAAACCATACTTCCAAAACTTCCAGAGTGATGAAAGCCCTGAAAGCGGATTTTCGTGTCGGTATGTCGGGTACACCTGTCGAGAACAACATATATGAACTCTGGAACATATACGATTTCCTGCATCCCGGTTTTCTGGGGACTTTGAAAGAATTCAGGAAAAAGTACGATCTTCTGAACAGGGATCCTTTTTCCGGTGAAGGCGAGAAGCTGGCCAGGGAATTGTATGAAAATCTTCGGATACTGTTTATAAGGCGTACAAAAGAGCATGAAGAACTCATGAATGATCTTCCGGGGATATCGTATCATGAAATAAACGTGAAGATGTTTCCAGAACAGGAAGAGATATACATGGAAATCGCAGCGCGGTTCAGGAAAGAAGGACCTGAGCAGTTTTTGAAGTACGCGCAGTATCTATTGCAGGTTTGTGATCATCCAGCGGTTTATGATGCCGAAAAATACGGTGATGCGAGATCGGCAAAGCTTGAAATGCTGTTGAAAATACTGGAAAAGATATTCAGAAAGAAAGAGAAGGTTCTGATCTTTTCCCGTTTTCTCTCCACTCAGGCTATATTGAAAGAGAGAATAGAATCGGAGTTCGGGAAAAAGGTACATGTGATAAATGGGCAACTGAATCCTCAGACACGCGAGGAAAAGATAGGTGACTTTCAAAAAGGTGAGGTTGATGTTCTGGTGATAAATCCGCGAGTCGGTGGTGTAGGTCTGACACTTGTGGAAGCCAACAACGTTGTACATTACACCGTTGAATGGAATCCAGCGGTGATATCTCAGGCGACCGACAGAGCGTACAGGATAGGACAGACGAGAGACGTGGAAGTTTACCACCTGTACTCTAAATTCGATAAAGCCCGGTTTCACACCATTGAGGAATATATAAGGGAAACCCTGAAGAAAAAGAAGAAGATCAGTGAAAATGTCATGATCCCATTGAACGTTGTGGAAAAAGCGATGGGCAGTTCCTTGAAGGATTATTATCGGGTTCTCGTAAAAGGCATGGGAAAGTGAGGTGGTGGATATGCGAGTGGCTTTTCAGGGGGAATACGGTGCTTACGGTGAGGGAGCGGCCATACAGTACTTTGGAAAAAGTGTGGAAACCCTGCCTTGCAGGTCTTTTGAAGAGGTGTTTGAAAAGGTGGAAAGTGGTGAAGTGGATAGAGGAGTGATCCCCATAGAGAACTCTCTTGCCGGAAGTATACACAGAAATTATGATCTTCTCATGCAGCATGATCTCCACATAGTTGGAGAAATCAACTACAGAGTGGAGCACAATCTTCTGGCTTTACGTGGTGTAAGGCTGGAAGATGTGAGATACGTGATAAGTCATCCGCAAGCGCTGGCACAATGCGAAGGTTTTCTCAAAAAGCTGGGTGTGGAAAAAGTATCCGAATACGACACGGCGGGAAGTGCAAAGAAAATAAAGAAAATGCAGTTGAGGGATGCAGCTGCGATAGCCAGCAGACGGGCTGCTGAAGTCTACGAACTGGAAATCCTTGCAAAAAGTATAGAAGATGATCCTGAAAATTACACACGTTTTCTCGTGCTGGCAAAAGAGGAACACGTACCTGCTCCCGGTGTACCCGCCAAAACTTCGATTGTGTTTTCCCTGAAAAACACACCCGGTGCTCTATTCAAAGCTCTTTCTGTATTTGCCCTGCGCGATATAGACCTTACGAAGATAGAGAGCAGACCCATACGTGGCAAAAAGTGGGAATATCTATTCTACCTGGATTTTGCCGCCAGTATAAATGAAGAGGTGGGAAAGAACGCAATAAGACATCTCGGTGAGATAGCCACTTTTCTGAGGATATTGGGGTCTTACCCCGCCGATAGGTAACGTTATACATCGATTTCCAGGGAATAATCCACAGGTTGAAATCCCATGGTGATGCATCCAAGAGATATGACATCAACACAGTCACACAGGTACTCACGTATGTTATCTTCGGTTATTCCTCCGGAAAATTCCACGATGATATCCGGTTTAATGGCCTTCAATTTGCATGCCAGTTTTTTTGCTCTGGATGGTTCGAAATTGTCCAGCATGATGATGTCTGCACCGGCTTTCAATGCTTCCATTGCCGAGTCTTCATCTTCAACTTCTACCTCCACCTTTTTGGTAAAGGAACACATTTTCTTGACTGTTTCCACAGCTCTGGAAATTGTACCGTAAAGTTTCAGGTGATTATCCTTGATCATGTAGCAATCGGAAAGATTGAATCTGTGCGGATCTCCACCGCCATGTATAACGGCCAGCTTTTGAAGAACACTCAAACCAGGAAAAGTTTTTCGTGTTGCAGCGATCCTCACCCTGCCACCAACGAGGTTGACGATTTTCCTGACTTTCGTTGCCACTCCACTCATTATGGAAAGGACGTTGAGAATGGTTCGTTCCGTGATGAGT
>JAGGZV010000033.1 GCA_021161835.1 Thermotogae bacterium | reverse complement strand
TGAATTTATCGTGCAGTTGAAATTTTCATCGAAATCCTTGGCACCATAAGTTGAAAACGCTGTGTAGTATCCTGCTTGTATGGAAGTGATATCCCTTGCTCCCCTCTGTATAACAGGATATATACCTTCCTTGTCTGCCACCTTCATGAGTTCAGCAGCAACCTTTGACCACTCTTCGTAGGTTTCCGGAACTTTGATACCATACTTATCGAATATATCTTTTCTGTAAGCTAATATACTTGTTTCCACCATAACTGGTATTGCCCAAAGGTTTCCTTCGCCCAGGCCTCCTCCCATCTTTAAATTCCACCTATTTGCTGCTATGAATGCCGGATAGAAATCCTCGAAATCATAGTCTGGTGAGGTCAATTCAGCGTTGTTAACGTAAGAATCGAGAGGTTCTATCCATCCAGCATAAGCATGTTGCCATGCAATTGAGGGTCCCGTCATAAAGACATCGTATGATCCCTGGCCACTTGATAGATCGATGTTCAATTTGTCCCAATACTCTGTTTCTGGAAGAACCAGGAAGCTGACTGATATTCCTGTTTTTTCGGTGAAGTCTCTTATGTATGGTAGAACTGCCTCAGTGAATGGATGCTTTACAAACAAAACAGTGATTGTCTTACCTTGAAATTTTTTCCAACTGAATGCACCAAAGGCCAAACTAACGATAAGCAGAATAAAGATAAACAACAATAGTCCTCTTTTCATGAAAACTCACCTCCCATACAATTAGATGATAAATTCTCTTACTCTTTTCATGAAACTCTTAACCCTATCTTTATCTACGGGGTTCCAGGTTATTCCCTCCTTCTTCAAACTTGTTCCTACTATTGCTCCATCAGCGACACTGAGAAGTTCTACCACATTCTCTTCATTTACACCCGTGTTTACGAAAACAGGTGTTTCAGGTATACTTTCTTTCACTTCTTTTATAAAATTTTTGGAAGGTGCGATCCCTGTCATGGGACCCGATACCAGTACAACATCTGCTAAAGATGAAAACACAACACTTTTGGCTATTTCGCTAAGAGATCTTTTGTCCAAACTGCTCGCAAATTCTGCGGATATGTTGAAAAAAATCGCTATATCCTCCGCATCAATCAATTTCCTGTATCTATACAACTCACCTACATTTGTGTTCCAAATTCCCATATCGGATACATAAGTTCCCGTTATCACCTCCCTTATGAATTTGGCACCTGTTGCTTTGGCTATTGCTAGTGCTGCCTTTGGATCCCATAAAACATCAACTCCGAATGGTAGATCTATTTTTTCTAACAGTTCACCAATGATTCTACTCATGGTTGCGATGGTGACATAATCAGCTTTGAAAACATATGGTCTATCATTCTCATTGCAGAACATAACAGCATCTACTCCACCATTTTGAAGAGCCAGCAGATCCTCTTCAACCCATTTTCTGATCCAATCAACTCCTTTCCTTTCATCATAAAGAGGGGCTCCAGGAAGGGGAGGGAAATGAATCATGCCTATTATGACCTTCTCCCTACCAAAAATTCTTTTCAATTTTTCCAATAAGTTCACCTCCTTGGTTTCAAACTTCCAAAACCACTTCAATTTTCTCCATGATTCCTTTTATCAATTCTGGTTCGCACCCTTTAGAAGTAATAAAAACATCAATCTTATTTAGGTCACATACCTTGATGAATGCTTTCTTTCCTATCTTCGAATGATCAGCTATCAAGATCACTTGTTTTCCTGAATCCACGATTTTCTTCTTGACTCCGACCTCAAACATGGAAGAATTCGTTACACCAATTTCCGGATGAATTGCATCGGCAGTGAGAAAAGCTTTCTCCACATGGAATTGAGATAAGATCTGCTCAGTTAGAGTACCTCCTACACTGTAATAACCAGGCCTGATGTTGCCCGCCACTATATAAGCTGTTATTTCAGAGAATCTTGCTAATTCCTCCGCTATCTTTACATCCACTGTTATAACCTTCAATCCTTTTCTCTTGTGTAGGAGTTTCGCAAGATAATATGCGGTTGTTCCCGAATCCAAAATAATACTGTCCCCATCTTCTATAAATTCCAGTGCTTTTCTAGCTATTCTCCTTTTTTCATCAGCCATCAGTGACATTTTGGTTTCAAACATGGGTTCAATGGATCCTTTATCAATTTCAAGTATTACCCCTCCGTGTACTTTTTTAACAGGTAGATCAAGTATTCTCATGATTTCTTTTATATCCCTTCTAACGGTTGGTTCCGAAACTTCCAGCATTTCTGCAAGATATTTCACAGAAACGCTTCCTTCCCTTCTCAGAACATCAATGATCTTGTTGAGTCTTTCCATTTTACGCATTTTGATCACTCCTTTTCGAATTTTATCATTATAGGATTCAAAAATCAATATATTCGATCAATTTATGAACAAATATTTCCGTATTTTGATCGATTTGATCTAAAAAAATGGCAGTGTACAATAATTGCTGTAAAAATGGAAAAAAGCCCTGTATCCCTGTAAAATAGGAAAAAC
>JAGGZV010000086.1 GCA_021161835.1 Thermotogae bacterium | reverse complement strand
AGAAGATACCTGAGGGTGGGCATGGGACCATGCGGTGGAAGAACCTGCACCCTGAACACCCTGGCCATCCTGGCACGAAAGACGGGAAAAACCATACAGGAGCTCGCTCCTTCCACCTTCAGACCGCCCGCATCACCCATACCCTTTGAAAGCATCCTCAAGGGAGATGGTACAGATGAAAGAAAAATATGAAATCGTGATAATAGGTGGAGGAATGGTGGGCGCCTCTATAGCCTACCACCTGCTAAAACTCGGAGCACGCTCAGTTGCGATATTCGAAAAATCCTACATCTCTTCCGGTGCTACCGGTAGATGTGGTGGCGGGATCAGACAACAGTGGAGCTCTCCCAACAACGTGAGACTCGCCATGAGAAGCGTACAACTCTTCGAAAAATTCAAAGAAGAAATAGGCATGGACATAGAGTACAAACGGGGAGGTTACCTTCTCCTCGCCTACACCGACGAGGAAGCACAGGGTTTCGAAAACAACGTCAGGATGCAGAAAGAAGAAGGGCTGGAAGTCGAAATCCTATCACCGAACACGGTGAAAAAGAGATTCCCATACATAAACATCGAAGGTGTGAAGCTCGCCACCTTCTGCGCGAGTGACGGACACGCCAATCCACACCTCGCGAACTTCGGATACATAAGAAAATCCATGGAACTGGGAGCCGATGTCTTCACACACACAAAGGTGGAAAATATGGAAGTTTCAAACGGCCGCGTTGTGGGTGTTCAAACAACCCGTGGATACGTGAGGTGCGATCTTGTCGTAAATGCGGCGGGCGCATGGTCGAAAGAGGTGGCGAAAATGGCCGGAGTAGAGTTACCCACCGAAAGCTTTCGCCACCAGATACTGGTAACCGAACCCGTGGAAAACTTCATGGACCCACTGGTCATGAGCTTTTCTCATAATTTCTACATCAGACAGACCAAACACGGTTCCATACTCATGGGACAGGGAGACAAAGACGAAAAACCCCGGATAAACTACAACGTGAACTTCAAATTCACAAAGGAGATATCCCGCAAACTCACGAAGATATTCCCCTTTCTCAGAAAGATAAGGATCGTCAGGCAATGGGCCGGACACTACAACATGTCCCCGGACGCACAACCCATAGTGGGGAAAGCTCCCACCCTGGAAAACTACTTCTACGCTGTTGGATTCAGCGGCCATGGCTTCATGCTCGCACCGGCGGTCGGCGAAGCCCTGGCTGAACTCATACTGCTTGGTTCCACACGTCACTCCGACATAAGCACCCTGAACGTGGACAGATTCGAAAAAGGTGTTGTGGCAGAAAAGAACGTGGTTTAACGCGATGATACAATAATGGTTAGGAACGAACCCGAACGGAGGAAAACATGAACAGATGGAAAGATTGGTATGAACAGGCTTTAAGGGATCTGGAAGCGGCAAATATCGCTATGATCAATGACTTTCACGAATGGGCATGCTTCATAGCACAGCAAGCCGCTGAAAAGATGGTAAAAGCTCTTGCGAAACGATTAGGGTACGATATATGGGGACATTCCATAACGATGATCTTGAAAGAAGTCCCGGTTGATACTCCCGATGACATCATGGAGGCAGCCAATCTTCTGGATACGTTCTACATCCCCACGAGATATCCAAACGGTTTCGATGCAGGTAAACCAGGTGATTATTTTTCGAAAAAAAGAGCCGAGGAGGCGCTGGAAGCTGCCAGAAAGATCATCCGATACTGTGAAGGTATTCTATTTGGATAGGGAGAAAATAATTAACGCCGCCCGACAGGCGGCAGAAAAAGCCATAGAAAAATTCCCCTACATAGAAGAAATCTACCTCATAGGCTCTATTGCAACCGGAGAACAAACGGGCACAAGCGATGTAGATATACTGGTCGTCGCCAGCGTGAAACCAGACGAGATGCTCGACCACCTCAAAGAACTCATGAAATTCTTCGTGGAAAGAATCGACCATCCAACGGACGTGATCATCAACAAAACCTCCACAAAATTCTCGCAGAAGATACTTCTTGCAAAACGTTGAATGTTGTGATTTGTTAAGTTTTAAAGCTTTAACCTTCTCACTCTGTTATCCAGGAACATTAGCAACGGCCAATCCAGAAGATCGTAAAAGTTCCGAACTCGTTCATATCTCTTTGCAAAGAGTAAGGATACAGGGCCATCCTACAGCAAATTTTTGACACAGCCCTCAATTCGTGTCTTTCACTTCCCTGAACGTTATCAACAAAACAGGATATTTATGGTAATGATCTTTCACGATTGCTTTCTCCTTCCATATCTTTAGCCCTTCGAAAAGATCTCCCTTTTCGTCCATTGAAAAGAACCTGAAAAGCATGTCCATGTTAAGTGTCTTTCCGAATCTTCGAGGATGTATTATCAACTTCACCTCACCTGAAAGGTCGATAATACCCTTTATCAGAAAAGTTTTATCGACGTAGTAGTAATTTTCCTTCACCATCTTCTCAAAATTGCTCGCTCCGATTGGGAGTTCCTTCATCAGGTCACCTCCGAGTTGATTATAGTAGAGCAGAAATCGCAAAATTTCTTATAGCCTTTCAACGAAAAATTCGCAGACGGTCAGAAGCAAAGCACATAAGATCCTATCCGTGTGATTAGAACATATCTTCCAGCGTGAGAAGTACAAGATCATCGTGTTTTAAGCTCAGCAGATCATCTGTGAACCCGGATTTCGATATTATCAAGAATTTTTCCTTTCTTTTGCCTATTTT
>JAGGZV010000081.1 GCA_021161835.1 Thermotogae bacterium | reverse complement strand
TAGTGAAAGTGGTGTTTTCGACGCGACGGATGCCAGGAGTGATGAAAAAAATCGAATGGTCGTTGCGGATCCCGTGGCTTCAAGCGTTTACGTGGAACATCAAGGAGATTTCGTATGCGGTTATTTTCTAAAGGATTCTTTGAAACTGGACATGAGTCTGGAACTATCGGTGAGTACGAAATACGTTACTCTGGGTGCCACGGTGTGTGATGAGGGATTGGTTGTCGATCTACACCAATTCGTCGAGTACGATTCCACGCAAGCTGAAGAACTGGTGAAAAGTGCTCTGGTGAAAACGGAAGATTTCGAAGATTTCGAAGTTGTGGGAAATTATTTCGTTGGCATATCTTCCTCGCTCGGCGAATTCGCGTTGAACGAGTTCAAGAAATGGTTGAAAACGCAGGATGAAGAATCGTATCAAGATATATATTCCTTCTTGAATGACCTTGTTTCTTCTGTTGAAAGTATAGGACTTTCCGGAGATCTCACGGAGGCTTCACCCACATTCACTTTCATAGCTAAATCCAGAGACGGTTCATTCGAAACGCTGTGGAACAAGCTGAGAAGATGGCGGGTGGAGAAAGAAAGGAAAGATCACGAATATGTAGGAAAGCTCAGAGGTGATGGAACTTACATGTACTTCATAGAATCGCGTGGCAAGTTCATAATCACTTCGTGGGAACCGGGGGAATTCGCTGGAAGATTTTATAAGGCGCCTTCGCTTGGAGTTCTTCCATCCTACACCATACTAAGAAAGGGCCTTCTGGACAGATGTCTGATGCTTCTGTTCCTCGATACATCTTCCGTTATCTCGGAATATTTCGATAACGTACCCGTAGGTGGTTTCGTTGTTCAGCAGAGCGCTGAAGAAGATGGCATTTTGAGAACCAAACTGGTTTTCAAGTGAAAGAGGAGGGGAAAACTTTTGTTCAAATTGCTGGATAAGGAACGCAGGGTGTTGAAAAGATACGAACGAGTAGTTGATGCGGTTAACAAACTGGAACCTGAGATCTCCAGCCTCACGAACTGGGAGCTCAGAGGGCGGTACTTGGAACTAATGAAAAATTACCGTTCTTCAGGTGGCGATCTTGATATCATTCTACCGGAGGTATTTGCGATAGTACGTGAGGCTGCCAAAAGGACCATAGGTATGAGACACTTCGACGTGCAGATAATGGGGGGAGTAGCTTTACACGAAGGAAAAGTTGCTGAGATGAAGACAGGTGAAGGTAAGACGCTGGTTGCAACACTCGCAATAGCTCTGAACGCGTTCGATGATAAAGGGGTACACCTGGTCACAGTCAACGATTATCTGGCACGTCGTGATGCTCTGTGGATGGGGCCAATATATCTTTTTCTGGGATTGAGAGTTGGTGTTATAAATCAACTCAACAGATCGTACGAAGTAGCTTGGAGGGATCCTGGACTTTTTAAAAAAGCCATGGATGAAAATCTTTCGGTGTGGCCTGCAGATTACGAAGGAGAGGTTCCCGGGGATGTGGAACTGAACGAAGAAGCGAAGAAATGTTTCGAAGTCGTACTGAGCGATGTTTCAAGAAAGACAGCCTATGAATGCGATGTCACGTATGGCACCAACAACGAGTTCGGTTTCGATTATCTGCGTGACAATCTCGTGTACGATATCAGAGATAAGGTGCAGCGAAGGCATCATTACGCTATAGTCGATGAAGTTGACAGCATCCTGATAGATGAGGCGAGGACTCCTCTGATAATTTCCGGACCTTCTAGGAGTCCCTCGAACCTGTACAGGCAGTTCAACGCCTACGTTAAACGCTTTAAAAAGGACGTAGATTTTACCGTTGATGAGAAACGCAAAACTGTGGTCTTGACCGAAAGCGGAATGGACAAACTCGAGAGGCTCCTGGGTGTGGACAATCTGTACGATCCCGCGAATATAGATTATCTTTACCATATGCTCAACGCTCTGAAGGCGCACTACTTGTTCAAAAAAGATGTGGATTACATCGTCATGAACGGAGAAGTCGTCATAGTGGACGAATTCACAGGACGTCTTTTACCAGGTAGACGGTATTCAGGTGGGTTGCATCAAGCGATAGAAGCCAAAGAAGGTGTGAAGATAAAAGAAGAATCCGTGACCTATGCGACGATAACGTTCCAGAATTACTTCAAACTCTATGAAAAGCTGGCGGGCATGACCGGAACCGCCAAAACCGAAGAGCAAGAATTCAAGCAAATATATGGCATGGATGTTGTCGTGATTCCAACACACAAACCCATGATACGTGTGGATCACGATGATGTGATCTACAAAACCATGGAAGAGAAGTACGAAGCGGTGGTGGAGGATATAGTGCAACGTCACAAAAAGGGTCAGCCAGTATTGGTGGGAACCACATCGATAGAGAAGAACGAGTTGTTGAGTTCCATGTTGAGAAAAAAAGGTATACCACATCAGGTTTTGAATGCCAAACACCACGAGAAAGAAGCGGAAATAATAGCGAGAGCAGGGGAGAAAGGCGCTGTCACCATAGCAACCAACATGGCGGGGCGAGGTACAGATATAAAACTGGGAGAAGGGGTTGCCGAGCTTGGTGGTTTATACGTCATAGGCACGGAAAGACATGAAAGCAGGCGCATAGACAATCAGCTGAGGGGACGTGCAGGCAGGCAGGGAGACCCCGGTGAATCCAGATTCTACCTTTCCACCGAGGATGACCTCGTGCGATTATTCGGAGGAGATCGTATAAGAAAGATAATGGAAACCTTGAAGTTCAGGAGGGGCGAACCACTCCAGCATCCCCTCCTGACCAGACTCATAGAACAGGCTCAGAAGAAAGTTGAGGGGCTCAACTTCGCCGTCAGAAAGCATCTCTTCGAGATGGACATTGTTCTGGATGAACAGCGAAAGGCTATATATAGCCACAGGGATTGGATACTCAAAGGTGAGGACATAGATGGACACATAAAAGAGATAATAGAAGACGTGGTGGATAGAAGGCTCGAAGAATTCTGTGAGGGTGGCATATGCGATCTTGAGAAGCTGAAAGATGCCTTCTTCTTTCTCCCACCGGGTGTGATAAACTGGGAAAACTTAACAAGCGACAAGAAAGACGAAATTCGTACCAGTCTACTTGAAGACCTTGTGACCGCGTATGAGCGTAAAAAAGAAGAGCTTGGCGAGGATTTCGTGAAAATAGCACAGATAATAATGCTGAGAATCATAGACGAACGCTGGCGCAGGCACCTGGATGCGGTTGAACACGTGAAGGAAGCGGTTGGACTCCGTGGATACGGGCAGAGGGATCCGGTTATAGAGTTCAAGAGAGAAACGTTCGTATTGTTCGAAGAAATGGTGGATTCCATCTACGACGACATCATAACGGTGCTTCTCAGAGTGGTGAAGGTCGATAGCGAGAAAGCAAGCAAGGAAGCGAAACGGGAACTCGCTTCCTTGAGCTATATCCACAACGAGTTCTCCTCCCTTGGCAAAAAAGCCAAAACGGTCTCGAAGAAGAAAAAACAATCTGTCAGCAGAAGATTCAAAGTCAAACGTTGAAAATCAAGCTCCCCAGTTTGTAAACCACTACGGCCAGGCCCCATCCCAGGATCAAACTGTATCCGACGGCTAGAAGAGTCCATCTCCAGTTCGTTTCACGCTTTATGGTGGCGATGGTGGCTATACACGGTATGTAAACCAGAGACATTATCATGAATGCGTATGCGGACACCGGGTTGAAATACCTGAGAAGAACCTGAGATAAACTTCCTTCACCTCCCAGCAGCGTACCAAGCGTACTTACGACCACCTCTTTTGCCACTAATCCGAAAAGCAACGCAACACCTGCCTGCCAGAAACCAAACCCTGCTGGCTTGAGGATCGGTGCCACGCTTCTGCCTATCATACCCATGAAGCTCTCTTGTGAGCCGTATTCCACCCCAAGCGGGAAGGTACTCAGAAGCCATACGACAACAGTTGCTGCAAATATTATCGTACCTGCCTTAATCAAGAATGCCTTGCTTCGAGTCCATGTTTGAAGCAGGATAGTTTTCAACTGTGGTAACCTGTAGGGAGGCAATTCCATGATGAGAGGGGGAGATTCCCCTTTGAAGAACAGGGTTTTGAACACCCGTGCCATGAGTATTGCCAGGACTATGCCCAGTATGTAGAGTGAAAACACCACACCGCCAGTGTGCCCGGGGAAGAAAACAGATGCGAAGAGAACGTATATGGGTAGTCGCGCCGAGCACGACATCAGGGGATTCACGAGAATGGTCAATATTCTATCTTTTTGTGATTCCAGTGTTCTGGTGGCCATTATCGCCGGTACGTTACAGCCAAATCCCAGCAT
>JAGGZV010000032.1 GCA_021161835.1 Thermotogae bacterium | reverse complement strand
TGAGTGATGTATATCAGAAAAATGTTAACCATCGTTCTTTTGGCGGTTGTCTGTGGATCTTTGATTGCGGGTATAGTCGATGAGGCACGAGCCAAAGCGGTGAACGTATCGGCTGACATTGAGAGGTTAAATCTACGTTGGGTTGCGGGTTCGAACGAGGCATATTTTAAACAGTTTGAAAGATTCGATGTTTCGTTGCAGGAAGCGGTTGAGAAACTTTGTGGATACAGAGAGTTGCCCGATGAAGTGAAAGCCAGAATACTCAGATATTTGAGAACTTTGAAGAGTGAAGGTAAGGCCCCGGCACTGGAAATGGTCACAACGGACGACATGATAATGGCATCATTTATACTCATTGAACCTGAAACGGTTTCTGAAAGGACATTCTACAGGTTGGAACCTGTGAAGGATCAGTATTTACATGGAAGCTGCTGGGCCTTTGCCACCACGGCCATGTTCGAAAGCGCGCTTGCTGTTCAGAGGATGGGTGAAACTCTCGAGGGCAACACGGAAAACCTTTTGGACTTTTCGGAGAGATGGGTAGCTTTCCACAATATAGACTGGGATATATACCCATACACTGATTATATGGTGATCCAAGATAGAAATTCTCTGGAAGGCGGCAATCCATATTTCGCATCCTACAATGCCATAAGGTATGGCATGTTGAATGAAGAAAGTGCGCCATACTCGGATGTGTATGTTACAGACGAGGAGCAGATACCGCTTCCTCCGCAGGCATACGGTGCACCCAGAGTGAAATCGAACAAGACCATAATGATTCCAGATGCTGTGAGTGCCAAGGCTCTTGGATACACCTATGACGAGTACATCAACATGATAAAGACGGCCATAAAAAATTATGGATCGCTTGCTGTTGCCTTCTATGTGCCAGGAGATTTCTTCTACTACAGCAAAGGGATATATACCCCAACTACGAGTGTAATTGCGGGTGGTCATGCTGTGACGCTTGTTGGATGGGTGGATCTCAAAGATCTCGATGATGTGATACTTGCTGAAAAGATTAATCCGGACGCGACAGCGATAGTAGAAACAGAGCTTTCGACTTTCTCATATTACGATCCTTTCAGAGAGGCAACATACACCGCCGATACCTTCTGGATCATAAAGAATTCCTGGGGCTACGACTGGGGCGATGGAGGATACTATGTGGTTCCTGCTATATCCGAAGATGCTTTTAACGATGAGAAAGTTGGCCCATGGATGATAGAAGGCGATTGGATGTACGTGTCTGTGTTCGATGCTCCCGAGTTCCATACTGATGTGGATCTCGATCTCAACGGTGATGGAAGGATCGATGAGGGAGATTTCGAGTACATCGTGAGTAAAGTTGGTTCGACGAATTTGATTGATATTGCAAGGTGTGACATAGCACATCCCAAGGATGGAAAGATAAACGCCGATGACGTGGCTACATGGATTTTCCTTTACAACGAACTGGTAAGTAAGTAAGAGGCAGAAATTCAGGAGATCGAGGGGGTTTAAAGCCCCCTCGATTTTGATTGCAGGAGGTGAAATCATGAGAAGAATTGCGGTGTTTGTTGTACTTTCATGTTTCATATCACTGGGTTTCTCGATGATCTACATCCACCAGATCGATCCTTCAATTGTGAAGAATTTTCAACCTCGTGTACTATCTGGCAAAAATGGTTCTATCAAAGTGGTGAAGTTGTTCGATGATGGTAAAGAAAAAGCCTTTATAATGTGGGGTGAATATTCCGGACGTTTTTTGAATAAATACAAATTTGAGGTGATGATAAGGCGACCCGGAGAAACCCATACTTACTGGATTGAGGGTGAAAAGAGGGTGGACAGTGTTTTACTTAAACCATGCATTTTAATAGTTTCTGGTGATTCAGAAATTTATGTGAATAAGATCAACATAGAAGGTAAGCGTGGAGCACAGGAAGAGCGTGAGGATTTTAGGAGTATCGAAAAGCTCGTTGAAACTGTGAAAGCCGATGGAATGTATCTGGTTGTACTGAAAGAAGGCCACTATTCATTGAGCGATAAGCTTCATGTGAATGATGAAGCGCTTATTGTAGTTATTCACAGATTCAAGAAATGGGATAAAGCAACAGTGGAAATGCGTATAAATGGGTTTAGTATCTCGAAACAATGTACGTTCAGCATGTCCAAAAAGGGTATACCTTACATTGCTATAAAACTGGGGAAATTAAAGGTTGGGAGCTATGTAATTAAAGTCAGTACAGATACCAAAAAGTACGAGCGAAAATTTACTGTGAAGTAAAGGGGGGTGGCGATTTCTGAAATTCATGATTGTTGGAATTCCAGATGAAATCGTGAAAGCCGAACTTGAAGGGGATTTTAAAAGCGCCAGAACATTGATTCAGAGCTTCCTACAGATGGGCAACCTGTCCACGTTGCAACGACAGAGACTTGAATATGAATGCGAACGTATAAACAGGCTTTTGGAAGCTTACCCATACAACGAGGAAGAAGCGAAGGAACTGTTTATATCGGAAATTGAAGACGCCACACTGGAAGAATTCGATGAACTGCTGGAAAACAAGGCGTTGGATTACATAATTGTTGAAGGCCAGAAGCGCTTTCAAAAGCGTTTCATCCACAATCTGGGCTTCGCTGATCGGAATTACAAGGAGCGATTGAGGAAAGATGAAAGGACTGAAGAAGCCAGAAAGCTTTTAAACATTCGGGTAAAAGAGTTGATAGACGGTGCCGAACCAAGGTGTTATAGGATAGTGTTGAAAATGATTTCCAGACTTACGCGTCATGATTTACAGGGAAATCGGTTGCGATGCTGGCTTCCGTTTCCGAAAGTTGTGAAACCTGTGAGAAGTGTGAGACTTCTCGAATGCGATCATGAAGAGTACAACGTTGCCCCAAATCATCGCCCTCAAAGGACGATCTATATGGAAGATGCAATTAAAGAAGACACGAAATTTGCTGTCGAGGTAGAGTATACGATAGCAGAGCAGGTGCATCATATCGATCCGGATGAAGTAGGGAATCCACCTGCGGAAATCCTGGATGTTTATCTAAAGGAGAAACCACCTCACATCGTTTTCACCCCTTATTTAAGAGAGTTGACCCGTATGATAGTAGGAGATGAAACCAATCCCTATTTGAAGGCCGCAAAGATATACGACTGGATAACCACCAACGTTCGATACACTTATGTTCTTCCATATGCGGTGTATTCGAACATATCACAATACGTAGTCGAGAACCTCAAAGGAGACTGCGGGTTTTACGCCATACTGTTCATAACCATGTGCAGGATAGCCGGTGTCCCCGCCAGATGGCTATCGGGTTTGTACGTGAATCCCAATGGTTTCGTTTCACCGCATGACTGGGCACAATTCTACATTGAACCTTATGGATGGCTTCCCGCAGATCTTTCATTCGGAAGTGCCAGGAAGGACACACCTGGAATGAGGGAATTTTACTTCGGTAACCTGGATGGGTATCGTTTTGTCGCGAACACCGATATTCTGGAGGATTTTACACCTTCAAAGCGATTCTGGCGATCCGACCCAGTGGATAATCAGGTGGGAGAAATGGAGACCGAACATGTAAATTTGCTATATGACCGTGACTTCAAGACGGACCTCGAGGTATTACAATTCGAAACAGTATGAGAGGAGAGGGACCATGGGGAAGATAGTGGACATGCTTTTTGAACTCAAAGAATACAGATATGTAAAGCCATTTCGCATTGCTCACAACGTTGCTGATTCTTCCACGAATCTGGAGGTTACCCTTATACTGGAAAACGGTGTTGAGGGAAAGGGTGAGGCTGCTCCTTCTTACAGAGTAAACGGCGAAAGGATAGAAACGTTCATGAGCCTGAGGGATTTCATTCTGGGTGAAATCAAAGGTCTGGACGTAAGAAATTACAGGGTGATTTTCAAGATCATGGATGGTCTGAGGTGCGCTCCCAGCGTGAAAGCGGCTGTACAGTATGCTGTGCTGGATGCTTTGAGTGTGGAATGCGGTGTTCCTGTTTATCAACTGCTGGGAGGAGCCAGAGATCACGTTGAAACCGACAAAACGGTGGGGATAGGTACCCTGGAAGAAATGGTTGAAGAAGCGCGAAAATTGTGGAGAGAGGGTTTCACACTCATAAAAGTGAAAGTGGGTGAAGATCTACGGGAAGACATCAGAAAGCTGGAAGCTATATCCGATGCAACCAAGGGTGCGAAATACATAGTGGATGCCAACACCGGATACACGGTGAAGGAAGCCATAACTTTTGCCAGAGAGATGCACGCCCGTGGTATCGATGTCGTTGTTTTTGAACAACCTCTTCCTGCTGAGGATATAGATGGTTTGAAGATCGTACGTTTTAATTCTCCATTGCCTGTTGCGGCCGATGAAAGCGCGCGTACAAGATACGATGTTCTTCGACTGATAAAGGAAGAGGCGGTGGATTTTGTGAACATAAAGCTCATGAAATCGGGTATATCAGATGCTCTGGCCATAGTGGAGATGGCAACAACCGCAAATATAGGATTGATGATAGGTTGTATGGGAGAATCAAGCCTGGGCATAAGTCAAAGCGTGCATTTTGCTTCCGGTACAGGAGTTTTCATGTACTGTGATCTCGACTCTTTTCTCATGCTCGAAGAAAAAGAATTCAGAGGCAAGTTCAGGCGGGATGTTAACAAATTGATACCGACATGATAATGTTACGATTCATCTCTCCGTGTGTGTAACAATCTTAACGTTTTGTGCCAGCTTGATGCATTTTTCGATAACACAACACACTTATACAATTTTTTTGTAACGATGTGGGTGAATAATAGGAATAGATGAATCTTTCGTGAGAGCAAGGGAGGTGGAAGGATGAGAAAATACTTCGGTGTATTGACGGTTTTTCTGGCTCTGAGTGTGGTATTGGGTATAGTTAACCCTGGTTATCAGAATCCTATAGTGAATGTGGTTAAGGAATGTGCGCCAGCTGTGGTGAAGATAGACGTGATAAGGCATCAGAGGGTATCTTTCTTCGATCCCTTCATGGACGAATTTTTCAGAAAGTATTTCGGTGAAACTCCTTTTGGCTATGAGCGTGAAGTACCTGCACTTGGCTCCGGTTTCATATTTGACAGAGAAGGTTATATTCTCACCAATGAGCATGTGGTACATAACGCGGAGAAAATAACGGTGACGATGCTGGATGGTTCGCGGTATACCGCCAAATATATAGGTGGCGATGAAGAGCTCGATATAGCGATAATAAAAATCGATCCGGGCGACAAAGAACTGCCGTATCTTGAGCTTGGAGATTCGGACGCCGTGGAGATAGGTGAATGGGCGATAGCGATTGGCAACCCACTGGGCTTGAAACACACCGTTACAGTGGGGGTGGTGAGCGCCACCGGTCGTTCCATACCTAAACCGGATGGGAAGGGTTATTACACGGATCTGATACAGACCGATGCAGCAATAAACCCTGGAAATTCTGGTGGTCCACTTCTCAACATACATGGGGAAGTTATAGGTATAAACACCGCCATAATAAATCCCATGGAGGGTGTGAATCTTGGTTTCGCCATTCCGATAAACGTTGCCAAACGGTTCGTGAATTCCATCATAGAAACGGGGAAGGTTGAGAAAGCCTATCTCGGTGTCTGGATGAGAACACTGACAGAGGATCTTGCCAGGGCACTCGGATTGAAGTACGTCAAAGGAGTCATAGTGGTGGAGGTTATAAAGAACTCTCCTGCTGAGAAAGCGGGTGTGAAGGAGAACGATATCATCGTGGCTGTCAACCACAAGAAGGTGGAAACAGCGGATCAACTCAAGAGTATGATACGATCGTATCCCGCCGGCACGAAAGTGGTGCTCACGATCGTGCGTGAGGGAGAGGAAATGAATCTCCCGGTTGTTCTAGGTTCTTCTGAAGAAGGGATGATAACGGCAAGGACCTCTTCTTTCATCGGTATTGTAGTGGGAGAAATAACACCCTCGGAGCGTGAGAAGTACGAAATTCCTGAGGATGTGGACGGTGTGATCGTGAAGAAGGTCAATCAGGGTGGTCTCGGAGCTTTCCTTGGATTGAAACCCGGTGATGTCATAATGGCCATCTTCGCGAATGGCAAGAGATACAACGTGGAAAATCTCGAAGACTGGGAAAAAGCGATAAAGAGGATCAAAAAAGGTGATGCCGTGGCTTTCCAGGTTTTCAGAGAAGGTATGAGATACTACGTGGAATTCAGGATGAGATGATGAAACGAAGGGCTCCTTCAAACACAGATGCCGTGGGGATCACCCACGGCATTTTTTATCGGGATCATTCTTTATGATAGAATTTGACTGTAAAAACTGCGAGAAGAGGGGGATCGCTGGTGAGCACGGAAGCTTATGTTAAGAGGGTCAAAGAAAGCGTCGAATTCGTGGAAAAGAGAATGCCTTTCAAGCCGGAGGTAGCCATCATACTCGGGAGCGGCCTGGGCGGTATCAGTGAGACTCTGGAAAGTAAAAGTGTAATACCTTATCCAGACATTCCAGGTTTTCCCGTTTCCACTGCTCCTGGACACAAGGGAGAGCTGGTGTTCGGTAAGTTCGGTGGCAAAAATGTGGTTCTGATGAACGGCCGATTTCATTATTATGAAGGTTATTCCATGAGAGAGGTTACCTTTCCCATCAGGGTTTTTCAACTACTTGGAGTGGAAACCCTTGTGGTAACAAATGCTGCTGGAGGTCTGAATCCCGATTTTGATGTGGGCAAACCCATGGTCATAGTAGATCACATAAACTTCATGGGTGATAACCCTCTGATAGGTCCGAACGTCGACGAATGGGGTCCAAGATTTCCCGACATGAGCGAACCGTACGACAGGGACCTGTATGAACTCGCGCTGGAGGCTGCCAAGGATAGAGGTTTACCGCTGTACAAAGGTGTTTACGTAGCTGTTGCGGGTCCCAATTTCGAGACAGCAGCTGAGTACAGGATGTTCAGATCTTTTGGTGCGGATGCCATAGGCATGTCAACAGTTCCGGAGGTCATTGTGGCGAAACATGGTGGTATGAGAGTGTTGGGTTTCTCGATTATAACCGATAGATGTGTTCCAGAGGAAGGTCTCAAACCTCTGAGTGCAGAGGAGGTGCTGGAAGCCGCTGAAAAAGGTGGAGAGATACTTGTGGAGATAATCGGTGAAACTCTCTACAGAATGGGGTGAGGGGGAATGGAGGAGATTTTAAGAGAAGTTCTCGGGTTTCTCGATGGAAAGGCGCAGTATTTCGATGTTCGATACGAAGAAATAGAGGAAGAGAAAATAGTGGTGGAAAATGAAATCGTCAAAACTTATAGTTCTGATGTAACAAAAGGTGTTGGTATAAGAGTACTTTACAACGGTGCATGGGGGTTCGCTGCAACCAACCGGTTGTCACGTAAGGTTCTGCTGGATACCGTTTCGCAAGCGCTTGAGGTAGCGAAAGCCACCGCAGAGTTCAAACATGAGGACGTGGTACTGGCCGATGAACCTGTTCACGTAGATAAATACGCGACAACTTTTGAAAAAGATCCCTTCGATATTCCACGGGAAGAGAAGGTACGGATGCTCAGTGAGGCTACAAAAATCATGTCCAGAGTATCCGAGATAATGAAAGCCGTCGGTGTCCTTGGTTTCAGGAAACACAGGAAGCTTTTTCTGTCGAGTGAGGGCAGTGAAATAGAGCAGTTGATACTCGTATCCGGTGGTGGCATAGAAGCACATGCTGTGGGTAATGGAGACTATCAGGTGAGATCTTATCCCGCCAGCCATGGAGGGGATTATGTAACAGGTGGATGGGAATACATCGAAAATTTGAAGCTGGTGGAGAACGCAGAGAGGGTAGCTGGTGAAGCGAAGGATCTGCTATATGCACCTGTACCCGAGCCAGGTGAATACGATCTGGTGATAGGTGGTTCGCAAATGGCTCTTCAAGTGCACGAATCGTGCGGTCATCCAGCGGAACTGGACAGAGTCTTCGGATACGAGATCAGTTTCGCCGGAGGAAGCTTCATGAGCGTCGATAAGTTAAAGAAACTGCAATATGGCTCGCAGATGGTGAACATAGTTGCCGATGCAACTGTGAAAGGAGGTCTGGGTTCTTTCGGTTACGATGATGAAGGTGTGAAGGCATGTTCGTCTCATATAGTGAAAGATGGGGTGCTGGTGGGATATCTGATGTCACGTGAAACCGCAGCAAAACTGGGATTGCAGAGTAATGGTGCTGCACGTGCAGAAGGATGGTGGTCGATACCCTTGATAAGGATGACCAACATAAATCTTCTGCCAGGTGAGTCCTCTTTCGAGGAGTTAATAGGTGATATAAAAAGAGGTTTTTACATAGATACCAACAAGAGCTGGTCTATAGATGACATGAGGGTGAATTTCCAGTTTGCGACTGAAGTAGCGTACGAGATAAAGGATGGCAAACTCGGCCGGTTGTACAAGAATCTAATATATTACGGACGAACAACCGAATTCTGGAACAGTTGCGATGGGATAGGCGATGAATCTCAGTGGCACGTTTGGGGTATCATGAACTGTGGTAAAGGGCAGCCAATGCAGACTATGAATGTGGGTCATGGAACATCGCCTGCAAGATTCAGAAATGTGAAGGTGGGTGCTGGAGGATGAGAGGCGAGGGATTTTACAGAGGCATCTTCCGTTATTTGAGCATATACAGTGGTGAAATAGAGTTCTGGGCGGTGGTTGAAGGAAAGAGAAAATCTCTTACCCGTTTTGCCAACAACGGTATTCACCAGAACATGATGACAGAACGTGCTGGACTTGCAATCCTTGGACTGAAGAGCAACAGGGTAGCCATGGTCAAAACCGATAGACTGGACGAAGAAGGCATAAGAGCTTCTTTCGATGTTCTGAGAGAGGTTCTCGAAGTTTCAAGGGCTTTGGAATATGAGTTTCGCTTTCCATCGCCTCAGGTGGTGCCTTCATACAGTGCTTACGATCTTGAAACTGCCGAGTTTTCTCCTATTCAGCGTGCGGAAGCTGTGAAAACCATGGTTGGAAAAGCGTTGGAAAGGAGCATGAAAGCTTTTGGACATCTGTCCACAGGCGAAATTGAATGGGCTATCATGAGTTCTAATGGGCATTTCCTGTATTTTCAGGAGAGTACTGCCAGCATGAACCTCGTTGTGGAAAAAGAGGGGAATTCTGGCTATGTTTCATGGTCGGGTATGAAAATAAAAGATTGTGATTTCGAGAAGTTGGCTGATCGAGCTATCGAGACAGTTCTTAAATCTTCGGCTCCCGTTGAGGTCCCCCCCGGACGTTATACCGTCATTCTGTCACCTGAGGCCGTGGCGGACATGATGGTGTTGTTTGCATGGGTGGCATGCAATGGAAAGAGCTTTGAAGAAAAGAGAAGCCCCGCAGTAAAGTATCTTGGTCAGAAGATAGGTATCGATTCACTCAACATAATGGATGATCCTTCGTGTGATCAAACCATTCCCGTACCTTTCGATCTTTTTGGATTTCCAAGGGAACCGTTTTCCATAGTTGAAAATGGTGTGTTCAAGCAGGTTACCTATTCATACCCGGCGGCCATAAAGTTTGGGAAGCAACCAACCGGTCATACGTTCAACATGGAAACTCTGGAAGATTCTTTCCCGGTGAACCTGGTGGTTTTCGCCGGTGACACCACTTTAGAGGACATGATAAAGGATACCGATAGAGGAGTCTACATATCCCGTTTCCATTACACCAACATAGTTAATCCCATGGAGCTTGTCATAACCGGTATGACAAGGGATGGTACATTTCTAATAGAAAATGGAGAGATAACCAGATCCATCAAGAACATGCGTTTCAATTTCAATTTCTTTGAAATGATGAAGAACGTGGATATGATATCGGGAGAGCGCGAGGCGATCGCCTGTGAACATCTGGATAATTTGCCTGTTGTTGCACCGTACATGAGGATTCACGAGTTCCCGTTCATCAGTGCGAGTGATCACTGATGGGAGTAATGATACTGGACATGTTCAGAAATCAGGTTCTTTTAGCTGTGATCATCTCGTGGTTCGTGGCACAAACCACGAAAGCGGTAATATACAGGGACATACGAAAGTACGTGGCGTTTGGAGGTATGCCCAGCGCCCATACCGCGGTGGTCACATGTATGGGCTGGATGATCGGGAGAGTAGAGGGTTTCGACTCTCCCATTTTTGCCATGGCAGCGGTCGTGTTCGCAATCGTTGTGGCGGAAGTTGTTGGAGTCAGGGGAGCCATTATGAAGTTCATGAAGGATGTCAACAGGAAACTGGGAATCACGCATTCTTCCAGAATGAATCATACCTTTTCGGAGGTTCTGGTAGGATTCGTGATAGGAACAGTGGTTGCGTTTCTTTTCCCGCTGAAGTGAGTTGGGAGGTGATGGTATGGCGGAGATATCGGTGGTTGTTTTCAAGGTTGGAGATGTGGAGTTCGCCGCTGATATATCGAAAGTCGAGGGAGTTGTCATGATGGGTAAGGTTACCAAACTTCCGAATGTTCCCGATTACGTTGAAGGTGTCATGGATCTGAGAGGCGAGGTGTTGCCACTGATAAACATGAGAAGAAAGCTGTCCATGAAGGATTTCGAGGATCTATCTTCCGCGAAGGTCATGGTGATAAACGTGGGAGATCGAAAGTTCGGATTTGTGATCGATGACGTCAAATCCGTCTCACACTTTGATCAGAATGTGGTTGAAGAAGTTCCTCCTGATTTATCCACGCCCGGCCGGAATCTCGTGGCCGGAATAATAAAGGACAAGGACAGGATGTTGATACTCATCGACGTGGACAAGGTTTTGACGGCTCAGGAAAGGGTGGAAGTTGGTTCATTGCTGGAATCTCTGACCTGATGAAGGAAAAAGAATTCGGGATGCCTTCCAGAAGTGCTGTTATAGATGTGGGAAGTGCTTCTCTAATCCTCTCGGTCTTCGAGGGAAAATCCCTGATTTATGAAAATGTGATCCCGTGGGGATCCATTTCGGTATTGGAACGTGGTGAACTCTCCAACAAAGCCGTTGAATTTCTCGAAAAAACACTCGATCATCTATTCGAACTGGCCGGTCATCTCGGTGCAGAGAACATCAAAGTGCTTGCAACGGGGATTTTCAGAACAACTGGTAATGGGAAGAACATGTTAAAAAGAATCTGTGAACGGTACGGTGTGAAGTGGAAGATACTGAGCCCTGATGAAGAAGCTTTCCTTTCTTACAGTGCCTGCATGGAGGATTTCGGTGAAGATATAATCGTGGCCGATGTGGGAGGAAACAGCGTTGAAGTATGCGACTACGGTGAATTCATATATTCGAAAGAATACGGAGCGCGTGTGATCAGCAAAGAATTCGGTATGATTCCCCCTATTCCGATGAGGGAAATAGATGACTGTGTAAAAAAACTGAGCACGGCGTTTTCTCACATTCCACGTGCTTCCAGATTTGTGACCGTGGGAAGCGTGGGAGTATTGTCTTCTCTCTTCATCGAGGGATTGACGGACTACTGTGATTGTGTGCACGGGACGTATATCGATCGTGTCAGTATTGAGGATAACCTTGAAAAAGTCAGAAAAATGAAAATAAACGAAATCGAAGCTGTTGGTAAAGCTTTTGAAGGAAGAGGTTCCCTGTTTCTGGCGGGTATGGTTATACTGAGAGCTCTGCTGGATGCATTTGGGTTTGAAGGCTTCCTGGTGAGTACCAAAGGTTTCAGACATGGCGTCATGATCATCGAAAACTGGAGGTGAGCATTCTGGTATTCGTATTTGATCTGGATGGAACACTCGTTGGAAAGGAATCGATTCTTCCAGACGAATTGATTCAAAAGCTGAGAATTCTTGAGGAAAATCATGAGCTCGTTTTTGCCAGTGGGAGGATGAAGAGATCCATCGAAAGTTTGATATCCAATGTTCTCACACGTTCGCATCCCGTAATTGCGTACAATGGAGCGATGGTGGTTGGAAGTGATGGAAAGGTGATATATGAGGCTCCGTTGAATATCGAACAGGCCATTGGAGTTATACGCTATCTCAGAGAAGAAGGATATCACAGACAGGCGTACATATGTGACATGCTTTTCGTCGAAGAAGCGAACGAGTATGCTGATTCCTATTCGTATCATGCAGCAGTTGAATATATCCTGGTGGATGATCTGGTGAAATTGTGCAGACAGAAGGGACCCCAGAAAATACTGGTCATAGATGAGAAAAGGGATTTGAGAGCTCTGGCCAGTGAGTTGATGAAAAAGTTCCGTGTTGAAGCGTACGTTTCTTTTCCCACATATCTGGAAATAGTCAAACCTGGCATAAACAAAGGCGTGGGGTTGATCAAGCTGGCGGAGTATGAAGGCTTTGAAATAGATGAAATCGTGGCATTTGGAGACAGTGATAACGATGTAGAAATGCTGAAGATAGCTGGTACAGGAATCGCCGTTGGAAATGCCACGGAGCAGCTCAAAAAGGTTGCAACTCATGTAGTTTCAAAGCCGATGTGGAGGGGTGTTGTTGAAGGTATCGATCTGGTTCTTTCTGGTAATGCTGGTGGTTGAGATTTCTTTTTGTGAGAGTACTTATGTTTTTTTGAAAGATTCAAGGTTTGGGAACATCGTTTTGGAGCATGTACCCGATGAAGCCATCGTTTCCGACAAGGTGGTGGGGCTGGATATCTATCTTGGAGAGTTGATTAAAGATATCGATTATCTGGTTCTTGGAGTTTGCTCAGATTATACCCTGGTGGAAAAACTGGGCAGGTATCTGGGGGGATATTTGAAAAAACTCGGTGTGGATTTCCTGGTGTTCGGCACCTTTAAAACGTTGAACGGTATCAGGAGTTTGAGGTGTGTATCCCGTTCCCCTTTCGTTACAGCTCACGTCTTGTCTCTATTTGCCAGAGGGCTTCAAACCGCCGGTGTGGTGCCGGTGCTGGATATGCGTGAAGGATTCAACGAAGATGTGATACGTGCCCTGGTATCCAGGCATTCTTACTTCCCTTTTGTGGTACGTGAAGAATCCGTGGCCAGGAAGATAAAAGATCTGGGAATAAAGAGACCTTTTCTGTTAGACGAAGGTGATTTCTGGACGTTGAAAGATGGTGTACCCAACCAGCTGGAATATTCCTGGCATGATGAAGCGTCGCGCGAAGAGCTGGAAGATGTTCGCAGGGAGATTCTGATGCATGCCATGGTTATTTTGCAGAATCCTCCTCGTGTTTCCAGGAAGATGGTGGTAATCGATGATCCCTGGGGAAAACTTCCGAAGGATGCAAAGGTGATACTGATTTTCAGTGATGATCCGTGGTTGAAGAAACTCGCTGAGAAAGCTTTGAATGGGGAGTTCCAGATTAAGGGGAGACGAACATGGTGAGGATACTCATACTTTCATTGTTTTCACTCCTGATCTGCTGTATTCTATTTGGTACAACAGCTCTCGTGTTGAGTGGCGGTGGTGCACGTGGAATAGCACATCTGGGCGCCATAAAATTTCTGGAGAAACTGGGATTCCACTTTGATCTTGTGATAGGAACCAGCATGGGATCCATAATAGGGGCTGGCTATGCATGTGGTTTGAAGCCGGAAGAGATGGAGAGGTTTTTAAAAGAATTCGGTGATGCCGACGGTTTGATAAATGCTCTGGATATTTCCACAGCTTTAAGCCGTCGAGGTTTGTTCCGGCGTGATGTCATAGAAAGATACCTGCGGAAAGCTTTCGATCACAAAACTTTCGATGATACCCTGATAAAACTGGTGATCGTGGCATACGATATAACGAGCGATGAGCTCGTGTTACTCGATGAAGGTGATATAGTCACCGCTATACTTGCTAGTACAGCGATCCCCGGTTATTTCGAGCCGGTAGTTTGTGAGGGCAGGATATTGGTGGATGGTGGTATAGCGAACAGAGGAGATTTTCCGGTCTGGATAGCGAGAGAGCTCGGTGCAGATACGATCATCGTGGTGGACGTTTCGCCCAAATGGTTGATGGGAGGTTTTCTTTCTTCACAGATGGAGGATTTTGCGGATTTCGTTGAGCGTTGGAGAAAACCGTATACCCTTAAACGGACCGACATGTTTGACATTCTGAAAAAGGTGTTGGGAAGTTACGATCTTTTCAGAGGTATCAGAATGGGCTATATCGATTATGATGGTGCAGATGTGGTCATAAGGCCGTTACCTGATGATTCCAGCTTTTTCTGGGCCTTCGACATGGTGGAAGAGCTTGTGTATATCGGTTACATCGGAGCGCTTCGTGAAAAGCCGAACCTTGAAAAGTTGCTCGAAAAACTGGGAAAGAAATAATTGCCAATGTAACCTTCTTATGATAAGGTTGTGAAAGGGGTGGAAGTGTGGATCTCAGGAAAATAAACTACAAAGATAAGCTTTTGGTGATTGTCAAAGGTGATATAACCAGGGAAGAGGTCGATGCCATAGTCAACGCCGCCAACTCGTATTTGAAGCATGGTGGAGGAGTGGCAGGTGCCATAGTGAGGGCGGGCGGTCATATTATCCAGAGAGAAAGCGATGAGTATGTGAAGCGGTACGGTCCTGTCCCCACAGGACATGTGGCGGTGACGGGTGCAGGTCACCTCAAAGCTCAATACGTGATACATGCCGTGGGTCCAAGATGGGGTGAGGGGAATGAGGATGAGAAGCTTTCCCTTGCCGTTTATAATTCTCTTTTGAAGGCAGAGGAATTGAGGTTGAAAAGCATTTCTTTGCCTGCAATAAGTAGCGGAATATTTGGTTTTCCCAAGGAGAGATGTGCACGTGTGTTTTTTGAGACGATAAAGAAATACATCGATGAACATCCAGGTGGTTCCCTTGAAGTTATACGCCTGTGCAACATAGACGAAGAGACTTCTAACATATTCCATAGAGTGTCATTCGATTATTTCAAGTGATGGAAAGGGGTTGTCTGCAGTGAACGTGCTTGTAACTGGTGGAGCAGGTTTCATAGGTTCTCATGTTGTGGATGCCTTGATAAAGAACAACATCATACCCATAGTCGTGGACGATCTTTCAACCGGGAAGGTGGAGAATCTGGATTCGAGAGCTTTATTTTATCAACAGAGTATAACCGATGAATATACACTCGACATGATTTTCAAGGCGCATGAACCAGAATACGTTTTCCACCTTGCGGCTCAAATAAGTGTGAGCGCTTCTGTAAGAGATCCCATATTCGATGCCAGGGTTAACATAATGGGTACCCTGAATCTTCTCAAAATGTGTGTGAAGTACGGGACCAGAAGGATCATCTTTTCATCAACGGGTGGGGCGTTATATGGAGACGATGTGGAAATTTTTCCAACGCCTGAAACAGTGTGTCCCAAGCCTCTTTCACCGTATGGAATAGCCAAATATGCGGTGGAGAATTATCTCAGGTTCTTCGCTCTTGAACATGGTCTGGAATTCGTTTCTTTGAGATACGGCAACGTTTATGGCCCCAGGCAGGACCCGCATGGTGAAGCAGGAGTGGTTGCCATCTTTTCGCGCAGGATGTTGAAGGGTGATGAAGTACACATATTTGGTGACGGTGAGTGTGTACGTGACTACGTTTACGTTGAAGATGTGGCGAAGGCAAATTTAAAAGCCATGAAGTGTGAGAAAAACCAGTTCATAAACATTGGAACCGCGAGAGGTACAACCGTCAACGAGCTTTTCAACCTTCTGGCATCAATCACGGGTTACGATAGGGAGCCCATTTACGATCCTCCAAGACCTGGCGATTTGAGAAAGAGTATACTTGATATCAGCAGGGCACGTGAGGTTCTGGAATGGCAGCCGGAGACCACTCTGGAGGAGGGTTTGAAAAAAACCGTTGAGTTTTTCAGGGAGCGAGTTTGATCCTTTAACTGAAAGGTTCAGGCCCCAAACCCTGGACGATCTTGTTGGCCAGAATCATCTTTTCGGGGAAAGGGGTATCCTGAGAAAAGCCCTTGAGGAAGGGAAACTGTTTTCTTGCATATTGTATGGCCCTCCAGGTTGTGGAAAGACCAGCTTTGCAAGGGTACTGCAAAAGAAGTATGGATGGAATTTTCTTTATTTCAGTGCTTCATCCGGCAGTGTAGCTGAACTCAAAAAACTCCTGACGAAGAGAGCCGGAGGTACAGCTTTCGGTGGCAAACTCGTGTTGTTCGTTGATGAAATACATCGTTTGAACAAAGCACAGCAGGATGTTTTTCTTCCTTACCTTGAGAGTAAGGATCTCATTCTGATAGGTTCCACAACCGAAAATCCCAGTTTCGAGATAAATCCTGCTTTGCTTTCAAGATGCAGGGTACTCGTTTTTAAACCCCTTTCGAGGGAGGACATAAAGACTATACTTGAAAAAGCGTTGAAAGAAGATAAGGTTCTTTCATCCCATGGTATAAGAGTGGACAAAAAAGTTCTGGATGAAATCAGCCTGATGTCCAATGGAGATGCACGTTTTGCACTTTCCACTCTGGAACTTGTGGTTGAATTCGCCTATGCTGAAGGAAAAACGGAAGTTGATACCGGGATTCTGGAGCAACTCGTGGCTTCTGCTGGTCACAAAAAGAGGAGCAGTATAGACGAAGAACATTACAGCCTCGCTTCCGCTTTCATAAAAAGTATGAGAGGAAGCGATCCAGATGCGGCGTTGTATTACATGGTGCGCATGCTGGAAGAGGGTGAAGATCCGCGTTTCATAGCCAGGCGAATGGTGATACTCGCCAGTGAGGATGTGGGGCTTGCCGATCCCCAGGCATTACTCATTGCGGTGGCAGCGGCTCATGCGGTTGAATACGTTGGGATGCCTGAATGTATACTAAATCTAGCCGAAGCAGCCATATATCTGAGCGTTGCACCCAAAAGCAACGCGGTGTATGTTGCCATTGGGAAAGCGAAAGAGTTCATCAGGGAACATCCGGATATCGAGATACCCTTGAAACTGCGTAATCCCGTAACTAAATTGATGGAATCCTGGGGCTATGGAAATGGTTACAGTTATCCTCATAAATACGGTGGGTTTGTGCAAACTTCTTACATGCCGAAAGGTTTCGAAAACGTTGTATTTTATCATCCCACCGGAAATGGGCATGAAGATGAGATACTGAAGAGACTGGAATTTCTGTGGCGTGGAATAAAAATTTACAATTCCGGTGGGGATGAACAGTGAAAAGAAGGATGTTGATATTCTTCGTTGCTATCATCGTTGGTATGCTCGTTCTTGTGATACGTGCTTATGATTTGCAAATAGTACGAGGCGCAGAGTACAGGATACAGGTTCAGAACATGTTCAAGAAGCTGGTTTCAATACCAGCACCCAGGGGGGAGATATATGACAGAAACGGCAAAAAGCTGGCATGGAATGTAAGGAAATTGCGGTTATCTGCTTCCCCGGGTTTTAACTGGAAAAGGCTGGAGGCCCTCCTCAAAAGGTGTCCTGGCATCGATGCGGAAAACATAACGAAACAACTCAGAAATGGTGATAGTGTGGAACTTTCGCTACCTCCTTCTGTGGAAACCCGTTTGTGGAGTATAAGAGGTCTGAGAGTGGAAGTAACCTTTAGGAGGTTTTACAGAGGCGAAGCTTTCGGTCATCTTGTGGGATATGTGAACCGTGAGGGAAAAGGTATAGCTGGTGTTGAGAAGTACTACGATGATCTCCTTGCAGGTTTCGATGGATTGCTGATGATAAGAGCCCACGATGGGCAATTGATAGACAGTATCCCACCAATACCCGGCGAGCCCTTGCGTTTGACCATAGATGCCGATCTGCAGGAATACGTGTACAATCTGATAAAGGAAGAGAGGAAACCCGGGGCGGCGATAGTCATGAATCCTAAAACCGGTGAGGTATACGCTCTTGTGAGTTATCCTGGATACGATTCCAACGCATTGTCCATGGGTGTGGATGAGGCAAAATGGCGTCTGATGTCTGCAGATCCCCGCGGGAGATTCATAAATAGGGCCATTTCCGCTGCTTATCCGCCCGGTTCAGCTATAAAGCCGCTCGTACTGCTTGCGGCACTGTATTACAATGATAAGGAGACACGTGAGCTCGTCATAGATTGTAAGGGACGCTACGATCTCAAAGATGAAGAGGGTAACCTTCTGTATTCTTTTTCCGACTGGTATCCTCTGGGGCATGGTGAAACGGATTACATAAAGGCCATGGCTGTATCCTGTAACGTATTTTTTTACAAACTGGGAATGGAAATAGGGATAAACGCTATAAGAGAAATGGCTTCATTTGTCAAACTGGATGGTTTGACTGGTATAGACCTCCCGGGTGAAAAGGAAGGTGTCATACCCGATCCATACTGGAAAAGAGTGCACGTTGGTGAACCCTGGTACATAGGAGATACACTGTTGACGGCCATAGGTCAGGGGTACGCTCGTTTAACACCTCTGGAGTTGATATGCTTCTACAATCTCATAGCAACTCATGGTGAGTTCTACGAACCGCACGTTGCCTTCAGGGAAAACGTGAAGCCGAAATTCGTGTTAGAATTTGGTCCAGTGTACGACGATATCGTAAGATCTCTTGTTCAGGTAACCACCAGAGAGGGAAAGACGCCGAAGGAGCATGGGACAGCTTATGAAATATTCAAGGATTTTCCTTTGACGGTAGCCGGTAAGACGGGAACAGCAGAAGTGTGGGGTGGGAGAGCTCCGCATTCGTGGTTTGTGGGATTTGCTCCTGCCGAGGATCCACAGGTAAGCGTACTGGTGTTCGTGGAAAATGGTGGTTACGGTTCACAGACGGCGGCACCCATAGCGCGTAAAATACTGGCAAGGTTTTTCAAAATACCGGAAACGGAGGACGAAGAATGAAAGTGCTCATGAGGATCTTGTTCATTTTTCTTACTGTGGTCGCTGTATACACTTCATTCTCTCAAAATGTACAACTCGATGACTTCGTTGGTGAGGATAAGCTGGCTCATGCCGGTTTTTACTTTTTTATGACGATTCTGGGCATTTATGCTTTTCGCTGGTATGCGGTTTTATGGGTTGCTGGTCTATCCAGCATTCTGGAGCTGATTCAGAAGTATGTTCCTACACGCGATTCCAACATCTTCGATTTGCTTTCCAATATGCTGGGTATAGGGATGGCATCCCTGATAGTGGGTTTGATACACTTCAGGAGGAGAAGAAGGATGCGAGAAAGCCTTTCCGCACGAGGTGAAGCAAAAGATGGAATCATCGAAAAAGTTGAAGATCCTTTTAAATTCCATACATAAAAAGGGTTACAAAACCTACAAAATCCTCTCCAGGCGTTCCTTTGCTTTCGAAAATTATGGTGTGGCGATAGACAGAGTACAGGGTGATCCCTTTGCCACACCTTCCCAGATCAGGGTAATCATCTCCAACATTCTGGATACAGCTTTCTACAGTGAACCACACAGACGCGTGGCCGTTGAGGATACCCTTGCGAGGAACGTATGGAGGATCTGTCAGAAAGTTTCCAAAAACAGGGGAAGTGGAAACAGTGGAAAGATAGGTTTTCCACGTCCCGGCCAAGAGGTGCTGGAACGAACGTGTGTGAGGTTGAAAGATGATGTAGTGGAATTGAGATTATTTTTTGGATTACCGGCGCGTGGTCGAACAATAGATGCCGAAGCGGCGTGGGAGATGTTCTCACAGGATCTCAAGAAAATCGTTGAAAACGGTGTATTGATTTTGATGTACGATCCACGGCTTGTGGAAAAAGCTGTGAGATTGAAGGACGATCAAAGACACATCAGGACCATGCTTCACAATATGGGATTGATATCATTCATCGCCGACGGTTCGATACTTCCAAGACGTTCAGGCGTGGATCCACGTCCCATGGATAGAAGTAGGGCGGTTCCTTTCGAATCTCCCGAATCTTTGAGAGTGGAAATAGAACTTCCGGGCGGAAAGAGAATAACTGGTATGGGGGTGAGAAAGGGAATAACGGTGATAACCGGAGGAGGTTATCATGGTAAGACCACACTGCTGGAGGCTATGCAGGCGGGAATATACGATCATGTGGAAGGGGATGGCAGGGAGTACGTGATAACCGACCCCACCGCTTTCAAGATAAGGTCAGAGGATGGTCGCAAAATAACCAGAGTTGATATATCTTCTTTTATCACGAATCTTCCAGCTGGTCTGGACACCCGCAGGTTCGATACAGAAGATGCTTCCGGTTCCACCTCGATGGCAGCGAACATAGTGGAAGCTGTGGAAAGTGGTGTTGAAGTGTTTTTAATAGATGAGGACACATCTGCCACGAATTTCATGATAAGGGATGCCAGGATGCAACAACTCATACCCAGAAGATGTGAACCCATCGTTCCTCTTATAGACAGGGTGGAAGAGATGCGGGATCGTGGTTTTTCTTTCATAATAGTCATAGGTGGTTCTGGCGATTATCTCGATGTGGCCGACATCGTTATAATGATGGACTCTTTCAAACCACGCGATGTAACCGAGCAGGCGAAAAAGATAGCATGTGAGTATGTGACGAAGCGTAGAAAAGATGTTCCCTCTCCTTTCCGCTTACCGGATCCCAGGGTACCTGATCCCGCGAGTATAGATCCATCCAGGGGTAAAAAAGAAGAATATTTGAAAAGTGCGGAAGGGAGATTTCTGACCCTTGGCAGGAATAAAATAGATCTTTCCGCCGTTGAAACCTTCATAAGCGACTGGCAGATCCTGGGAGTTGGAAACGCCATAACGTACTGTTTGCGTCGTGGAATAATAGATGGTGTGAAGAGCATGAAAGAGATACTCGATGAGCTGCAGAAGTTGATGATTTCAAACACCATCGATATCTTCTTCGATGGCCCTATTCCACCGAATATAGAGAGTTTTCGAATATACGAGGTTTCCGCAACCATTAACAGACTTCGAACCTTGAGAATACTGGAGCGCTGAATCTCATCGAATTGACCATGAATAGTTGCTTGGATTCTGCTTCCTTTCTCGGAATTATATTGCCGGCTCTTTGTATGAAACATCGTGCCGCATTCCAGAGATACTCTAACATGATGCAATACCCACGTCTTTTGGCTATCAGAGCTGAAATGCTTCAACACCTATATAAAATCCGTGGTGTAGTCTGCTGGGGCGGGCATGTACTTTTCGACAACAATCTGGCATCCTTCACAGAGAGGAATATCGCATGGTACGGCGGCTATAACGTGCACTCGCTCGCTGAACTCGACTTCTATTATGCTTCCACCTTTTCGCTTCAGAAGATTCTCGAATCTGGAAAAGCTGGCGTAATCCATATTGCACTCTGCGATCCTGAACAACCCCAATTGTACTATGGTGGCTTTTTTCAACCCCTGATATGTGGTACTGGAGTAGGCATCCATCAACCCCCGTTTTCCCAGCTTCACTCCACCGAAATATCTTGTGATTACCACTGCAACGTTGGCTAATTTCAATTTTCTCAAACTCATCAGTATCGGTTTTCCTGCCGTGCCACTGGGTTCTCCTGCGTCCGAACAATTTTCCAGCAGTTTTCCGTTTTCCATTACTCTGTAAGCCCAGCAATTGTGTGTGGCATCTCGAAAATCATTCACCGTTTTTTTCACGAATTCAACGGCTTCTCTCACGCTTTCGACATATCCTGCATGACATATGAACTCTGATCTTTTGATTTTCTGGGAAAATTCCACCTCGCCAACTATCGTCTTAAGTTCCATGGAGGATTTTTTCCTCATACCTCCCTCATGTTTTTTAGAATTTTTTCAAGTTTCGCTACGAAAACACCCATACAGTAGTCACTCACCCCACCTATCCATATCACGAGGTCTTCGTAAAGTATCAACCCATCACCGAAGATGACTCCTCCCCTGTCACCGTAATATTCGACGAGCCCTCTCGGCGCAAGAAGATAGTCGCTTACTTTCAGAAGTTCACCTTCAGCATTCACAAGTGCCAGTCCGTTGGCGTATGAGAAATCATCTTTCATCACACCGTGCCAGCCCACAAGGAATTTTCCATTTTCCAGTTCCACGGCGTTGGTAGACCATCCGATCTTACTCTCCCATTCTTCTGGTCCCATGACGATTCCCACACTGTCGATGCTGATGGATAAATCTGAAGAATCCATCTTACCTTTCCAGCATCCCATGAATCCTTCTACGCTTGGTCTGAAGAGCATGGAGACAGTTCCATTCTTCTCGCCAAGCAAAGCGCTATCCTTGCAATCGGGAATATATTCCTCGCTTCCTTCTTTAATCCGTAAATAGCCCAGCTTTTCAAATGTTCCTCTCTTTTCATCCCACAGTGCGAAAGCCTGAACCGATTTTTTCACGAGCACCTCTTTCTTTATTTCATCTGAATCCTCATTTTCAGACTTTGCAGAACTTCCATAATGTTTTGAACCCGTATAAAGTATGTATGTTTTTTCACCTACACTGCACACCCTCGCATCTTCACAACCGTGCCCAAATTCCCAGGCTTTATCCGGCCATATGACTATCTTTGTGTTTATCGGTCTTTTGAAGCTGTTTTCCAGTAGTTGTTTTACACCGATACTGAACATTCCTATCGAGGAATTGTAGGTGTAGTAATCAAAAACCAGGCGAGGAAATATGAAAACCTCATCTTCAAACAACGATGCCCCTGGATTGAAAGCAGCCAGTGGTCTGGAGCGAGGATAGTTCACCACAAGGATGTCCTCAGGCGATATGTAACACACTCTTTGAAATACATCCTGAATCCTTCTCTTTCTAAGCGTTTTTTTAAAACCACTCGCTTTTCTTTTGAGTTCTTTTTCCACGTCCATAAAACACCCACCTCTCCATCAGGATGTTAGTTTATAAATATATTAAAACATATCTTCATGGAATTTTCGCGTTCATCATGCTGTTCACAATGCTGATGAGGTGGGTTTTGATGCACCTTTATCCTTTCAAACCTGTTAAAGATATACCTTTTATAAAATGCCGTTGGGCGAATAGGAAGAATACCAGAATAGGGGTTATCACCACACACGATCCAGCCATCTGTATGGCGATGTTTTCAACGTATTGACCCGCCAGTACGGAAACTGCAACAGGTAAAGTATACATCCGCTCGTCCTGGGCTATTATGAGAGGCCATAGGAACGAATTCCATGATCCCGTGAAGGTAAATATCGCGATCGTGGTTATTGCGGGCTTTGAAAGAGGAAGAATGATTTTAAAGAATATGTATCCTTCTTTTGCTCCATCTATTCTCGCCGCCTCTATGAGATCGTTCGGAATGGTGTATATGAATTGACGCATGAAGAATATGTTGAAAGAACTGGCTATTCCGGGTGCTATCAATCCTGTATAAGTGTTCAGAAGTCCAAGATATCTCATGAGCAGGAAGACGGGTATCAAGGTCATCTGCCCCGGTACCATCAGGGTGGCCAGTACCATGAAGAATAGTCTATTCCTGCCCTTGAACCGAAACTTTGCGAACGCGTAACCGGCCATCGAAGAAATCAGAATGGAAAAGAAGGTAATGCATCCAGCCACTATTATGGTATTCAAGAAGGGACGGCCGAAATTCATGGATTTGAATAGCTCAGTATAATTCTCGAGCGTGGGATTTCTGGGTATCCATCTTGGTGGAAACACGAAGATTTCATCGGGATATTTGAGCGATGTTGAAACCATCCACACAAACGGAACGATCATGCATGCTGATGATATTAGAAGTATCGTATGAACCACTATCTGATTGAACACTGATGTTTTTCTCAATTTCCCTCACCTCAATCCTGTCCGCCGAGCTTCAATCTCAAGATGGTCAGAGAAGCTATCATCAGGAATAAAACCACGGCTATCGATGATGCGTATCCCAAGTTGAAAAATTTGAATCCCTGTCTGTAAAGATACAGGACGATGGAAAGCGTTGCATTCAAGGGACCGCCCTGTGTGAGCATATAGGGTTCTTCGAACAACTGAAGGTATCCTATTATCATCATGGTGGTGACAAACACCGTGGTTGGTTTCAGAAGTGGTAAGGTGATGTACCAAAACTTTTGCCATGAGGAAGCTCCATCGAGTTCCGCCGCTTCGTAGAGGAAATCGGGTATATTTTGGAGTCCCGCAAGGAACAATATGGTGTTGTAACCAACGGCTTTCCATACCACGAGCATGATTATGGATGGCATGGCCCATTTCGGGTCTCCCAGCCAGTTTGGTCCCTCTATTCCGAAAATACCAAGCAACCAGTTCAGGACACCGTAGTGAGGGTTGAGTATCCACGCCCATACCACGGCTATGGCAACCGTGTTGGTGATAAAAGGCAGGAAAAATGCTGTTTTGAAGAAAGTCTTCAGTTTTGTTTGTTCTCTATTGAGAAGTACGGAATTCATGAGGGCCAGGCACACGGTAACTGGCATGGCAACTGCCAGACAATAGAAAGTGTTTAGAACAGCTTTCCAGAATAGCTCGTCCTGGAACAGCTCGATGAAATTCCTGAAGCCCACGAATTTTGCGTTGCTCCAGTTCACCATGGCTCTAACATTGAAATCCGTTAAACACAGGAAAAGTGAAGCAAATATCGGAATTATCAGAAATATCAGCAGGAGGGCAAGAGCCGGTCCAATGAATACCAGTATCCAGAACCAGTTGGTTTTCATGAAGACATCCTCCTCGAAAAAAGGTGAAGAGCCCGCAGGCTCTTCACCTCATGATCTTTTCTATATCTTTCTTCAGCATTTCAGCAGCCTTCTCAGGGGTTCGTTTCCTGTATATAGCTTCTTCCACTCTTCTTGAAATGGCGTTGGCGATTTCTTCCCATGCTGGTATGTTGGGCGGTGACTTCGCATCCTTGAGTTGTTCACCGAATACCTTAATGATGGGATTATTTGCAAGTTCGGGATATTCCCAGGCCTTTTTGACCGCTGGAAGAGCAGCAACTATTTTGTACCATTCCAGTTGATTCTCCGGTTTTGTCATGAATTCTATGAACTTCCATGCCAGTTCTTTGTGCTTGGAGGTATTGAATATCACCCAGTTGCACCCTCCAACAAAAGAAGTTCTTTTTTTGTTTTTGGGCATCAAAGCTACCGACCATTTGCCGGCTATCTGTGGTGTCTGTTTTTCAATAAGACTCACCATCCATGGCCCTGAGAAGAATATTGGCACTACACCTGCTGCAAAGTCCTGTAGTACGTTTGCACCTCCCACAGGTGCGAGTTTTTCCCAGAAGAATCTGGCGTAGTATCTAATGGCCTCCACGAATTCTGGATCGGTTACACGTATGTTCCCGTTCTCATCGAATATGCGTCCACCCGCTTGCCATGCGAAAGGCATGAATTCGTTTCCGAAAACGCCTGTGTACAACAACGACAGCGCATACATCTTTTCACCACGTTTTGCCAGTTTTTTTGCCACCTCATATAGTTCGTTCCAGGTCTGGGGAGCGTGATCGTACCCTATGCTTTCCAGGATGTCTTTTCTGTAGTACATAACCCTGACATCAACGTACCATGGTATACCGTAGATTCCGCCGTCCATGGTCACCGTCTGCCACGAACCTTCGAAGAACATATCTTTGTTTATAAACGATTTCTTTATGTAAGGTGTCAACTCTTCGAACACACCCATGGCGCCAAATGGGGCCATCCACGTTGTTCCCATCTGTATCAGGTCAGGGAGTTGCATGCCGGCGATTCCAGTGAGTATTTTGTCATAAGCAGCGGACCATGGGATAGCCTGTATCTTTACCTCTACATCCGGATTTTCTTTCATGAACTTTTCTGCCATGATGTGGAGATTCTTTGCTTCTTCGCCCATCGCCCAGATTCGCAGTGTTTTTACACTCAATGACAACGTGGCGATCATCAGAATGAGCGTGATAACTATCGATATTCTTCTCATCCACCCTCACCTCCTTACTTCGCAAATTCCAATGTTCCCCACTTTTCCGGGTATGCCCATATGTCCGGCAACGGTACCCAGGACAGCATGTTTTCTCTAACGTATGCACCGATCTTTGCGTTCCTCACGTTGGAATTGTGGATGGTGTGACAGAATCCAATTTTCAGTCCCGGCTTCGGCATGATGCCAAGGTATTTGAATGGTATGGCGACTTCCACGATATAACCATTTTCCGTCCTGGAAGATGCTATTTTCACGTCAGGTGCAACTTCGGATATCGGTCCCGGATTCGCATCTTCGTGTCTGACAGCTTGGGGATTCCCTTCGGTATCGAATGGAAGAACGGCAAGTTTGAATATTCCTGCTTTCGGATTCTCTCTCGATGGATCGAGATAGAATTCTATGGAATCTGTCCTGTAGAATGCTGCCAAATCGTCTGGTTTTATGTTCACCACGATGTATTCGTCGTAAACCCGCGCTGCCAGATACAGATATTCATCGTTCCATGCCGCATAGAAGTGACTGTGCAGTATCTGTGTTCTCCTGTTGACCTTCTTGATGCCGGCGGATGGGACGTTCATGGATTCATCAACCACGTTGTATTGTATTCCTTTCCAGTCATCCAGCTTTCCATCTACTTTGATTTTTTCCACCTTGCGAGCCAGGGCGATTTTCTCCGTTGAAGCAGCCGAGAGTTTCTTCTTGTATTCTTCGATGTACCACGGCGTAGCCGCATAGTCGGAAGTCTTTTCAACGAAACCAACGGCTCTCATGGCTTTCTGTATGTAACGATTCTGCATGACTTTTTTCCATATCAGGCCGCTTCTGTAATTTTCTATCATGAGGATTATATCGCCTTCATCTATTCCTATGAATTCGGTGGAGAACCAGTTCGCGTCCACGTTGAACGCGCTCACGAATCCGTATTTTCCCCATACAAGGGGTCCATATTTTTTCAGCATTTCTCTTATGGCTTTCATCGACAGATCGGGAGTGAAAACTATCGAGGATATGGGAGCGTATGGTGCCACAGTACCATCGTGATTTCCCGTGGAAGCGCCGTAATGTTTGTAGCCCGCAGGACCATCCGAGGCGCTCAATCCCCAGATGTCGAGATCGTACGTTTCATATTTGAACCTGTTCACAACGCAGAACAGATAGTTGTACCGTGTGGCCACTTTCGCGTTGTTGAAATAGTTGGCATATTTGTCTTCTTTATTCCTGAAATCGATCCATACGTTCGGGTACTGATATACGAAGAGTGATTCCGTGGGACACGAGATGTAATTATCGTGAACGGGTCTCACTATCTTGTCCCAGGACTCTGCAGGAATGGGATAAGTCGGCGAACCTATTGCGAGTATGTAAGCCAGTATTCCTTCGTTGAATGAGCTCCATTTGGCATTGAGGAACCCCGCTTCTGGTTTCCAGCCCATGTACAATGTGCTATCATCTGCGAGCATCCATTGCCAGTTGACGTTTCTGTACAGCGTGTCTGCCAGCTTTTCCACTTCGGTTCCTTTGAAGTATTCACCTGCGAACAATGCGCCCACCACCAGTAAGGTGGTATCTATCGATGAAAGCTCACAGTTACCTGCTCTCTTGCCAGTATCCATATCAACGAAGTGGTAGAAAAAGCCGTTTTTTCCTTCTACCTGACCATTCACGAATGTTTTAAGCGTTGTGAGAACCCTCTCGTATCCTTCATCGTAGCTTATCCACCCTCTTTCAATGGCCACGGGTATGGCACCAAGCGCAAATCCAACGGCGGCTATACTACACGCTGCATCAGGACGTGATCGGTCACGTACAAGCCCATTCGCTGGGTTTGCCTCGTTCCAGAAATATTCGAAGGTTTTACGCTGGATGTAATCCAGAAGTTCCTCATCTCCCATTTCCAGCATTTTCTTAACTTCCTCTTTGATCTCGGGGGCCGCCATTTTCATCTTTTCCTCCATACTCAGAACTCTGACTTTCTCCACATATATACCATCCACGTAGAACGGGGATGTGAGGGGAATCTTCTTGTTCTTGGTGTCGAAACCGGCAAACGCGATATACACCATGTACTTTCTATCGGGATCGAGATCCTTCATCGTTCCTGCTATACTGAATTCCACTGTATTCCAGCCTTTGGTTACTTCACCTTTGTCTGCAAAGACTCCGCCCACCCAGCTCCACTTTTCCGTCACATCCGCCATACCGATGAAGTACATCGTGGGGATTACTTCGGTATATTCGGGTATGTAGACGCGCATGATCACTTTGTTACCAATCGACCAATTTGCCACATTCTCACCTTCGAGTGGCAGCGCCACTTTCGTTTCCAAGGCTTTTCCGTTAGGCGTTACTTTCAGAGAGTGCAAACCTTGAGAAACGTACTCATCGCTCAGGGAGAATGTTGCGCCGGTGTTGTCGTTTGTGTACTTTGAAATCTCGGCTTTTGTTTCCATGGGGAATATGTAGATTCTTTCTTTTTCCTCTTCCTTGGGAAACACGATGAAGTGATCTACGTAGAATACGTCTTTTATGGGTATTTTCTTGCCGTCTTTGAATTCTATGAACGCGAAGTACAGCATGTACTTGCCAACTATAGATATGTCTTTCATCTTTTGCGAAAGTTTAAATGTTACGCTGTTCCACCCTTTCTTCGACTTGCTTTCAGAGAATACACCATCCACCCATTTCCATCCTTCCGTTATGTCCGCCATGCCAAGGAAATACTTCGTGGGGAACGTCTCCGCATCTTCGGGAATGAAAACGGCGATTTCCAGTATATTCGATTCCACCCACTGTTCCAGCACCTTTCCCGTTATCTGGAAGGCGAGTTTGGTTTCATCGGCTTTGCCCGAAGGTATGACTTTCACAGAATGTTGTCCGGAAAATACAAACTCATCTGTGATTTCGAAAGCTGCACCGGTATTATCGTTGCTCAAACCTTCCGTCTTTTCCATGTCGTTTATCACCGCGGCTGCCGTACAAAACACCGCCAGCAGGATAACACAGAGAAACAGTAAAGACTTTCTCACGGTAACACCTCCTCAATATAGGATTTCCACCTGATTTTCCCCGGGGTTATAGGGGATGAGATTACCATCCATTTCCTTTCCGTTGAAGATGATCTTTTCATATTGATGCAGTTCTTTACCGTTGGGATTGAATATTTGTAAGGAATAGTTTGCATCACGTATTTGGAAGTTGATATATGCTTTTCTCCATTTTTTCTTTGAACAGGGAGAGAAGAGTATACCTTCAGATATTGGATATATACCCAGATAGCATCTAATGATCAGATTGTAGAACCAGCTCGCTGAGCCTGTGTACCATGTCCAACCACTTCTACCTTTCATAGGGGATAGTGGGCCATCTGAATTTCCTGGTGTAACATAGGGTTCTGCCATGTATGTATCGGGGTTTTTGTAATATCTCAGGATAGGTGAAAGTGTTTGGTATACTTTTTCGGTCAATTCACAATCTTTCAATATCCATGCTGCCCACATAACCCATGTAGCTGCATGAGTGTAGACACCTCCATTTTCTCTACTACCAGGTGCATATCTTGTTATGTAACCTACATTTTCATTCACTTCTGTGAAAGGTGGATATAGCAGGAGAAGACCGTAATCAGTGATAAGGTGTTGTTTCAAACTTTCCATAGCTTTGAACATTTTCGATTGATCAGTTATATTTGAAATAACAGCCCAGGTTTGAGGATTGAGGAATATTCTTTTGTCTTCTTTTCCACCAAGGATATTTCCAGCATCCGATGTAGCTCTGTTGAACCATTCACCATTCCATGCATATTTGTTGAATGTTTCTTTTAGAGATTGTGCTGTTTTGTTGAGCCAATCTTTCTCTTTTTCGGTTAAATCAAACAGATTCAATACTTTGTTGATAATGAAATACAAGAATTCGCATAACCAGAAACTTTCACCTTTTTTATTGTGTCCAAGACCATTCAATCCATCGTTCCAATCACCATCAAGGATGAGAGGAACACCTCTTTTGGAAATACTGGTGAGTACTGAATGAATGCTTCTCAAACAGTGTTCTTTTATGCTTGCCTTACCACCATCAAGAAACTTTGTTTCTTCAAGGAGTATTCGTTTATCACCCGTATGTTCGATGTACATGCATACCACAAAAGGTAACCACAGCAGATCATCCGACCATCTTTCAGATGGTGCTTCGTTGCTGAAGGGCAACCACCAGTGCTGTACCGTACCATCTTTTTTTTGATGTTCTGAATGAAGAAGTATCTGATTTTTTGTTATGGATGGATCAAGCCATAGAGCAGCCAGACTATCCTGAAGTTGATCTCTGTAACCAAAAGCACCACCCATTTGATAGTAAGCCGTTCTTGCCATCAATCTTCCACCTATTGCCTGATACGGTAACCATTTGTTCAAAAGAAATTCGATATCTTTATCTGGTAAAGATGTTCTGAATCTGCTCAGGAATTCTCGCCAGTAGTTCAACGTTTCCTCTATTTGCAATTCACAGAAAGTTTTGTTTTGAAATTTTTGAGATATTTCAATGGCCTTTTCCCTGCTTTCTGCAATACCTAAAATGAAATACACCGTTTCTTTAGAAAAAGGTTTTAAATTGAGTTTGATGTGTAAAGCATTCACTGCATCTATATTGCGTCCAACAGTATCTGTACACTTTCTCATTTCAACAGCTCTGGGAAACCGAGGGTCTCCATACATACCAATGAAGTTCTTTTTGTCCGTTTCAAAGGACGTTACTTTTTCAGTGGAAGAATGAAAAACCGTGAAAGGATAAGAACTGTTCCAGCTCCTTGGTCCCGCCGTCCACATGTACTTTTCACTTACCAACGAATTAGCTACAAACGTTGTTTCAAAGAAAAGTTTGTGAAATTCTCTGTGTACATCGGTGGAAGTTCCCATGTTGAGTTCAAAATACGAAAAAATTGATAAATGCATTTCATCCTTCGTTTTGTTCCGTATCTCCAACTTCATTACCTCAACATCATACGTTCTTGTAACCACAACACTCGTTGTTATATCCAACCTTTCAAAAGAACTTTGAAATACCACCTTTCCAGGTGAATAAATCGTTTCATACCTACCTTCCCTTCTAACCGGTTGAAATGTAGCAGAAAATACTTCGTCCCTGTCTTCGTCAACCATGTAAATGTATTTTCCATACCTGTCTTCCACAAGATCCTGTATCCAACGTGTCACCAAACTACGTGATGCATCAATGTAAAACGAATACCCACTACCTGCCTGAGAATACACCGCTCCATATCGACCATTTGTCAAAATATGTACCCATGGAGCAGGAGTTGTAGGTGTGGTTACAACAAAATCACCATTTTCTTTGAAATATCCATACTTTGTTTCAAAATACCTCACTTTTCTCATCACTCCCTGTACAATATATGGAACCGGTTTCCTATATGATCGAAAAAACACAACATTCAAAGATATCTGTTTTTTTCATTGACTACAACCACAGGAACGTCTGACAATAAGTTTGGTTTGGAGAATGATTGTTATGGGGTCTTTGAATAAAGTAGGGTTGGAGATTCTTTCCAGTATTCTTTGAGCGGCTATTTTTCCAACTTCGTACATTGGTTGATGTACAGTGGTAAGAGGAGGATCGATGTATCTTGCCCAAAAAGCATCGTCGAACCCTACAACAGCGATATCTTTACCTGGATATAATCCCAGTTTTTTCATTTCATCGATAATGCCAAGTGCCATTTCATCGTTCGCGCAAAATACGGCGTCTATTTTGTTGAGGTGTTTCTTCAGTTGTGGAAATATCTTTCGTGCCCCTTCAAGGGTAAAATCAGAACAGAATACCAGCGATTCATCACATTCTAAACCGTGTTCGTGCATCGCTTCCAAAAAACCTTCAAAACGTTCTATACTGTCATCACTCACTTCGGGTCCTTTCACAAAAGCTATTCTTCTGTAACCATGCTTTTCTACCAAATGTTTCACCATTGACACACTTCCCGATATGTTATCAACTTTTATACTGTCAATACCAAATTTTTGAAGATTCTTTGAAAGAAATACTATGGGTGCTTTACACCTAGCAAGTCTTTCCACAGTTTTTGAATCTATTGTAGGATCGAATATTATCGCTCCATCCATCCTTCTTTCACGTATCATCGAAACATACCTTGCACGTGCCTGCTCTATACTCTGTCCAGAATCTACAATGGCCAGTAAGGTAAAGTATCCCTTAACAGCTAGTACTTCTTCCACTCCTCTGATAACTTCACCGTAGAAAGGTCCAGAAGTTGCAGGAAGTATTAACCCTACGGTAAAAGTCCTTCTTTTACTGAGACTCACAGCCTTTGAATCAGGTACAAAATCATATTTCCTGATTATCTCCAGTATCTTCCTCTTCGTTTTTTCCGAAACATAGCCGCTTCCATTCAGTGCCCGTGAAACAGTAGATTTTGATACACCTGCAAGCTTCGCAATCTGTGATATGGTCAGTTTCAATATCCTTCACCCCAATGTGTGCAACCGGTTCCATATACATCTTACACTAAACTTCTATCAATGTCAAGCAAGTTCACCAGATTCAGATAGGTATATGTATACTTTCGTCTCAATCTTACTTAACCTTGAAAGCCCATACTCTTCCTCCACCTGCTTTTTGATCGACGTTTTTGCTATTTTATAATCGATGTCGACAATATCCACAGCTCCTACAAATGCACTTTCACCCATGTACAGTTTTCCATTACCCATGCATGGTGAGCTTTCATCTCCACCAAACATTATGTTTCTGTCCCATATCACTTCTCCTGTTTCTGCTTTTATTGCAGAAGCACACCAGCTTCCCAATTCATACACCACACCATCTCTTATGAGCATGTCTCCTCTGTGTGTACCTCCACTTACTCCTTCTATCCACCATATTATTTTTCCTGTTTTTATATCAAAAGCGAAAACTCCAGCACCATATGTGTCTGCTATTACCATATCCTTGTATATAACAGGCGTCATTTCAAAGTAATACCTATATCCTGGTTCATCTTTGAAACCATATTTCTTTTTGTTTTCTTCTGACAAACCATTGAAGTGCCATATGATTTCTCCTGTTTTTGCATTGACAGCGAGGAAATGACATCCTCCAC